>CAKPBB010000005.1 GCA_934140005.1 uncultured Clostridia bacterium
CTTTTACTAAATATAACTTTGTCATTGACTTCCTCTTTATTTTTTATGGATTTATCTTTAAGTAATAAACTTAAAGATAATCAAAAAACATTGAAATAATATGTATTACAGCATATCTTCTAAAATTTAGTTTATATTATTTTTAAATTTTTCTTAGAATAGTTGACTTCACCCCTTAGTAATGATAGAATTTCTATAAATATTAAAAGTCTTTAAGTTTATTACTTAAAGATTTTTTTACACAAAAAAATACACTGATAACTCAGTGTATTTCATTTTATAATATTAATTCAATTATCTTTTCAAACTATTTCTTCCTGAATAAATTGCTGTGTCAGCTAATTGATCTTCAATATTTAATAGTCTATTGTATTTTGCAACTCTATCTGTTCTGCAAGGAGCACCTGTTTTGATTTGTCCTGCGTTTGTTGCAACTGCAACATCAGCTAATGTTGTATCTTCTGTTTCACCACTTCTATGTGATACAACAGCTGTCATTCCATTTTTCTTAGCTAATTCGATTGCATCTAATGTTTCTGTTAAAGTACCAATTTGATTTAATTTGATTAAAATACTGTTAGAAACTCCTAAATCAATACCTTTTTGTAATCTCTTAATATTTGTAACAAATAAATCATCACCAACTAATTGGATTCTATTTCCTAATCTTTCTGTTAAGATTTTCCATCCATCCCAATCTTCTTCTGCTAATCCATCTTCAATTGAGATAATTGGATATCTATTTACTAAATCTTCATAGAATTCAATCATTTCTTCTGTGTTCTTTGTAACACCGATTTTCCAGAAGTGATATAATCCATCTTTTCCAATTTTCTTAGCTTCATCATACATTTCTGTTGCAGCAACGTCTAATGCTAAGCAAACTTCTTCTCCTGGTTTGTATCCAGCTTTTTCAATAGCTTCTACGATTAAAGCTAAAGCTTCATCTTCATCTTTAACATTTGGTGCGAAGCCACCTTCATCACCAACACCTGTTGCTAATCCTTTTGATTTTAAAACTTTCTTTAAGTTGTGATAAATTTCACAGCACATTCTTAAGCATTCTGAGAATGTTTTTGCTCCAACTGGCATAATCATGAATTCTTGTACACTTAATGTACTATCAGCATGTTTACCACCATTCATGATGTTCATCATTGGTGTTGGTAATACTTTTGCATTTGTTCCACCAATGTATTGATATAATTCCATTCCTAAAGAAGCTGCTGCTGCTTTAGCAACTGCTAAAGAAACACCTAATGTAGCATTAGCTCCTAATTTTGCTTTATTATCTGTTCCATCTAATTCTATTAAAGTTTTATCAAGTGTTACTTGATCATAAACATTCATACCAATTATTTTATCTTTGATTATTGTGTTTACATTTTCAACAGCTTTTAAAACACCTTTTCCTAAATATCTTGAAGCATCTCCATCTCTTAATTCAACTGCTTCAAAACTTCCTGTAGATGCACCTGAAGGAACCATAGCAACACCGCTAAATCCTCCAAAAGTTGTTACTTCTACTTGAACTGTTGGATTTCCTCTTGAATCTAAAATTTCTAAAGCTTTAACATCTTCAATTTCTAAATAATCTCTCATTTTAAACCTCCTATTTAAAATATGTTGTTTTAACATTATATATTATGTAATGTTTGCTAAATTTATAAGATTTTGTTAAATCTTCTTATTGCATTTTGAATTCTATCATATTTAAAGATTTTTTTCAAGTATTTTACAAACAAAAGCTATTCATTATGACAATAGTATAAATTCACTTTTTTATCATAAAATGCAATGATTTCTCTTGCGTAAATATCCATTCTCTTTTATAATATCATTATGAGAAATTTAATTGTTAATAATAAATATGATGGAAAAAATTTGAATCGCTTTATACTTGATTCATTTCCAAATTTAAGCCCTAATCAACTTTACAAGGCTTTAAGAAAAAAAGATATCAGAATAAATGGAATTAAAACATCTGAAAATAATGTACTTCATGAAGGAGATGAAGTATGTATTTATATTGTGGATTCAATATTAGAAAATATACCTCAAATTCCAGTTATTTATGAAGATAAAAATATTTTAATAGTAAACAAACCAGAAAATATTTCAGTAACAGAAAATTCAAATGACACATATTGTTTAACTGATATCTTAAAAAAACAAATTTTTAAAAATACTGAAAACATTTTTTTAGAACCTTGTCATAGGATTGATAGAAATACTAAAGGTCTTGTTATATTTGCAAAAAATAATGATTCCCTTTCCATCTTATTACAAAAATTTAAAAATAAAGAAATTGAAAAACATTATCTTGCTAAAGTTTTTGGAATTCCTAAAAATAAATCAGCAAATTTAAAAGCATATTTATTCAAAGATAGCAAAAAGAATTTAGTATATATTTCTGATACACCACAAAAAAATTATCTAGAAATATTAACAGATTATAATGTTATTAATACAAACTACAAAGAAAATTATTCCATATTAGATATAAATTTACACACTGGTAGAACACATCAAATTAGAGCACATCTTGCACATATTGGTTTTCCTGTAATTGGTGATGGGAAATATGGAAATAATAAAATAAATAAAAAATTTGCCAAAAAAACACAAGAGTTATACTCTTATAAAATAATATTCAAATTCACAACTGATAGTGGAAATCTAAATTACTTAAAAGATAAAGAAATATCTCTTCCAATAAATTTACAATAAACTCTTCTAAATTGAAGAGTTTTTATTTTTTCAATTACAATATTGCACATATTCAAATTATTAGTATATATTTTTGCACTATGGAAACATTAATCTTTAGGAGGTGCAAATTTATGACTTGTAAAGAACTTTTATATGTAGAAGATGCGTTAGGACATGAACAATTTATGAAAACATGCAGTAAATATACTGCTGAACAAATTAAGGACCTTTCTCTTGGAACCTACATTGAGCAATTAGAAGAAAAACACAATCAAATTTTTCAAAAATTTTTAAATTTACTATAAAGGAGGCTTATACTATGGACGACCAAAGTTTAATGGAAAAAGAACTTTTAATTATAAAAGGTGTATGTGATTTGTATATGCATGGTGCTATTGAATCATCAACTGCTGAAGTTCACGAAGCTTTTAAAGAAGCACTTAATGAAAGTTTAGATATACAAAATAAAATATATAATATGATGGCTGATAAAGGTTGGTATAAAACACAACCTGCTGAACAAACTAAAATCGATTGTGTGAAACAAAAATTCTCACAAAATTAGGATTTTATATATTAGTTTCTAATATACGCAAAAATGGCGGGTCTTTCGACTCGCCACTTTTGCCATCTTTAGGGAACTCTCCCTACTTTTTTTGCTTTGCCAGAAAATTAGAACATGTCTACCACCATCTCCACATTGTTTTTGGAGCACCAATCACGATAGCCACCAAAAAGAATATGGTTCAGGAACTCTCGCGCCTTCCCCTGTTTGGGTACAAATTGCTTCTGATAAAGCTCCCATCCAAACATTTCTTTGTACACATCCTCGCGTACATGGAGCTTGTTATTCGGATCAAAAATCCAACCATCTTTTACAAGTACCAGATGTGCCGTTTTTTGACCATCTTCTTTGTCAATAGCACCAAATGCTAATCTAGCATCTTTGGTATACTGCCCATATGCTATTGCTGTTACGAAGCACTTGTCTGTGCTATCATCATTGATCAAAATTTTGTACAATTGGTACCGGTACGAAGCCAACATAGACCACGTATCAGCTGTTACGATTGGTCCTACCGAACCTTGCACAGCATCTTTGCCATATCTACGTTCAATTTTTTCTCTAGTCAACATAATAAGTCCTTTCTGGCCAAAGCCAAAACAAAAAATTTGTATAAACGTACATAAAAAAATTATAACACATAATTTACATAATGTCAAAAGCAATATTTGTAAAATTCCATAATAAATTTCGCAAACATTGCTTTTATTTAACATCAAACTCAATATATAATTTTCCTACATATTTTCAAAGAATTTATCAAATTCTTCTGCTGTAATTTTTTCTTTTTCTAATAAAGTTTGAGCAACAGCATCTAATATGTCCATATGTTCAGATAAAATCTTTTGAGCTGTTATATATGCATTATCTATTAAAATTTTGATTTGATTTCCTACTTCATCTATTACATCTTCACCAAAAATTTGTAATTCATAAGGGTCATCAACTTTTAAAGAAACTGGTCCTAAACTATCACTCATACCATATACTGTAAGCATATCTTTTGCAATTCCAGTTGCAACTTCTATATCATTGCTAGCACCTGTTGAAATTTCGTTTAGAGCTATTTTTTCTGCTGCTCTACCACCCATTAAAGCAACCATTTTTTCCAATAATTCTGTTTTTGATACATAGAACTTATCTTCATTAGTCTTATACATTGTGTATCCACCAGCAACACCTCTTGGAATTATAGAAACCTCTTTTACATCTGTTTGTGTTTCCAAGAATTTACTTACTATTGCATGTCCAGCTTCATGATATGCTGTTAGTTTCTTATCTTTATCAGAAATTACTCTATTATGTTTTTCTAATCCAACCGTTATCTTCTTTACTGCATCTTCAATATCTAGATTTGAGATACTTTTATGTTTTCTTCTTGTAGCAATGATTGCAGCTTCATTTAATACATTAGCAAGTTCAGCTCCTGTAAATCCTGCTGTATCTCCCGCAATACCTTTAAAGTCTATATCGTCATCAAATTTCTTGTTTTTAGCATGTAATTTTAAAATTTCTTCTCTACCATTTAAATCTGGTGCAGGAACTGTTATTTGTCTATCAAATCTTCCTGGTCTTAAAAGAGCTTTGTCTAGCATTTCTGGTCTATTTGTAGCAGCTAATACTATGATTGTTTCATTACTTTCAAAACCATCCATCTCAACTAAAAGTTGATTTAAAGTTTGATTATTTTCTGTTTCAGCACCACTATTGCTTGTTCTTCTTGAACCAATAGCATCTATTTCATCAATAAAAATTATACATGGTGCCATTTTCTTAGCTTTTTCAAATAATTTTCTTACTCTTGATGCTCCAAGTCCAGCAAACATTTCAATAAATTCAGAACCACTCATTGAAATAAATGGTACTCCAGCTTCACCAGCAATAGCTTTAGCAATTAAAGTCTTACCAGTACCTGGCTTTCCATATAATAAAATTCCTCTAGGAATTTTTGCACCCATATCTAAATAAGCTTTTGGTTTTTTTAGAAAATCTACTATTTCAACCAACTCATTTTTTTCTTCATCAAGACCTGCAACATCATCAAATTTTATGTTAGTTTTTTTATTTTCTTCACCACCGTATATTTTGCCATTATCTCCACCAAGACCTTGCATTTTAAACATCATAATTATTAAAGCAAGCAATAAAATTGTTGGTAGCATTGAAAATACTGTATCCATAATTTTTAATGCTGGATTAACTGATTCTTGAGTTAAATCTATTTTCAATCCATCTTTATCAACTTTTTCTTGTACTAATTCAATAAAAGCTTGAATATTAGGAACTAATACATTTTTTTGTCTATCCTTTTCTTCTCCTTCACCTTTCATTGTTACTGTTATTGAATTACTTCCAGTTGTCATTTTTATTTTTTCGACTTTATCTTCATTTATTGTTTCGATTAATTCTGTATAAGCTAACTTTTTTTCTTCATTTTTACTATTATATTTATTTATAATGTAAATTGAACCTATAACAACAACAATTGCCAATAAAATTCCTAAAATAAATTGCCAAACAGGAATTTTATTATTTTTCTTATTGTTTTTATCTTCCATTTATTAATCCTTCCTTTCTATAAAATACTATATTTCTGAACCATCTGGTTCTGTATTTGCTGGTTCTTCTTCCTTATTATCTTCATTTTCTTTTTGCTTTTCATCATCTTTTTGCTTTTTCTTTTCTTCATCTTTTTCTTTTTGTTCTTGCAATTCTTTTGCTACTTCTTTTTGAACTTCAACTATTTTTTGTAATTCCACTTTTTGTTTTAACAAGTCTGACTTTATGATAAATATTGCTGAAACAACATAAATATAAGCTATTAGTAAATACAATGTATCAAAATATGGAATTTCAAATTGTACAAAATAATTTACAAAATTATACACAAAGCCTAAAATTATTGATAATGTAATTGAGTATACTGAAATATTAAAAACATTTCCAGCATTTAATGGAACTGAAATAAATTTACACATTAAATATCCAAATATAAATAATAGTATAATATTCATTCCAACACTTACTATTTCAGTAAAATATAAGCTTAATCCAGTAACTCCAAACATTGAAGCACCAAGTTTTAATATTCCATTATTATTAAGTGCATCAACAACTTTTTCTTTATTTAAAGAATCCAAGTTCAAATTTGAATTTAAGGTTGAATAAGTAAATTCATTAAATATATTGTTTGTACTTAAAATTGCTTTATTAGACAATAAAATTAATGAAATTTTTGCATCGGCTGCTTTATTTTTATATTTATTTAGCTCATTTTCTGAAATATCTTCCGTATTTGCTACAAAATAAAAATTTTCTTCTTCATCATAAGCTTCTTGAACTTCTGAAAAACTTAATTTATCATTTTCAAAATTAAATTCAACTAAGTAATTTTTTATAAAATTTTCAGCCTTTTTAGCTAAATTTGTAAATGAAATAGTCATCATTATTGTTAATATCAATGAAATTATCAAAATCAATGTAAGCATATATTTTATTGCAATACTTGGTTTTTCTTCAATAAAATCACCATATTTCTCAACTTTAAATACTGCATATTGAACTCTACTAAAAAAATTTTTTGACTTGTTTTTTTCCATCTAAATATACTCCCTTTTTATATTTTCACTAGCTTGTAGTGGTGTAATATCTAGTATAACTTCTGTATCCTCTTTAATATCAGTACCAGTTATATCTATAACTGCATGATACATTCCTAATCTGCCTATAATTGGATATTTTTTACCATCAATAGTTGCTTTCAAATTATTATCTTTAAATAATTTTTTTATTTCTATTAAAATAGATATTATATTATCTTTCAAAGAAAAACTATCTCTGGCATTCTTTCTATTAAGTCCGTCCATATATCCAACTGGCACAATTGCAATTTTAGAATTTTTCTTCACTCTATATTCATTGCTATAACTTATATTATATCCTTTTGGAACATTTTTTATCTCTATTATAGAAGTTTTAAAAGTACCTATTTTTTTAAGCCCTGTTCCATTTAATAATGTTCTACCTTGAAATGCTGACCCAATTCTTACAGCATTTAAATACATATAATTGTATTTTAGAAAAGCTGTGCTCTCACAAGCATGTAACATTCCCGGCTCATATCCAGCTTTTCTTACAGCTTCTATAACAGATAAAAATCTATCAAATTGCTTCCTTGTCCACTTTTCATCAATTGGTTTTGAAAAATGTGTATACATTCCAGATATTCGAACCATTTTATTTAATTTAAACAGTTCTAAGATTTCATCTATTTGAGTATATAGAAAACCGTATCTTCCAAAACCAGTATCTATTTTTATTTGAACTTCTATATCTTGATTATATTTTTTAGCAATTTCTTTAGCAAGATTTAATTTTTCTATACTATCAATTGTAAGAATTATATTATTGTTAATCAATTGTTTCAATTCTTTTTTATTGCAAACTGGTGTTAACATTAAAATTTTTTCTTGTATTCCTGCTTTTCTTAATATTTCAGCTTCTTCAACATTAGCAACTGCAAGCATTGTTATTCCATTATTTAGTAAGGTTTTAGCATATTCAACTAGCCCGCAAGCCCATTCCATTTGCTTTAACAACACCAATCACTTTTAATTTTTTTCCGTCATCATTTTTACCAAATTTATTTGCTCTATTTAATATTATTGAAATATTATTCTTTAAATCTTTTCGACTTATTTCTAATTTTTTCATATTTTATTTTCCTAAAATTTTCTTTTTAAAAGACCTCAATGTTCTAAATGCTTTTTCAGCCATCTTATACATTTTATAAGTCAATGGTTTATATGGAATATAGATTTCTCCAATAAATTCTGTAAACTCTGCATTAAATCCCTTTTTAAATCTATATAAACCATATTGTGGGTGATTTTCATCTACAACTCCAGAAACACCTCTAAAATCATATACATCACACTTTCTTTCAATTGCTTCTTGTATCATTGTCCATTGTAATAAATAATTTGGCATTAAGTTTCTATGACTATTGCTACTAGCTCCATACAAATACCAAACTTTATTACCATACATTATAGGTATAATTCCGGCAATAGGTTGTCCATTTGAATATGCCATAAGTAGCTTCATATGTCCATTAGGTACTAATTCATCATACATTTTTTCAAAATATGATAAAGATCTAATTATGAAATCATCTCTTTTTCCTGTTTCTACCATTATTCTATGAAAATCTTTTAAATCTTCTCTAGTACCTTCTTTTACTTCAACACCTTTTTTTATAGCAAGTCTTATATTATATCTTGTTTTTGAATGAAAGTTTGCAAAGATTTCATCTTCTGTTTTATCTTTTATATCTAATCTAAATACAAATCTTGGTTGTATTTCATCTTTAAAATCTTTGCTATCATCTTTTATTTCAAAACCAACTTTAGTAATAAGATCTCTAAATATTGTATCTTCTTTCTTTATGTCTGGTTCAATTCTAAGAACAAAAGCATTATATTTTTTTGCAAGAAGATTTGCACCTTCTACAATATCTTGTAAAACTTCTTCATTATGAATATCACAAACTGGTCCTCTTGCAGAATACATTATATTTCCAAACAAAGGAATTTTTCTAATCCATACACACAAAGAACCTCTAATATTTCCTTCTTTATCTTCTGAAAGTATAACTTCCTTTATCCAATTTGTTTTTACATTTCCCCATTCAAGAGATTGTTGAAAATTACATCTTTCGTGTCTTTCAAGAAATTCTGTATACCTCTTTTTGTCTTTTTCCTCTAACAATTTCATTTTATCTTTTCTTCCTCCAAAATTACTTTTCTATTATTGTACCTTCTTTACTATCTTTTACAGTATATCCTTTTGTTATTAAAATATCTCTTATTCTATCAGATTCAGCCCAATTTTTATTAGTTCTAGCTTCATTTCTTTGATTTACTAGTTCTTGAATATCTTCTGGAATTTCATTTTCTTCTTTTTGATAATTTTTCAAATCTAAACCTAATACTTCATCAAATTTTAATAATAAATTTTGATAATCTTTAGATTTATTTGGCTTTCTAATAATATCCCAAACAATGCTCATCGCCATTGGCATATTTAAATCATCATTTATTGCTTCATGAAATCTATTTTCTAGTTCAGAAAGCTCTTCTTCTGAAACTTTTTCAGTACCTTCACTATGTTTTAAATATCCCTCTCTTAATCTACTAAGTGCTGTTTTAGCAGCATCCATAGCTTCCCAAGTAAAGTTTATTTTATTTCTATAATTTGAAGTAAAATTAAACATTCTATAAGTTAATGGTTCATATCCTTTTTCTTTTAAATCTTCTAGTGTATATAAGTTATTTAAGCTTTTTGACATTTTTCCACCATTTACAGTTAAGAAATTAACATGCATCCAAAATCTTGCTGGAATTTTTCCACAAAATCCTTGAGCTTGCGCAATTTCATTTTCATGATGAATTGGAATATGATCTATTCCACCAGTATGAATGTCAAACTCTTCTCCTAAATATTTATATCCCATTGCAGAACACTCTAAATGCCAACCTGGATAACATTTTCCAAAGAATGTATCCCATTTCATAATATGATTTTCTGGTGCTTTTATCCAAAGTGCAAAATCAGAAATATTTTTCTTATTTTGATCAAAATCAACCCTTGCTCCAGCCTTTTGGTCCTCTATTTTTTTACCTGATAAAATTCCATAATTTTTTAATTTTGAAGTATCAAAATAAATTGTATCATCAGTTTGATATGTATATCCATTTTCAATTATTTTCTTAACATATTGTTCCATAACATCAATATGTTCTGTTGCTCTTGCAATTATTTCTGGTCTGTCTATATTCAACTTATCAATATCTTTTAGAAATGCTTTCATGTAGAACTCTGCTATTTCATAAGGATTTTTATTTTCTCTTCTAGCTGCTTTTAACATTTTGTCTTCACCTTCGTCAGCATCAGAAACTAAATGTCCAACATCAGTAATATTCATCACATGTTTTAGAGTATATCCATTATATTTTAAAACTCTTCTTAATGTATCCATAAACAAATATGCTCTTAAATTTCCTATATGTGCAAAATAATACACAGTTGGTCCACAAGTGTACATTCTAACTTCATTGCCTTTTAATGGCTCAAATTCTTGCTTTTCTTTAGTTAATGTATTATAGAAATATAATTTCAAAGTTTTTCTCCTTTTTTTAGATTTATATATAATTTTAATATATTAGGAAAGTCTTAAAGACTTTCCTAATATTTATAAAAAGTTAAGTTTCATCTGTGTCTGTTGTGGTATTAGTAGTATTTGTCGTGTTTGATGTATTACTTGTATTTGTTGTATTATTTGTTTTATTGGTATTAGTTGTATTAGTTGTATTGCTTGTATTTGTTGTATTATTTGGTTTATTGGTATTGGTTGTATTAGTAGTATTCGTTGTATTTGCTGTATTGCTTGTATTTGGCTTTGTATTTGGATTTTTCTCTGGTTCTTTTTCTGGCTGTTTTTCTGGTTCTTTGTTAGGTTTTGTTTCGGCCGGTTTTGTATGAATTGTACAAGTTTCTGTTGGAATATTGTATTCACCATTATAGTTAGTTGACCATCTTCCATTTTTTTCTTCTGGTGGTAATTCTGAATATGTTCTTTCTTCAGTTTCTGGACAATATTCATTTGCTATTTTATTTGTTTCTGTACAAATTTTTAATTTTGTATGTCCTTCACATGTTGCTGGAACACTACCTTTTACAAATACTTCTGGATAAGCCTCTGAGCAACTTCCACCTGCTACTTTTCCAGTTTTATTACATATTGCTGCTACAACTATATTTTCTGGTTCTTCAAACTCTTTTCCTTCTAATCCTTTATGAATATCAGTCATTACAGCATCCCAAATTTTTCCTGCTGGATTTCCTGAAAATACAACCTTTTCACTATATTCATATCCATACCAAGTTGCTGCTGTATAATAAGGAGTAAATCCACAAAGCCATCTATCAAAATTATCATTTGTTGTACCTGTTTTAGCTGCAACATCCATTCCAGCAATTTTACAATATGTTGCTGTACCATTAGCTCCTGTAACTGGTGCAGTTAAAATACTTTTTTCAATAAATGCATTTTCTTTTGACATTACTTGCTCTGAATCTTGTTTTGCTTCTAATATTACATTTCCACTTGAATCTTCTACTTTTGTATAGAATGTTGGCTCTATATATACACCATCATTTGCAATTGCAGCATAAGCCATTGCCATTTGAAGTGATGATGCACCATCATCTAATCCACCTAAAGCTAAACTTAATCCTTCATCTTTTAATCCTGTAATTCCTACTTTTTCACAAAATTTGATTGATTTATCAACACCAATTAAAGATAAAGCTTTAACATGAGGAATATTAGCTGATATTTCAATTGCTTGACGCATACTCATAAGTCCTTTATAACCTATATACCACTCTTTTGGAGTATATCCACCACCAAATTCTGTTGCTCCATCATAAAAAGTTGTTGCTGCTGTAATTGTTCCACTTTCTAGTCCTGGTGCAATTACTGAAATAGGTTTCATTGAAGAACCTGTTTGTTTTTTCAAACTTGTTGGCCAATTGAAATAACCTAGTTTTGTCTTCTTAAGTTCATCTTGAGTTCCTGCACCACAAGCAACTACTTGACCCGTTGTATGATCTACTATTGTCATTGTTGCCATTGATGTTTGCTTTTTACTTGGTGATTGTCTCTTATAATCTGTACTTGTAATTACTTCTTCTACTTTATTTTGAATGTCTGTATCTTGAGTTGTATAAATCTTTAAACCACTACTATATAAATATACATCAACCATGTCGGCAGACATTCCTTTTTCTTCCATAAGTTGTTGCTTTATTTGATTTATAGCAGCTTCTGTATGATAAGAAACATCAACCGTTGTTTTAGCTCCATCACCTTGTTTGAAATTTAATCCATTATCAACATCTGCAACAGCTTGATTATATTCTTCTTCATTTTGAATATATCCAACTTCTTTCATTTTTGCTAAAACAGTCTTTGTTCTTTTCTTTATTTTCTCTGTCATTTTGTCTTTTTTCTCTTGATTACCTTCATAATCTTCAAAAGGCTTATATGTTCCTGGTGCATTATTTATACCTGCTAAATATGCACATTCTGCCAAACTTAAATCTTTAACATCTTTATCAAAATAATATATTGCACCTAAAGCAACACCATTTATATCATTTCCACCTATGTATATAGTATTTAAATATAATTCAAGAATTTGGCTCTTTGAAAGTATATGTTCAACTTGAATTGCTTTTGCCATTTCTTTTACTTTTCTTGTAACCCCTGCTAATGCTGTATTATCTTTTTCTTTTGTGATATTTTTTACTAATTGTTGTGTAATAGTACTACCACCAAAAGATGAATTTCCAGCATGCATTATAAAGTTCACAGTTGCATATGTTGTTCTATAAATATCCACACCTGAGTGTTCATAAAATCTTTCATCTTCGATAGCAACATAAGCTTTTGGCAAATATTCTGCCATATCTGATAAACTTACACATTTTCTTTTTTCTCCACTACTTAATGATGCAATTTCATTACCATTTTTATCATAAACAGTAGAATTTTCAAATTTTATAACAAGTTCATCCTCACTAATTTTTAGTTCATCTCCAAAAAGACCAAAGAATGTTCCTGCTAAAATTCCACCACCAACTATTACAAGTAACATAAATATAACTAAAAATATCTTTATGCAAGTTGCAATTCTAGGATGTCTATATTTGAATTTCTTTTTACCATTTTTTGAATTTTTTACTTTATCTGTTCCGATAACTGTTGTCTCATCTTTATTAATATTCTTTTTAGTTTTTTTATTTGTTTCTGTTGTTTTAAATCTTCGTGTTTCGCCATTTTTTCCGTTTGAACTCATATTTCCTCCTTTTAGTATAGTTTTAAATATACAATGGTATTATACCATAAATTTGTAAAATATAAAGCTTTTTTAATAAATTTAATAATTGTTTAAAATTTAGTTTTATATAGCATAACTATAAGTTTTGAAATAAGCTTTCGAATATGAATAAAAAAATTTTAGAAATTCAATACATCTTTTACACTTAATATTGGTTCTGCACCTTCTTTAATCAATTTATTGCAACCAGCAGATTGTTTTGAATATATTCCACCAGGTACAGCATACACATCTTTTCCCTGTTCTAATGCAAAATCAACAGTTATAAAGCTTCCACTATTTAATCCTGCTTCTACAACAATTATCTTATCACTTATACCACTTATTATTCTATTTCTTGCTGGAAAATGCCATCTTTCTGCATTTGAATCTATAGAATATTCAGAAATTACACAACCATCATTTTTTAAAATTTCTTCATATAACTTTATATTTTCTTTTGGATAAATTTTATTATCCCTTATACCATTTCCTAAAACAGCAACTGTTTTCTTACATTTTCCAAGTAAAGCTCCAATATGTGAATACTTATCAATTCCATTTGCAAGTCCACTAACAATTCCAATATTGTTATTTGATAATTCTCTTGCAATTGATATTGCAACTTTTTTTCCATATTCACTAGCATTCCTACTTCCAACCATTGCTATCATTTCCTCTGATAAAAGTTTTGTATTTCCCTTTATATATATTACTACTGGTCTATCTTTTATATTCTTTAATTTTTCAGGATAATTATTCTCATTGCAATTATAAATATAGATACTATTGTTTTCGATATATTTTAATTCATTTTCTAAATTTATTCTATTTTTCACACTCAAAATTTCAGAAATCTTTTCATTTTCTAAACCAAAATATCTTAAATCTTTTTCTGTTAAATTCCATATATTTTTAGGAGTTACAAAATGATTTAATAACTTTAGTTTAGCATTATTTGATAACTTTAACTTTGAAAACCATATATTATATTCTTTTTCCATTTAACCGCCTTTTCTCTATACTTTTTCATATAACTAATCTTCATTGGTTAATATTTAATTAAAAAACTTCTAAAAACTTACGTTTACCACAAAAAGAGCATAAGTTTAAAACTTATGCCCCTTTATTTAATTTTCATAATATTTATAATTTTGTATTTAATTATTATTCTTTAATACTATCTTTAGCTGCTTTTACAACATTATTTATAAGCATTGCAATTGTCATTGGTCCAACCCCACCTGGAACTGGTGTAATATAGCTAGCTTTTGGAAATATATTTTCATAATCTACATCTCCACATAATTTTCCATTATCCAATCTATTTATCCCTACATCAATTACAACAGCACCATCTTTTACCATATCACTAGTAACAAATTTAGGCTTTCCTATAGCAGCAATTATTATATCTGCATTTTTTGTTATTTCTTTAATATTTTTAGTTTTTGAATGACATACCGTTACTGTTGCATTTTTATTTAGCATACATTGTATTAAAGGTTTTCCAACAATATTACTTCTACCTAAAATAACAACATTTTTTCCCTCTGTTTCTATATTATATGCTTCAAGCATTTTAACAATTCCATAAGGTGTGCAAGAAATAAATGCATCTAAACCAATTGCTAATTTTCCAACATTTACTGCATTAAATCCATCTACATCTTTTTCTGGTAAAATTCTTTGAAAAGCTTTTTGAATATCTATATGTTTAGGTATAGGACTTTGTAAGAGTATTCCATGAATACTTTTATCAGCATTCAAATTATCAATTGTTTTTAAAAGCTTATCTTCTGATGTATTTTCATCAAAAAGAAACTCTTCAAATTCTATCCCTGCTTTTTCGCAAGCTTTTGATTTATTTTTTACATATACCTGTGAAGCACTATCATTGCCAACCATTACTACAGCTAATTTGGGTACAATACCTTTTTCTTTTAATTTATCTACTTCTACTTTTAATTCTTCTCTAATTTCTTTAGCAAGCTCTTTGCCATTTATTATTTCTGCCATTATGTTTTCCTTCCAATATAATTTTATTATCTAAATAAAATACAAGCAATTATTACTATACCAAATATAATTCTATAAATAGCAAATACTTTATAACTTCCTTTTTTCAAATAATTTAATAAGAACTTAATTACGAAAAGTCCTACTATAAAACTAGCTAAAATTCCAGCTACAAAAGCCGCATCAAAGACAAATGAACTGATATTAGCTAAAGCTGCTGCTAAAGTAATTGGTGCTGCAAGCATAAAAGAAAACCTAGCTGCACTTTCTCTATCTAGTTTAAGCATTCTTCCAACTGTCATTGTAATTCCAGAACGAGAAACTCCTGGAAATGCTGCTGCAATAGCTTGTGAAATACCAATTAAAATTGATTGCTTTAATGTGATATCCTCATATTTAACTTCTGATTTTGCTTTTTTATCAACTATGTATAAAACAATACCCATAACAATTAAAGCAACTGCTATAAATATCATTTGTACATTCAGATTGTCTCCAATGATTTTTTCGCTTATTTTATCCAATACTAAACTTAAAATTCCTGCTGGAATTGTAGCTGCAACTAAATACCAAAATATCTTGCCATCAGTTGAGTCTTCTTTTTTGATAGCCTTTTTATATCCACCAACAATTAAATTTATCCAATCTTTGAAAAAATAAATTCCTATTGCAAGTAAAGTTCCTATATGTAGTGCCACATCAAAAGATTCTGGCATTTGTTCCCAACCTAATAACCATGGAAAAACATTTAAATGTCCTGAACTTGATATTGGTAAAAATTCTGTAAGTCCTTGGACAATTCCTAATATAATAGCATGTATAATACTCATTTTTTTATTCCTTTCTATTGTTCAATTTTATTTATATTCTTAATTTACTAATGAATATCTTATTAAAGTTCTTTTAAAACATGATATAAAGTTTCCTTTATATAAATAGCAGATGTTAATGGTGCTACTTTTCCTGGTAAAGATAAAGCCCAAATCAATTTCAAATCTTTTTCTTTAGCTGCTTTTCTATCAACTCCACCTGGATTAGATGCTAAATCTATAATAACTGCATCTTTATTTACTAATTCTAATCTATCTTTGTCTAGTATTTGGAATGGAATTGTGCTTATTATTATTTCAAATTCTCCTAAATGTTCATTTAAATTATTTAGATGAATTGGTTCATATCCATAAGCTTTTATCCAAGCTATATCTTCATTTTTTCTAGCCTCACAATAAACCTTAGCGCCTATTCCGTCAAGCATTTTTGCTAAAACTTTTCCAATTCTACCAAATCCCATAATTAAGACTTTACTACCATGCAAAGTTTTTTGAGTTTCTTCCATAGCAATTTGAATAGTTCCTTCTGCTGTAGCTATTGTGTTTAAAACAGTAAATTCTTCTCTTTTTAATAAATCAATATATTGTATATTTGCTTGTTCCAATTTTCTTTTTGTTTCTTCTACAATATTTCCTGCTATTAAAGTTTTTCCTGCTATACAAGAAATAAATTCATCAACATTAAGTTTTATATTACTAAATGGCATTGATAAATTTTTTCTATCACTTGATAATGGTATCGGTCCTACTACAACCTTTGAATTTTTTACAGTTTCTGTAACTGTTGGACACATTTCAATTTTTTCTATTTTTTGCAAATCTTCTGACATTTCTAGCCCATAAGTATAAACTGTATATCCATCTTTTACTAGCATTTCAATAAGTTTAACAATTCGTAGGTCTCCGCCTACAACAGCTATTGATTTTTCCACTTTACTTTCATTCCTTTCTATGCTTTTGTATTTATAATATATTATATTTTCTTTTGAATTATTTATGTATCAATTATGATGGTGTTCCATCATCTTCTTGCTTTGTTCTTTCTATACCTTCTTGGTCTATCGCATTAAGCATTTCTTGATACTCATCTTTTTCTTTCAATTGTTTTAACTTTTCTTGATTTATTATTTCACTAACTCTTTCTATTGTTCTTTGTCTTGTTGTATTTTCACTTATATCTTGTATTAAAGAATATGTATCTTCCAAATACTCCTGTGTTGCTTTTTCTTGATTTACTAGAATATGTGATTCTTCTAATTCTTTTACTTCTTCTTCAATTTCTTTTCTTCTATCTTTTTCTGACTCATCATCCATTTTAACAGAAACAGTTATAAGTTCCTTTATTTCTTGAAAAGCTTTTTCTTTTGTAGCTCTTTTTAGTAGTCTATGATCTAACTCAATTGATTTATTTAAAAATTCTAAAGCTTTATCTTTTTCACCTCTTCTTGCATAAATTCTCGCCAATTGATAATAAGACATAGCTTCTAAGTTCTTATCATATAAGCTTTCTTTAAAATATTGTTCCGCCAAATTATATTCTTTTTCAATTAAAGCTAATTGTCCTAAATTATATTTTGTTCCCCATAGTTTATGATTTATTGACGCAGCTCTTTCATACATATCCTTAGCCATTTGAAAATCATTTAATCTTGTATATACAATTCCAAGATTATAATACAATTCAAAATCTGCTGGTCTAAATTTTAAAGCATTCTCATACACACTAGCTGCCTCTTTAAACCTTTCTTGTTCACAAAGCATATCTCCTAGTAAACAAGATGCTTCATACATATCTGGTTTATTCCTAACTAATTTTTCAAGCATTTCTATTGCTTCATCTTTTTTTCCTAAATCTCTTAATAATTCAGAAATTTTATAATATGAATCATAGTCATTCTTTTTTAAATCGATAGCAGTTACATATTCATCAATTGCTTTTCGCATTCCACCTTCTTTTTCATAAATAACAGCTAATAATTTATGAGCATAATAACTATCTGGATATTTTGAAACAAGCTTGCTTAAAATAGCTTTTGCACCTTTAGTATCTCCTATAAAATTCAAACAATTTGCCAAAAAAACATTTAAAATTTCTGAAAAATTTATTTCCTTCCATTCTAGATATATAATTAAAACTGGCAATATAATAGACAACAAATATCGTAAGCTTCTAAAAAAGAAGTTTGCCTTTATTCTTAATTTTATTTCAAAAAAACTAATTGCTATTCCAAATCCCTGCAATGTCAATAATATTATATAATTAGAGTCATCTTTTCTGATTATTTTGAAAAAGATAATGATAAATAAGGAAAAAGCTAGTAAACTAAATATTACATTTTCAAGCAAATTATTTCCTCCATTCCATATTCACATTTTCTTAAACTTTTTTGATTATATCATATAGAATCTTTCAAAACAAGATTTTTAAGCATAAAAAAACTCTATTGTTAAATAGAGTTTATTTTAAATGTTTCATTGCTTCTGATATTATTGCTTTTTTAGCATCTTCTAAATTCATATTGATTGTTGCCCCAGCAGCTCTTATATGTCCTCCGCCACCAAACATCATACAAACTTCTGATACATCAACATAATCATTTGATCTAAGTGAAATTTTAAAACCTTTATCTCTTTCATGTAAAAATATTGATATTTCAACGCCTTGAATATTTCTTCCAATTTCAACTATACCTTCATGGTCTCCAGGTTTCATATTTACTCTTTCATCATCTTCTTTTGTTATATATGTAAATGCAATTTTTCCATCAGCAAAAAATTCTAATCTATCCATTGCCATTTTCTGAATTTCAAATTTAGCAGGTGTCATAATCATCATTGATTCTCTATATATTTTAGAAACATTAACACCTTTTGATAATGCCCAAGCTGCAAATTCAAATGTTTCAGTTGTAATATTACTATTTCTAAAACCATTAGTATCTGTAATAATTCCTGTTAATAAACAAGAAGCAATATCTTTTGTTATCTCAATATTTAAATATTCAAAACTTGAAACTAAAATTTGAGCACAAGCTGGTGAAACTTGGTCAGCTATATTATAATCTGCAAACATTGCATTTTTTCCATGATGGTCAAATTCTACTGTTACTTTTGCATTTTCAAAATACTTATGAAAAATACTATTTACTCTTTTTAATTCTGGACAATCTACAACAATTGCCATATCATATTCTTCTAAGCTTCCTTCAGTTTTTATATTTTCAACTCCAGGTAAGAAATTAAAATTTGCTGGGTATTCCTTCATTATAACTTCTGCTTTTTTTCCCATATTTTGAAGTGCTAAGCACATGCCTAAACTGCTTCCAACTGCATCTCCGTCAGGGCTTTCATGTGCTAAAATAACAAATGTTTCTGCATTATTTATCTCTTTTAAAATCTCATCTAATGTCATCTATTTGTCTCCTTCTTCATTTTTCTTTAAATCTTTTGTAATATTTTTTAAAATTTCATCAATTCTAGAACCATATTCTAATGACTCATCAAATTCAAATATCAATTCTGGAGTTGTTCTTAAGTTTACTCTTTTTGCAACTTCACTTCTAATATATCCACTTGATTGTTTAAGAATTTTAAGATTTTCTTTTTTGCTCTTTTCATTTATCATACTAACATATACTTTTGCAAATCTTAAATCAGGTGTTGTTTTAACTCCTGTTACACTTATAAGTCCTGTTAAATGAGGATTTTTTAATTCTAAAGAAATTATATTGCTAATTTCTTTTTTTAATTCCTCATCAACTTTATACATTCTATTACTCTTACTTGGCATATATTTACATATATAGAACATAATCTAAATCTTAATATACTAGGAAGTCCCTAGTATATTAAGACAAATATTTTAATTATACTAGTTCTATATAATTTCTCCTTTCTTAGAACTATTTTACTTCTTCCATAACATAAACTTCTAAAATATCATCTTCTTTTATGTCATTGAATTTTTCAATTTGTAAACCACATTCATATCCTGTTGATACTTCTTTAACATCATCTTTAAATCTTTTTAAAGATATAAGTTTTCCATCATGTATAACTATATTATCACGAATTATACGAATTCCAGCATTTCTAGAAACTTTACCACTAGTTACATAAGCACCAGCAATTGTTCCAACATTTGAAACTTTGAATGTTTGTCTTACTTGAGCTGTACCAATTACAACTTCTTTGTAAACTGGGTCTAGTAATCCCTTCATTGCAGCTTCAACATCATTTATTGCATCATAAATTACAGAATATGTTTTAATTTCAACTTTTTCTTTATCTGCTATTGATTTTGCAAGTAATCCAGGTCTTACATTAAATGCAATAATAATTGCATTTGATACTTTTGCAAGTGTTACATCTGATTCTGTAACTCCACCAACATTTGAATGAATTACTGATACTTTTACTTCATTATTAGATAGTTTTTCTAATGATTGTTTTAAAGCTTCAACAGAACCTTGAACATCTGCTTTTACAATTAAGTTCAATTGTTTTAAGTTTTCACTTTCAATCTTATTAAATAAATCATCTAATGTTACTGCGCTACTCTTTGAAAGTTCTTTTTCTCTTTCTTCAATTCTTCTCTTTTCAATTAAATGTTTAGCAGTTTTTTCATCTTTAACCTCATAGAATATATCTCCAGATTGAGGTACTGATGTTAGACCTGTAATCTCAACTGGTGTTGATGGTCCTGCTGATTTTACTTTTTTACCTTTATAGTCTTGCATTGTACGAATTCTACCAATTGTTGAACCAACAATAATTGTATCTCCAACATCTAGTTTTCCTCTTTGTACAAGCATAGTTGCAACTGGTCCTTTATTCTTATCTAGTTTTGCTTCGATAACAGTACCTTTTGCTTGTTTATTTGGATTAGCTTTTAACTCTAACATATCAGCTTCTAGTAATACCATTTCTAATAAGTTATCAATACCTTCATGCTTTTTAGCAGATATTGGAACATATATTGTAGAGCCACCCCATTCTTCTGGTACTAACTCATATTTCATCAATTCTTGTTGTACTTTTTCAAAGTTAGCATCTGGTAAATCCATCTTATTTACAGCAACTATAATTGGGATATTAGCTGCTTTAGCATGGTTAATAGCTTCAACAGTTTGAGGCATTACACCATCATTTGCTGCAACAACTAGTATAGCAATATCTGTAATCATAGCACCTCTTGCACGCATACTTGTAAAAGCTTCGTGTCCTGGTGTATCTAAGAAAGTAATATCTCTTCCATTTATTTTTACTTGATAAGCACCTATATGTTGTGTAATACCACCAGATTCACCTTCAATTACATTAGTACTACGAATTGCATCTAATAAAGAAGTTTTTCCATGATCTACGTGTCCCATTACAACTATAACAGGTGGTCTTGTTTGTAATTCTTCTTCTTTATCCTCTGTTTCATCGATTAAGATATCTTCATCTGTAACAATATTTTTCTTTGTTGCATTTATTCCATATTCTTGAGCTATTAAATATGCTGTATCAAAATCTAATTCATTATTGATAGTAGCCATAATTCCTAAATTTAATAATTTCTTAATTACATCACTACTTGTAATCTTCATTTCAGAAGCTAAGTCTTTTACTGTTATTGTTTCAGGAATTGTTATTTCTGTAAGTTTAAATATTTTTTGCTTATTTCTCTTTTCATTTTTTTGAAGCTTCTTTTTACTTCTTCTACCTCTTTCTGTACTTAAATCATAATAGTCTAGCATGTCTCCTTCACTAAACATATTAGATAATTTATTTTGTTTCTTTAAACTCTTTAATTTTCCTGAATCAAAATCATTTGAATCATTTTTCTTTGTTTTTTTAGGTTTTTGTTCTTCTTGTTTTTGATTTTGTTTCATTTTTTCTTTAACTTTATTGCCATATTCCCTAACATTTTCTTTTTCAGGAATCTCTACTTCTATAATATCTTTAATCTTTCTTTCAATTCCTCTTTCATTGCTTCTCTCATTTAAATCACGTCTTTGACCATTTCTATTATCATTTCTATTTTCATTTCTGAAACCATTATTTCTTCTTTGATTATTGAAGTTATTACCTTGTTCATTATTTTTATTATAACCATTATTATTTCTATTATAATTATTTCTATGAGAAAAACCATTATCTCTTCTATCGTTATTGTAGTTTCTTTCTCCATTATTATTTCTGTCATTGTTATAATTTCTTCCAAAGTTTCTGTTGTTTTGTGAGTAAGGTTGTTTTCTATCATCAAATCTTTTTTCTTCATTTCTTCTTTCTTCTGGTTTCTTCTCAGTTGTTTTTGTTTCTACTTTTTCTTCACTCACTACAGATTTAGGTTTTACTTCTGCTGTAACTTTTTCAATTACTTTTTCTTCAACTTTTTTAGTTTCTGTAGCTTTTTCTACTTTCTCTACTTTTTCAACTTTAACTTCTTTTTTCTCTACAACTTTTTCTTTTTTTGGTTCTTCTTTCTTTTTTAATCCAAATAATTCATCTACTGTTAATGGTTTTGTAGGTTTGTTTCTATATACTATATTAAAATCTTTATTTCTATTTTTCTCTACAAATCCTACTTCTTTACTTCTTGCTTGTTCTCTTTTTCTTTTATCTTCTTCTAATCTTTTTTGTTCTTCATCTTCATTTACAGTTACAGACCTTCTGATAATAAATGGTTGCTCTGAATTCTTTTTTTCTTTTTTATTTTCCATAGACTCTGTTCTTGAAACTCCTTTAATCAAATTTTCTAACTTATTACTCTTCTCTTATGTATTTATTTTTAATAGCTTCAGCAAAATTTTTATCTTCTATTGCTATTATTGCTTTATTAACTTTTCCAATTGCTTTACTATTATCAAATATTGTTCCGAAAATCATATATGGTATATTTTTTTTATTTGCAATATCAATTATTTTCTTTTTACTTTTCTCTGATGTATCTTCTGCAATTATAATCAATTTTACTTTTTGCTTTGCTATTTTATCAAGTACTGCTTCTGTTCCAAATGAAACTTTTCCAGCTCTTGTACACAATCCTAATAAACCATATATCTTATTTTCCATTGATTGTACTCCTTATTTCTTCGTAAAATTCATTTTGAACAGGAATTTCTAAAATTCTTTCTAATCTTTTAGATTTTATAAGTTTATTTAAGCAATTTTCGTTTTTACAAATATATGCTCCTCGGCCATTTTTCTTTCCTGTTAAATCTATTTCTATATTGCCTTCGACTGTTCTTACTATTCTTAATAAGTCATTCTTTTCTTTTTGTTCATTGCAAGAAATACATCTTCTTAATGGTTGTTTTTTCAAAATTTCCCTCTCCTAAATAATATAAATATTATTCTTCTACATTCTCATTTTCTTCATTTACATCTTCTGATGTTTCATTTTCTTCATTAGCTTTTTGAGCTAACATTTCTCTAAATTGTGATTCTGATTTAATATCTATTTTCCAATTAGTTAATTTTGCTGCTAATCTTGCATTTTGTCCAGATTTTCCTATTGCTAATGATAATTGATCATCTGGAACTATAACTTGTGCAAATTTTTCCTCTTCTTTTGCATCAACTGCCATAACTTGTGCTGGTAATAATGCAGCAGCAATATATATTGATGGATCTTCATTCCACTCAATAACATCAATTTTTTCACCGTGTAATTCATTGATAATATTTTGAATTCTTACACCTTTTTGTCCAACACAAGAACCTACTGGATCTATATTTTCATTTTTTGAATAAACTGCAACTTTACTTCTTGAACCAGCATCTCTTGAAACACTTTTAATTTCGATTAGACCTTCATAAATTTCTGGTATTTCAAATTCAAATAATTTTCTTACAAAATCAGGATGACTTCTTGAAACTATTACTTGTGGATTGCCTTTTATTTCTTTTTTTACAGATACAACATATCCTCTAATTTTATCATTTACTTTATAATGTTCTGTTGGCACTTGCTCTTTTGCTGTCATTATACCTTCTAATTTTCCTAAATCTAAAACAACTAATCCATCATCTACTTTTTGAATAATACCTGTAACAATTTCACCTGTTTTATCATGATATTCATTATATATGATATCTCTTTCTGCTTCTCTTATTTTTTGTACTACAACTTGCTTTGCAGTTTGTGCTGCAATTCTACCAAAGTCTTTTGGTACGATTTCCAAATCAACTGTTTCTCCAATTTCAGCTTTAGGATTGATTTGTCTAGCTTCATCAATACTTATTTCTAATAATGGATCTTCTGATTTTTCAACAACTTCTCTTACAGAATAAATATGAATATCTCCTGTTTCTTGATTGATTGTAACCTTAACATTATCAACTGAATCAAAGTTTTTCTTATATGCTGAAACTAAAGCTCCTTCTAATGATTCAATAAGATAATCCTTCTTTATTCCCCTTTCTTTTTCTAGTTCGTCCATTGCTCCAATTAGTTCTTTAACATCAATGTTCTTCATTTTTCTAAATTCCTCCCTTACCATTCATATATAGTCTTTGCTAATGCTATATTTTTTAAATCTATATTGATATTTTTATTATCCATCTCTAATATAATTTCATTATCATTATATTCTTTCAAGACACCAATTAACTCTTTTTCTTTGTCAATTGCTTTAAATAGTTTTATACTTATTTCATTGCCTATCTGTTTTAAAAAATGTTCTTTTTTTCTCAAAACTCTCTCTAAACCTGGTGAAGAAACTTCTAAATAATATTGTTCTTTTATGTAATCTTCTTCATCCAATATATCTGTAATAGCATTATTCACTATTTCACAATCATTTATGTCTATAGTTCCATCTTTATCAATAATAATCCTTAAATAATAATCTTTACCTTCCTTTACATATTGAACATCATATAATTCATAGTTCAAATTTTCGATAATTGGTTTTAATCTTTTTTCAACTTTGCTTTCAATGCTATTTACAGCCACAGACATACCTCCTATTTATACTTTTACAAAATGAAGAGTGGGATAATTCCCACTCTTCGTGTAAACATTTTTAAGATATTTATATTTTACCATAAAAATCAAGTAATTGCAAGTGTTTTTTTATTTTTATTGCATTTAACTTTTCACTTGACAATTTTAGTCTATTATCCTATTTAATTTTAAAAATTCAATCTAATATAGCTGAAGTATCTACATATTCTATAATTCTGTTAATTTCATTTGTCATTGTGTCTTGATATACTGGCTCACTTTCTTCTTCTGGCAAATCATATCCATATTTGTTTAAGAAACGATATGTTTCTATCTCTATTAATTCTTGCTTTGTAACTTTTTTCAAATCAATTGGTAAGTTTTTAGCTTCTTTTTTTTCTATTATTTCTTGAACTTTACTGTCTGAAATAACAAAGTTTTTCTTTAATTCTTGTTCTAAAGCAATTAAATCCGCCACATCATCCTCAACTAGTTCATCATCTTCATTATCATTTCTAAACATTTCAATTTCAGCTACCAATTCATGAATACTATAATTTTTTGATAATTCCAATTTTTTTGAAAGAGTTTTTCTTATTGCATTTTGTCTCACTTCTATTTGCTCTAACATATATTCATCAATTTTATTTCTTCCAGTAAACATACCTATAATTCGCTTTATTGCGCTCTTTTCTTCTATAATCTCTATATCATCTTTTAATTTTTTTAATTCAGCTTCACCTCTAATATTTAATATAGTTTGAGCTATGCCACGTTTTAGTTCATTTTCTTCAATTATTGCCATCTCATCAAATCTAGTGATTCTTGATTTACCTATTAGTGTTTTAGGATTATTTAAGTAATTCATTAATGTACTTATTTGTATGTTAATTTTTGAAATCTCTAATAGCTTTTGATCTAATATTATTCTATCAACTTTTTCACAAACTTCATTTACTTTATCTTGAATTGCTATAATTTTATTTTTTAATTCTTCAGCAGTTTTTTTCATTTCGAAACAATTATTTAAAGCAGAATATGTAGTACCTAAAAAGCCTGCTATTTTTGCATAATTCTGTTGCTTAGATATAAGTATTTCTATCTCTTCTATAATATTTTGGACAGAAATCAAATTTTCTTCGCATTCTTCTTTTACCATATTAGTAATTTCTTCTAAATTTTTCTCATCTTTTTCTTCTTGTTTTTTCTTTATTTCTTCTTCTAATTTTTCCATTTTAGAATTACTTATTTCATTTAAAACTTTTTCTTTAACTTGGTATTGTTCTTCCATCTCTTTACATTCAGACATTAAGTATACAGCAAGAGATTTCTTCCAATTAGTTATAA
The DNA here is from genome assembly GCA_934140005.1 of uncultured Clostridia bacterium. Lineage (GTDB taxonomy): Bacteria > Bacillota > Clostridia > TANB77 > CAG-508 > Scatovivens. The sequence continues at coordinate 26,356 of CAKPBB010000005.1, forward strand.
ATTCACTTTCACTTTTTCTTTTTTGAAAAACTGTAGTTGCATTTTCTTTTAAATTATCTAATTCCATATTAACTCTATCAATATTTTCTAGTTCTTCTGTTTTCTCTTTTTCAGAAATGCCTAATTGTTCTTTTTTTTCTAATTCGTCTCCATATTTACTAACAAGTTGCTCTAATTTTCTAAGATTTTCATAATTATTTTTATTAGTTTTCTCAAGTTCTACACATTTTTTAATCTTTTCATTTATCAAGTCTGCATTTGTAACAAGATATGTATATAATCCTGTTTTCTCAATTTCATTCATTTTTACAAGTTCTTGTTTTTCCAAATACAAATTATATATTCTTAAAATTTTACCATTAGCTAACTCTTTTTGTCCTTTTTCCTCAAACTTTTTTAGTTTAGTAAATGGAGAAATTATGATTTCTTCTTCAACATTAGAATTTCCAAGAACATTTTCTAATTCTATATATGGTATATTTCTATCACCAATTATATTTATAACAGCAGGCATATCATATTTGCCACTTTCCATTAGCTCAATTTTCTCTTTATGTGCTGTTGCAAAAATAAATTTATCTATATAAACTTCATTTTTTATTTTATTAACTTCTTCAAGACTAGTATATTTAGAAAAACTCCAGTCCTTTTTATCAATTTTCTTATAGTACATTTTCAAAATGATTGAATATACATTTTTTAATGCTTGTATATTTTTTATAACATTCATTTTACTATACATATTTTCATCTTTTTCATTTTCAGCAAATTGCTTAATATCAACTTCTGCATCACTAGTAAGCATCATATTAATTACATTTTTAGAAAATGTTTTGTATAGTCTTAGCACTTCAATTTCTTCATTTGTTAAATCTTTTTCCATATATGAAATCACCTCATATTTTATTCGGTATAATTTTATCATTTATATATTTTTTTTGCAACAAATTCATAACAATTTATAAAAGAACATTATAATATCTTTATAAAAAATACTATAATGTTCTTTTTTATATTTTAATTATTTAATAATTGTCTTTTTAAAGTTTAATTCTCCAATTTCTTCAGTTGGTATATAACCTGGTTTTGAGTTTATAACATCTGGTATTCTGTTTACAATAGTTGCACAAGTTAATTCAACAGTATTTGGCTTTTCTACTGTAATTGTAGTTGTAGGTTCTCCTTCAATTGTCCAAACATTTTTATCAAATTCATCTGGTGCATATACTTTACCTATACACTCTGTTTCTATTGTAATTCCTTCTTCTGTTTCAGTTGTAACCACAGCACTCATGCCAGTTGCATCACCTGATTTCACAGTCATATTTAAAGTACTTGAATAAATATCTCCATTATGCGTTTGTGGCACACATTTTTGAGTCTGACTTTTTACAGTAAGTCCAAGTTTTGCACACAACCAGCCATTTACATTCCACATATAAGATGGCATAAACTCACCATTTTCAATTATTTTTTGACGTGCTTCTGCTGAAATTCTATCTGCTGATGCAACCTTTTCATCAAATTCAGATAATGTTAATCCTGCTCCATGTGCTTCAGCTAATGCTATACCATATTCTTCAACATTATAACTTGAACTACCTTTAATTTTCTTGATAGTTTGAGTTGAACCTGCTATTGAACTAACTAGTTGTCCCCAATATATATCTTGATATCCACTACCTGTAATTGTACAATTATTCTTTTTAGCTGTTTCATCTATTTTTTTAGTTAAGTTTGGATGTGAATTTAACGGATAAAATGCTTCCTCACAAGTTGTTATTGCATTTATTCCTAGTTCCGCACATAACATAAGTGGTTCTTCAAGTTCTGCTATTAAACTTCTAGTAGTTACGATACAAATATCTGGCTTAGTAGTTTCAAGTAATTTTCTTGCATCTTTTGCATTTATAACAGTAACTTCCTTTTTTTCTGTTCCTAAAATATCTCCAATATCTTTTCCTATAACATCTGGATTTACATCAATTGCGCCTACAATTTCAATACCTTTTTCAAGCATATATCGCATTGTATATAATGACATTTTTCCAACACCATACTGCACAGCTTTTACTCTTTCCATAAAATCTCCTTTCATATTTAAAATTTTATACTTTAATAAAATTTCGTTTATGGTAATTATTTCCAAAACAAAATTAAATTATTCATGCGTTTCATTAAATTTTTCATATTTTATAAGATTTGCTACTTATTTATACTCTAATATAATTTATTTTTTATTATCTGCAACTTTTGAAAATTTCTTTAATTTTTCATAAGCTAAATAATTTATAGTTCCCAATGGGAATTTTCCATTTTTATCCTTCTTACCTGCTGGAACTCCTGTTAAAATTTCAATTCCTTCATCAATTGTTCTAACAGCAAAAATATGAAATTTACCTTTTCTTACAGAATCTATTACTTCATCTGATAAATGTAAGTTTCTAACATTTTGTGCTGGAATTATAACACCAGCTTCTCCAGTTAATCCTCTCATTTTACAAATTTGATAAAATCCTTCAATTTTTTCATTAACACCACCAATTGGTTGAATCTCACCTTTTTGATTTACAGAACCAGTAACTGCAATTGATTGATTTATTGGTATTCCAGACAAACTTGAAAGAATTGCATAAGCTTCTGTACTTGATGCACTATCACCATCAACACCACCATATAATTGTTCAAAACAAATACTTGCAGTTAATGAAAGTGGCATTTCTTGTGCAAATTGTTCTCCTAAATATCCAGTTAAAATCAACACACCTTTAGAATGTGATGAACCAGACATTTCAACTTCTCTTTCTATATTTACAATTCCATTTTGTCCCATATATGTGTTAGCTGTAATTTTTGCTGGTTTTCCAAAAGAATAATCTCCAATTGTTATAACTGTAAGGCCATTGATTTGTCCTACTTTATATCCTTCTGTTTCGATTAGTAAAGCTTCATCTTTTATCATTTGTAAATATTTTTCATCATATTTCTTTATTCTATCAATTCTCTCATCTAAAGCTTTCTTTATATATTCTTTTGTTATTATTTTCGATTTATCTAGTTTAGCCCAAGCAGAAGCCTCACCAACAATTTCACCAATTTCACTAAATTGTGTTGATAATTTTTCTTTGTCTCCAGCAAGTTTTGAAGTAAATTCAACAACCTTAGCCATTGCTTCCTTATCTAAATCTAATAATCCTTCTTGTTCGCAAAAACTTCTAACAAATTTGCTTAATCTTTCGACATTTTCTGTTGTTTTTGGTGCATCTTCTTCAAATTCTACTTTTATTTTAAATAATTTTCTAAAATCATCATCCATTGACAATAATGTATGATAAATATTTGAATTTCCTATGATTAAAACTTTTAAATCCAATGGTATTGGTTCTGGTTTTATTCCAACTAAAGTTAAACTTGTTCTTTGGTCTACCGGATTTTCTATTGCAAGTTCTTTAATTCTTAAAGCTTTCTTTAATGCTTCATAGCACATTTGATTTGCTAATAAATCTTTAGCTTGGAAAATTATATATCCACCATTTGCTTGATGTAATAAACCTGGTTTTATCATTGTAAAGTCTGTTTTTAAACTTCCATACTGATTTTCATATTCTAAGCCACCAAATATGTTATGATATGAATAATTTGTATCCATAATAACTGGTGCACCTTCTAATTTACTATTATCCACAAATAAATTTACTCTATAATTTAACCATGGTTCTCTTAGCTCTGGTCTTTGAGTTGGTTGAACAGGTTGTTTTGGATCTACATCAGGTGCTAAAAAGGCACTTATATTTTTTAATATATCTTTCTTTATTCCTTCTAGAAATGCATTTATTTTTTTATTTCTTTTATAATTTGCTTTCAAAGAGTTTACATGAACATTTATTGTAAGTAATGCTATATTTGATTGCCATTCTTCAATTTTCTTTTCAGACTCTTTTTCAATAGTTTTTATTGTTCCTAAAGCTTCAAAAATCTGTTCTTGAACTAAATTAGAACGCTCTTCAAATTCTTTTTTGATAGACTCATCTAGATTATCAAATTCCTCTTCTTCAAGTACTTTACCATCTAAAACTGGCATCATATAAACTCCATTTTCAGTAGATCTTACTTGAAATCCTTGAACCATTGTTCTTTTATTTAATTTGTCTAAAAGAGCTTCTCTCTTATCTTCAAATTCTTGTTTTATAATTTTCTTTTCTTTTTCAAAATCTTCATTATTGAAAGTTTTCTTTATTTCTCTGCGAACATCTTTAACAAAATTTTCCATTTGTTCCTTAAAAACAATACCATTTCCAGCAGGGAATGAAATTGCAACTGGTTCATTTGGATTTTCAAAATTATATACATAGCACCAATCATTTGGTACTTTTTCTTTTGCAGCCTTTTGTGTTAGAAACTTTTTAGTATACATTGTTTTTCCAACACCTGATGGTCCTTCTAAATATAAATTATATCCTTTTATATCAATATCAAGACCAAATTTTAATGCTTTAATTCCTCTATCTTGTCCATAAACTAAATCTGTTGTATCTACTAATTCTCTTGTTGTTTCAAACTTAAAAAAATTGGGATTACATACATCTTTTAAGTCTTTTGGCGTTAGTTCATTATTTCTTCTCATTCGTATTCTTCCTCCGTACTATCTCTTTAATATTGTGATTTTATATCAAACAAATTATTTTTTCAATCTATTTTTTACAATTTTTAACATTTTTTTGAACATATTTTACATTTATTTTTATAAATCAAAAATGTCGCAACTAATAAATTAATTGCAACATTTTATACAACATTATTTATAAAAACTTTGTCATTATAATAGCATCATCTATGCCATTATAATATTTTTTTCTTCTTCCAACTATTTCAAAACCATTTTTTATATACAAATTTTTAGCTTCTATATTATTTTCATTTACTTCCAAACTAATTTTATCTCTGTTTTCTTTTTTTGTCATCTCTATTAGTTTATCTAAAAGCAAAGTTCCTATACCTCTTTTTCTCTCTGCTTTTTTGGTAACAATATTAGTAATTTCTGTATCATCAATTGAAATTATAATTCCAGCAAAACCAACTATATTTTCATTTTCTTTTGCTACTATGTATTTTGAATTTGGATTTTCTAATTCACTTTTCAAAATATTAGGTGTCCAAAACTCATCAAATTCTTCTTGCAAGCAACCTTTTATTTGTTCAAAATCATCTAAATTCATTTCTAAAATTTGCATACTAGTTCCTACTTTTTCAATCTTTCTGCTTGTGATTTTCTTAAATAAATTGGCAATATAGTATCAGCATTTTTTAAATCTTTATTCAAGTATTTTTTATAGCCAATTTTTCCTGTATTTACTGCGCTTTGTTCATTATTATCCGTAAACTTAATTTCATTATTTACTAATCTTTCAGAAATTAAATCTTTATGTAAGACGGCACCATCTCCAACAAATACTATCTTGCTAAACTTTTCTGCTTTTTTCAAAACCACTTCAATATCTTCAGCTATTTCCTCTTCTTTCAAATTATAATCATTATCAAAAACTCCAACATATACTTGATTATTTCTAGCATCAATTAAAGAAATAATTGTTGTATCTAAGTCTACATTTTCAACATTTCTAGCTAAGCTTTCTAGTGAAGTAACACTCGCAACTGGTAAATTATAAACTTCTGCCAATGGTTTAATACTTGCAATTCCAATTCTAATTCCAGTAAAAGAACCTGGTCCAACTGATACAGATATTAAATTAAAATCACTCAATTTTAATTTATTTCTTTCTAAAACTTCTTTTAAAATAGGCATTAAATTTTCTGAATGTGTTTTTCCATTATCTAAACTTATTTCATCTATTTTATTATTATCTTCCAAAATAGCAACTGCACATATTTTAGAAGATGTATCTATTGCTAAATTTTTCATTTTTTCGCCTCGCAAATTTATTTTTCATTTGCTATTATATAATATTTTAACAATTTTTACAATAAAAATTGTTATTAAAATTCTAATTAAAGAAACAACTAATAATATTTTCTAGTTGCTCTTCACTTTTACTATTTTCATTTATTTATAAATTTCCTATAAAGCTGTACCTACTTTGGAAATAAAATACTTGTCGTAGTTATCTACGACTTTTTTCTCATTTAATGATTGATTTTGAAATTCATCAATTTTATTGATATTAAGTCTGTCATATTTTTTCAATTATATCAAAACTTTTACTTACAAATTATCATAGCACTTAAATAAAATAGCAGATGTTGTATTGGAAATACGGCATAGAATAGATATTTTATAAAAACATCATTTTTTCCCTTTTGACCATTGTATAAAACCAAAGGTATTGCAGTAAATGCTATAGCATATTTATATCCGTGGATGATAAGCTGAAAAATCTAATGAACTAATAAAAGATAGTTCTATTAATGATATATATAAGATTTTTAATATTACATATCTCCATTTATCATTAAACTTTCTATTCAAAAATAATTTTTTACTATCTTTATCCATAAATATTTTTTCTATAAAATATAGCTCTACAAACATAAATGGTACCCTCATATCAAATTCAATATCTATATTAATATATATTGCTCCAATAATTAAGATAACTAAAATTCTAATAATGTCATTTAAAATATTGCTAAATTTAGATATTATTTTTTTATATTCTAACATAGCAATTAATATTAAAGATAATAAATATGAAAACAAAACACCTAAATATTCATTTTCTCTGCAAATGTAATTTGGAAACATATAATTATTCAAAATTCCTAATAATAGCAATACAATTTGTGTAATTGTAGCCAAACAAAATATCCTAAAAATATACAATTTTAAGTTTCTTGTATAAAAAAAACCTTGAACAATTAAAAATAGAAAAATTGGCATTCCAAGCCTTCCTATACTTCTCATTATATAATATGGTGTAGGAGCTATTCTGCTAACAAAATAGCTCCCAATATGATCAACTAGCATAACAGCTATTGCAAAGATTTTTAATTTATTTGCATTTAACATTAGTTTATTCATCATTCTCTTTTTTTAAAGCCTTTGACATTTCTTCATCTTTATTCAATTTTTCTTCTTGTTCTGCCATCATCTTTCTTTTTTTTATACCTTTTTTGTCTAAAATTATAATTATTACTATTACAATTATAGCAATTGCACACATTCCTATAATTGCTATATATGTTTTATGTGATTCGAGAAAACTAACTGTTTCTTTTTTTTCGTTATTGGTTGGCTCAACATATCCAGCTAATAATTTTTCATTTATTTCATTATTAACTAATACATATTTTGAATTATGCTCAATAGCAAATTCATAAAATTCATCATCAGTTAATTCAACTCTTTTTGAAACTAACATAAAATTTTTGTTTTCTTCATCATAATAATATACATATACTTTGCTATTTATACTACTTTTTATTGTGCTAGTTGCTTTAATTCTTATTTTTGCTATTCCAGGTAATTCTCCATTTGGCTCAAAATCTACGGCAATTCCATTTGTATTCAAATCCATTTCAGATAATTCTTTATCTGCTAATATTGTATTTGTAATAATTTTAACATCAATATCTTTTGGATTAGTTATATTTTTACCATTAAATATTATTTCATTTTCGTTATATGTGATTACAAGTTGTTTATTAGTATTTTTTAATTTTTCAAATATTTTTTCAAATATTTTTGTATCTTCATCAGCATTTATAATTATACTTTTTACAGTATCACTTTCTATTAATTGTGTTAATAATTCATCAGTTATTTCACTCGTTTTATAATCAACTTTCTCACCTAACTCTGTTTTTTCTTCTACAACTTGTTGAATTTCTTGCATATGTTGCTCTTGCTTTATAATTTCATTATTTGCCTGTTTATTTGAATTTATTAAGGCATTTGAGCTAGTTGAAGCATTGCAACTTGTTGCATTCGAACTTGTTGCATTTGAACTTGTTACATCTGAACTTGTTGCATTTGAACTTGTTACATCTGAACTCGTTGCATCTGAACTTGTTGCATCTGAACTCGTTGCATCACAGCTTGTTGCATCACAGCTTGTTGCATCACAGCTTGTTGCATCACAGCTTGTTGCTGATGCAGCAAAGCTATATAAATATCCCTCTAATTTTGAAATTTTTCCGTTTCCAAATATTACCATTGCCATTCTAGCAATTATTAGTACTATCAATAAAAACATTATCATTTTTAAACTTGTAAATAAATTATTTTTCTTTTTTTCTTTCATTTGTTATCCCTCTCTCTTCTATTACTTCATTATTATTTTCTTGACTAATTGCTAACTGATGTAATGCCATAAGTGCCCAAAATATTGGTGTAACTATTACAACCCATAAATTAAAGAAATCTTGAATCCAAAAGCATACTATTGCGATTAATAAAATTATTGAACAACTATTTTTTCTTTTTATTCCCTCTTTTAGTTGTATAAACATAAATATCAAATAGCTTAATAATCCCACTACACCAATATTAATAAGCATCGTTATATATACATTACCAGCTGTATCATTTATACTGAGCTCTCCAATATTTTTTACATCATCAGTATATTGATCCATAAATCTTACAGCAAAAGTATCTGGTCCGCTTCCAATCAACCAATTTTTATTTAGCAATTTAAAAGCTCTTTTCCATAAAAAAATTCGATATGTTCCAAATTGATCATCAAAATTTCCATGTAATAATTCATGAACTTCATATAATGTTCCACTATTAAAGTTTATAAAATATAATCCTAAAGTCATTAATAAAATTCCAATAATCATTGCTATATACATTCTTTTTATTATTATTTTCTTTTCAATCGCATATTCATTCTTATATAAAATATAGGCTAAAAGCATAAATATCCCTACTATAATTAGTAAGCATAGAGCATCTTTATTGAATTGCCAATCTAATGTTAATTTTTCAATACTATAATGATACTCGGGGTTCATTATAATATTAACTGCTAATCCTAATATTATCATTGCTATTGCAATTATCGTTCTATATAATCTTTTGCTATTTGTTATAATAAATGGCATAAGTAACGCAAATATTGTTAAAAATGCAACTCTACCACTCATTACATTTATTATAATGAAAATAAAAAATCCTATAAAAATTGATATTAAATGTATAACTTTATTTAGAATTTTTTCCTCTAAAAATACAAACGCACTAAAGGATATTGTTAATAATATACAATAAACTGCTGATATAATATCGATATTTCCTAAAGTAGTCATAAAACTAACATTATGTGTTCCAATGCCATCTTGATACATATTAAATGGATTAAATCCTACATATTGTAGAATAGCTATCGTGTTCAAACATATTGATGATATTGAAAAATATAATATATATCTTTTTCTAAACTTTCCAAACATAGTCACAAATAAAAATGTTAAACAATATAAAGATATATTTATTAACCCTTCGCCTCTGCCGATACCAACCAATAAATTATATTTTCCATTATAAGGAGAAAAAATAGTAGCTAATATATTTACTCCCCAAAATCCTAAAACTGCAAACTGAATTTTCGATAATCTTATATTCTCAAAAGTTTTTACTTTATAAAATATGTAAAAATAAATAATCATTATCAAATTTAATGCAATATATGTAACTCCAATAAATAAAAATGTTCTATATTTACATTCTAATATTTTAAAGAAACCTGTTGAATCTACACATAATGGAAATATTATTATTATCGAAAAAATATATATTTCAGCTAATTTATCCAACATCCAATTTCTCATTTTTACATACTTTTTATTTTTTATTTCTTCCATTGTTTCTCCGTTTGTTCATTAACCATTTTTTATATTATCTACACTTTTCAATATACTACTTGGCAATTGTGTGGGTTGTATTTCTATATCAAAATTATCTTCTAATTGAGATATTTATTCTATAAATACTAAAAAGTCTAGAACATTTTCTTTTATTAAAATTAGTGTTTAAATTATTTCTTAATTTCTCATATACTGTAAGCCTATAAAATTATTACCTTAAGACTTTTCTATTATTTCTTTATATGCTTTTAAAGACTTTTCTAAAATCTCTGTTTTTAAACTATCTTTCAATATTACTACATAAGGAATACTATTTTGATCAACTTGAAAAGCCAATCCATAATTAGAACCACCATCAGGAGCTATACCATTATAAATAAAATGTGAATACTCAATAGCAAAATTTCCATTAAGTACTATACTAACAATTGCTTTTAATTTTTCGTGTTCTACAATAGAAACTCTAACATCAGAAACATACATTTCTTCTAAGATACCTTCTTCCATTACATTATAATTGTATGCATTTAAAACTGCATTTGTAATTTGATTTCTTAATTCAATTATAGTTGGATGAGCAACATCTTTGTATTGTTCTTTTATTTTCTTAGATGGCATAGTTACAATCAAACTATTATTCCACTTAATAATTTTAATTGTACGAATTTTTATAGTATCATTTAGTACAACATCTGCAATGCCAGCTAATTTCACATTTTCATCTTGAATTCTATGTAAATTTTCAACTTTAATTTTCATAACTTTCTCCTTTTATTTTGCTCATGTCTGTATTATAACATAAAAGCTTTCATAATTACTATAACTTATTTATAAAAAATAGCCTGATATATTATTAATCTACTCTTTGTAATTTATTTGTTCTCTAGCTTTAATTTTCCATAATAATATGATATGGTTGCTACTCCATCTATTAAATTATCTCCCTCTAATTTTCTAACAAAAACTTTTTAATAGCACTTATATATATAACTAAATATGATATAGATATGCAAAAACCACCTAATACATCACTTGTATAATGTACACCTAAATAAATTCTACTAACTCCAATAGAACATATCAAAATACTAAACAATACAATAGAAATCCATTTTATGTATTTATTTTTTACATATTTATAAATTAAATATATTAAATAACCATAAAATGCCATACTAACCATAGAATGTCCAGATGGAAAACTATAACCAGTTTCTTCTATTATTCTATATTCTGTTGGTCTTGGTCTCTGTAAAATATTTTTCAATAATTGATTTAATACAGTAACTATTACTAAATTTGAAAATATTGATATTCCAACTTTTCTATTTTTTATTAGAATAAATAAAGAAATCGTCAATGTAATTAGAAATATTGCACCTCCTAGATTAGTAATAAATTTTGCTATTGGTGTAGCAAAATCAGATATTAAAAATGTTGATACTAATTTATATCCAATTATATCTCCATTCATTATTTCCTTGTTAAATACATCTTCTGCCAAATCTAAAAAAATTACTAAACATATAAACAGTACAATCCATCTTAAATTTTTAATAATAAATTCTTTTATTTTTTCTTTCATTTTGCCCTCTTCTATCTTATTTTATATCCATAAAATATTATCATAAAGTTCAAGTATTTTTCAAGTTTACTTTCTAATTTTAAAAAGAAAAAGCCATCATACTAGATGCTTCTAATACAATGACTAATTGATGGAGCAGGTAGCGGGAATCGAACCCGCATAGCCAGCTTGGAAGGCTGGAATTCTACCATTGAACTACACCTGCATTCATCAATTACTTACCCTTGACAAGTATAGATTATAAAGTATTTTTATTTCTTTGTCAAGATATTTTCTTAATAAATTTATATTTTTTTATTTAATCATATTCTATGGTTAAATTTTATACTACATATAAATATATTCAAATATGAAAAAGCTTTAATTGCTCTTTCATATTTGAAAATTGTATATAAAATATATCAATTATTTATTTTCTTCTGTTGCTGGTGTTTCTGCAACTGGAGCTTCTTCGGCTACAACTTCAGCTTCACCTGGAACAACTTCTTCTTTAACTATAACTTCTTTAGTTTCGATTCTTGCTCCAACTTTTTCTTTAGTTTTAGCAGCTTTTCCTACTCTATCTCTTAAGTAGTATAATTTAGCTCTTCTAGCTTTACCAACTCTTACTACTTCGATTTTTTCAATCATTGGAGAATGTACTAGGAATGTTTTTTCAACACCTACGCCATAAGAAATTCTTCTTACTGTGAATGTAGCGTTAACTCCTCCACCTTGTTTTTTAATTATAATTCCTTCGAATACTTGGATTCTTTCTTTGTTTCCTTCTTTAATTCTAACATGAACTCTAACTGTGTTACCAATTCTAAGTTCTGGAATCTTATTTTTCATTTGCTCATGTTCTATAGATTTTAAAATATCCATTTTCTTTCCTCCTTCTCTAAACTTTTATTTTATAAATCTCTTAAATATTTTTTGTCTTCATCAGTTAATTCTGCTTTTTCAAGCAGTTCAGGTCTCTTTCTAAAAGTTTCTTCTAGTGATTTTTTTCTTCTCCACTCATCAATATTTTTATGATTACCTGAAATTAAAACTTCTGGTACTTTCTCTCCTAAAAAAATTTCAGGACGAGTATATTGTGGATACTCCAACAAATCATTTGAAAAACTTTCTTCAGATTTTGAACCTTGCTTTAAAACACCATCTATATATCTTGAAACACTATCTATTAAAACCATTGCTGGTAATTCTCCACCTGTTAATACATAATCTCCAATAGAGATTTCTTCATCAACAACTTTATCAATTACTCTTTGATCAATGCCTTCATAATGTCCACAAATAATAACTAAATGTTCTTCTTTTGCAAGTTCTTCAACTTTTTTTTGGGTTAAAGTAGTTCCTTTAGGTGACATATAAATTGTTTTTGTCTTCTCACTCTTCACTGAATTCCAAGCATCCCATACAACATCTGGTTTCATAAGCATTCCTGCTCCTCCACCATAAGGTGTATCATCAACTTTTTTATGCTTATCTTTTGAAAAATCTCTAATATTAGTTAAATTAAGTTCTAATAATTGATTTTTTAAAGCTCTTCCAATAATACTTTGTTTCATTGGTTCAAACATTTCTGGAAAAAGAGTTAATACATCAAACTTCATTATATAAGCCCCTCTATTATTTTTACAATTATTTTGCCATTCTTTAAATCAACACTTTTGATCACATCAGATATTCCAGGTAGAAGAATTTGTTTACCGAGTTCATCTTTTACAACATAGATATCATTGCTACCTGTATTATAAATATCATCAACTTTTCCTATGCAATTTCCTTCTTCTGTAAATACATCTAATCCAATCAAATCAGCTATGTAATAAGTACCTTCTTCTAAAGGTTCTAAATTTTTTCTATCAATTAGAATATAACAATTTTTCAATTTTTCTGCTTCTTCTACTGAATCAATTCCTTTTAATTTTAAAATTACTTGATTTTTATGATAGCCAACTTTTTCAATTATAAATTCATTATTTGAATTTTTTTGTTTGATTAAAATTTTCTCTAATCTTTCAAATCTTGTAATATCATTAGTAAAAGGATTTACTTTTATTTCACCTTTTAGGCCTTTTACATTTACAATTTGTCCTAGTTCTAAATATGATTCCATATTATCACCTTAATCTACAAATTCAACTGTTATTTTTTTATGTTCTTTAACAGCAACAGCTTTCATAACTGTACGAATAGATTTAGCCATTTTACCTTGTTTTCCAATAACTTTACCCATATCGCTTTTAGCAACTTTTACTTCATAACAAATAGATTTTTCATTATTTTTTTCTGTAATTGATACATCTTCTGGAATATCAACTAGATTTTTTATTACTATTTCAAGTAATTCTTTCATAAATAACCCCTCTTTCGTTATGACTATTTTGCAGCTTTTTCGATTAAAGCTTTTACAGTGTCTGTAGGTTTAGCTCCGTTTTTAATCCATGTAGCAACTTTTTCATTATCTAATACAACTGTTGCTGGATCTGTCATAGGATTGTATGTTCCTATTTTCTCAATAATTTTTCCATCTCTTGAGCTCTTTGAATCTGCAACAACTATATGATAAAATGGAGCTTTTTTCTTTCCTACTCTTTGTAATCTTATTTTTACCATAAAATTCACCTCCTAAAAAATCTTTATATATAAAAACTTCATAATGAAATTAGTAATATAACTACTTTAAATCTTTTAATTTAGATATATCTATATCATCCAAATTATCTAAATTCATATTTTTCATCATTTTCTTCATAGCACCTTTATTAGAAGTCATTTCCTTCATCATTTTTTGTGTCATTTCAAATGATTTCATAAATTTATTTATTTGTTCAACTGTTGTTCCACTACCTTTTGCAATTCTTAAACGTCTACTTCCATTTAATATTTTAGGATTTCTACGTTCTTCTTGTGTCATTGAACAAATAATTGCTTCAATTTTCACAAATTCTTTATCATCAATTTTTACATCTTTCAATTGATTCATACCAGGAATCAATTTTAATATTGATGAAAAAGAACCCATTTTTTTCATTTGACGTAGTTGAACTAAATAATCATCTAAATCAAACCCTTGCTTGCGCATTTTCTTTTCAAGTTTAGCAGCTTCTTCCATATCAAATGTTTCTTCTGCTTTTTCTATAATAGAAAGTACATCACCCATTCCTAATATTCTTGATGCCATTCTTTCTGGATGGAATACTTCAATATCACTAAGTTTTTCACCTGTTGCAATAAATTTGATTGGTCTACCTGTAACTTTTTTTACAGATAATGCTGCACCACCTCTTGTATCACCATCTAATTTTGTAAGAACTAAACCATCAATTCCTAATTCATCGTTAAATGTTTGTGCAATATTTACAGCATCTTGACCTGTCATTGAATCAACAACAAGTAGTACTTCATGTGGTTTAACATTTTTCTTTAAATCTTTTAGCTCTTGCATAAGAGCTTCATCAATTTGCAAACGACCGGCTGTATCTATGATTACAACATCATTTAGTTTTGATATTGCTTGAGATATCGCTTGTCTTGCAATAACACTTACATTTTTTTCGCTTTCATTAGCAAAAACTGGAATATCTAATTGTTTACCTACAACTTGTAATTGCTTAATTGCTGCTGGTCTATAAACATCACATGCAACAAGTAATGGTTTTTTACCTTGTTTTCTTATAACATTTGCTAGCTTACCAGCAGTAGTTGTTTTACCAGAACCTTGTAAACCCACTAGCATTATAATAGTTGGTGGATTAGGAGTAAAATTTATTCTTGATTCTTCTCCTCCAAGTAATTTTACTAACTCATCTTTTACAATTTTAATAACTTGTTGTCCTGGAGTTAATGATTTAAGTACATCTTGACCTAAGGCTTTCTCTTCTATAACTTTGATAAAATCTTTAACAATTTTATAGTTAACATCAGCTTCAAGTAAAGCTAATTTTACTTCACGTAAAACTTCTTTTAAATCACTTTCTGTGATTCTTGCTTTTCCTCTTAATTTTCTTGTAATATCTTGTAATCTAGAAGATAGTCCTTCAAAAGCCATTTGCAATTACCTCTCTTTTCTTAAACTAAACAATTTAATTTACTTTTTACATCTTCAAGAATTCTTGCAATTTCTTTATCTGATGTGTTTTCTTTTATTTTTGTGATTTCTGATAAAATACTTGCAATTTTTTCTTCTTGCATTAGCGTTTTTTTCATAATTCCTAGCTTTTCTTCATATTCAAAAAGCTTGCTTTCTCCCTTCTTCAGATTATCTCTAACTGCTTGCCTTGTAATATTTGCATTTTCAGCTATTTCTGATAAAGATAAATCATTATTGTAGTAGTCATCTAACATCTGATATTGTTTTTCAGTTAAAAGCTTGCCATAAGTTTCTAAAAGAATACTTATTTGAACTGTTTTTTCCATTTGACCACTCCTTAAAATGTAATGCTATTATACTTTACACTATTTTTATACAAATGTCAAGTATTTTTACTTTATTTTTCACAAAAATATAGAGATAACAATTATTTTAAGAATTGTCATCTCTATCAAATCTTTATAATTAAATTTCTATATTTATATTTCCTATATTTTCAATTTTAATTATTCTTCTATTTTCATTTACATTATCTCTAGAGAACTCTAATTTCAAATATTTTTTAGGAATATAGCCTTCCAGCATTTCTCCCCATTCTATTATACTAGCTCCCTTTTCAAAATATTCTTCACCGCCTATTGCAAAAAATTCATCAATATCCGCTAAACGGTATAAATCAAAATGAAATATTTTTAATTTTTCCGTATCATATTCATTTACTATTGTAAATGTAGGACTAGAAATTTCATTTTGTAATCCAAAATAACTTAAAATTCCTTCTGTCAATTTTGTTTTTCCAGATCCTAAATCTCCCAAAAGTATGATTATATCGCCTCTTTTTAATTGTGAAGCAATTTTTTGTCCTAGTTTTATTGTATCCATTTCTGAATTTGATATATATTCCATTTTTTCTCCAATCTATTTTGAATTTCTTACATATTATAACATAATGTAAATAAATTTACTAGATTCTAGTTATATTTTTATTATCTGCCAATTATTTTTGCATTTCAACAATTTCATAAAATTTATCATTGTAAAGTTTTATTATTTAGTATACAATAATTATGGAGGTATTAATATGAAAAAGAAAAATTTAATTATTTGTGCAGTTATAGTTTTAATCGTACTAGCTGTAATCATTGGTATTGCTGTAAAATCTAATAACAATGGAACTATAAAAATAGAATCTACAGCAAATATGAAAAATTTAATAGATTCCATTTATAAAAATGCAAATGTTGAATTACCAAGTTTAGAAACAAATGAAATTGATATGTCTGATAATTATACAGTTTCAACTTACACTGGTTCCCAAGACAATAGTAATATCGAATCAATTATTGTTTCTGAACCTTTAATAAGTTCACAAGCTTATTCTTTGGTTGTTATGAAATTAAAAAATTCAGCTGATGTTGAAAAAGTAAAACAAAATATTTATGATAATGTCAACATGAGTAAATGGATTTGTGTTTCAGCTGAAAAATTGTATATTACAAATTATAATAATATAGTTTTTTATGTAATGTCTGACGAAGACTTGGCACAACCAGTTTACACTGCTTTTAAAGCTTATGTAAATAATAAAAACGGTTCTGAATTAGAAAAATCAGAAAATTTAGATTATGAGCTTCCAGATGAAATGCTTGTAGTAGAATAATTTTAGCAAATAGGCATTGATTATCTTCATGCCTATTTTTATTTATATAACAAAATCAATAACTGAAAGGATTTCTTATGGTTTTTACAAGTATTAGTTTTCTATATTATTTTTTACCAATTGTGTTAATAACATATTTTATATTACCAAATAAATTTAAAAATTTTGTATTACTTGTATTTTCACTTATATTTTATTTTTGTGGTGAACCCAAATACATTCTACTAATGATTTTAGAAAGTATTATTGCTTACATTTCCGCTATACTTATAGAGAAAAAAAATAGCAAATTTTTATTTTTTTGTACAGTATTGATACATATCTTTTTATTAGGTATTTTCAAATACTCTAATTTTATACTTTCAAATATAAATAATTTATTTAATATAAATATCCCATATCTAAATATTATATTACCTATTGGAATTTCTTTTTATACTTTTCAAATAATCAGTTATGAAGCTGATGTGTATGCAAAAAAAGTTAAGGCTCAAAAAAGTTTTATGAAATTAGCAACTTACATATTCTTATTTCCACAACTAATTGCTGGTCCTATTGTTCGTTACGAGACAATTGCAAACGAATTAGATAATAGAAAAACATCTATTGAAGACTTTGCTACTGGTGCAAATCGTTTTACAATAGGTTTATCCAAAAAAGTTATTATTGCAAATTCATTAGGAGAATTATGTAATATACTTTCTAGTTCAACTGAAAAAACTATTTTATTATATTGGATATTTGCAATTAGTTATATGTTACAAATTTATTTTGACTTTTCTGGATATTCTGATATAGCAATCGGTCTAGGTAGAATCTTTGGATTTCATTTTCCAGAAAATTTCAATTATCCTTATACAGCAACAAGCATTACAGATTTTTGGAGAAAATGGCATATTTCATTAAGTTCATGGTTTAGAGATTATGTCTATATTCCTTTAGGTGGAAATCGTAAAGGAATGAAAATTCAAATTAGAAATATTCTTATTGTTTGGACATTAACTGGTATATGGCATGGTGCTAACTGGAATTTTGTTGTCTGGGGATTGATGTTTGGAATTATACTAATTATAGAAAAATTTATAATTGGTAAATATTTAGATAAACTTCCTACAATAATTAAAAGATTATATACTTTGTTTATTGTTATGATAAGCTTCGTTATTTTTCAAGCTGAAAATTTAAAACAAGCTTTTTCATTGGTTAAAGGATTATTGGGATTAAATGAAAAGATTTTCTTTAATTCGTTCATTTTGTACTATTTAAAAGGTTATATATTTGTTTTGATTTTAGGAATAATATTTGCCACACCAATTTTACAAAAAATTTGGATAAAATTACAAAATAGTAAATTAAATAAAATATTGAACTTTATTCAACCATTTTGTATGATAATACTATTGCTACTTGTCACTACTTTTCTTGTTGATAATTCATACAATCCATTTTTATATTTTAGATTTTAGGAGTAATTTATGAATAACAAACACAAAAATATTATAACAACAGTATTATTTACTTTTTTCTTTTGTATAATGTTTATTTTTAATATTGTGAAAAGTGATGAAAAAGTTTCTATTTCAGAAAGAAGAAATTTAACACAATTTCCTAGTTTTTCGTATAAAAGCCTATTTGATGGTACTTTTTTCAATAAATTTGATAGCTATGCAACAGACCAATTTGTAGAAAGAGAAAGTTTTAGAAAAGCTAAAGTCAATTTAGATTTAATGTTTAAACATAATTATCATGATATTTATGTTTATAATAAATATTTAGTAGAACAACTATATCCTTTTTCTGAAAAATCTTTACTAAATTTGACTACAAAAATTTCAAAGATAAAAGATTTATATTTAAAAGATAATAATATATATTTTTCTATTATTCCAGACAAGAATTACTTTGTAAATAATGGAAATTTAAAAATTGATTATAGTCTGCTAGAGAAAAAAATGTGTGATAATCTATCTTTCGCAAATTATATAAATATTTTTGATAAATTAAACTTATCTGATTATTATAAAACTGATAGTCATTGGAAAAGTGAAAATTTAGAAATTATTGCAAGTACTTTATTAAACTCAATGAACAATAATGAAGTAATCCCAAATAGTTATGCAAGTTCAGTTTCTGATTTCAAAGGTGTATATGCAAGTAGATTGCCTATAAAAACAGATTATGACGAAATTAAAATAATAAACAATAATTATATTGAAAATGCAATTGTATTTAATCCAATAAAAAATGAATATTCTAAAATCTATAATTATAATAAATTAAAAAGTCTTGATAAATATGATATCTACCTTTCTGGTGCTGAACCATTACTTACAATTACAAGCTCACTTGCATCTACTGAAAAAGAATTAATTATATTTCGTGATTCCTTTGGAAGTAGCTTAACACCATGGCTAATTTTAGCTTACAAAAATATCACATTAGTTGATACAAGATACATTTCACCAGTATTATTAAAAGACTATATAGATTTTGAAAACGCTGATATTTTATTCTTATATAGCTCAACTATTATCAATAATAGCTATACTTTAAAGTAAAAGTTCTAGCTATTACAATTTAAAGATGGAA
Source organism: uncultured Clostridia bacterium (assembly GCA_934140005.1). GTDB lineage: Bacteria > Bacillota > Clostridia > TANB77 > CAG-508 > Scatovivens. The sequence goes on from CAKPBB010000005.1 coordinate 46,099, forward strand.
TTTAATTTCCATCTTTATTCTTCTTTATTAGATTTACAACATCTCCATATACATAAAAACTACCAATTACAAAATAAACAGTATCATCTTTTTGTTGCATACTATTTGCTATTGCTTCATCTAATTCATATTTATAAATTCTATTTTTTTCTATATTTTCACTCATACAATTATATAATTCTTCTTTTGTTGTATATCTTTCTACATCATTGCCAGAAGTCATAATAAATATTGCTTCTCTATCTTTTGATAATAATTCTAGCATCTTTTTATAGTCTTTTCTATTTAATATAGATACTATATAAACTCTTTTTCTATTTGAATAATACATATTTATTGTATCTAGTAAATTTATTATTGCAGGCTCATTATGTGCACCATCAAAAATAATTTCTGGATTACTATTTAATTTTTCTAATCTTCCCTTATGAATTACTGTACTTAATCCTTCTAATATACTAGTATCAGTTATTTTATATCCATAGTTTCTTATAATCTTAATTGCTTCAATACAAATACTTGCATTTTTTATTTGTGCTCTTCCTTTTAAATTTATTTTTATGTCTTTCATATCCTTATAATTAAAATATTGAAAATTTTCATCAAATCTATAGCTAGATATGTCATTATTACTTATAATATGAAGTTTATTATTTTTACTATTACATGTTCTAATAAATACATCATTCACATCTTTTTCTTGTTCAAATATTACCGTTTGTGAATCATCTTTAATTATACCTGCTTTTTGTACTGCAATTTCAGGCAATGTTTTCCCTAAAATATTAAGATGGTCATAACCTATTGATGTAATTATTGAAACTAGTGGTTTACTTATAATATTAGTACAATCATATAATCCACCTAATCCTGTTTCTAAAACAACAAAATCTACATTATTTCTGTAAAAATACAATAAAGCCATTGTTGTTTCTAATTCAAATAGTGTAATATCAACCTCTTCTATTTTATTATATTCTTCAATTAGTGGTTGTAACTCTTTAATTATATTTGCCATTTCTTCATCTGAAATTTCTACACCATTTATGCTTATTCTTTCATTATATCTTACCAAGTGTGGTGATAAAAATTTTCCAACTTTATAGCCTTGCTTTTCCAAAATATTAGCCATCATTTCTGTACAACTACCTTTTCCATTTGTTCCAGCAATATGGATAAATTTCATTTGTTGTTCAAAGTTATTAAATTTTTTCATAAAAAATTCCATAGCTTTTAATGATGGATTCTTTGTACCTTTAAAAAAATTATTTAAATATTCATCTATATTTAGCATTATTCTCTTCCTTAAACATTTTATATTAAATTTTAAAATATTCTTTGATTTCTTTTATAAAATCATTTAATTCCTTAAATTTATTTGAGTTTGTAAAATATCCAAATTCAATTTCTTCCAACTTAGGCTGTATATTTACTTCAACCAAATTTAGTCTTTCTAGTTCTTCACTTTTTACATATTCTTTTGTTATCACACCTAAAGCTTGTCCTGAACTAGCGCATTCTAATATAGTTTTATAGCTACTATTCTTAAAGTTTATTTTAATTTCACTTGTTAATCGTTTTATATTTTCTACTGTTTGTGCATAGCTCCTTGGCACATACATAATTTGATTTTCTAATTCTTCAAGCTGTACTGTTCTTGTTGCAAATTCTGAATTTTTACTTACTATAATGATATCATGTAAATAACCAATTTTATTATATTTTATTTCTTTATACACATTTGTATCATACTTTTTAGAAAATACAATATCCAATTCTCCGTTCTTTTAGCATTTGCATCATCTTTGACGTTTCTTCACATACTAAATTCAAATTGATGTTTGGATGTTTTAGTGAATAATGATTTATAATATCTCCAAAAACACAACTTCCTAAATGATTATGTGTACCTATATTTATAACTTTTTCAATGCCAAATTGTTCATCAATTTTATTCAGTTCACTAATTGGCAATTTTACTTTATTATATAGTTCTTTTCCTATTTCTGTTAATTCTAATCCCTTACTTTTTCTTATAAATAATTTTAATGATAACTGATTTTCTAAATTCTTTATATATTTTGTAACAGCTGGTTGTGAAATATTTAGTCTTTCACTTGCTTTAGTTATACTTTCTTCTTCAGCTACAACTACAAAGATTCTATATAGTTCAAAATCTATCATATTTTGATTCTCCCAACTCAAATTTCTTTTATCCTTATATCACAAAAGCCTGAAATATTCAACATATTTCAGACTTCTGTGCTTAAATTCAATAAAATATTAAATTATACATTATAGTTACTTTCGTTTTCCAACTCTAAACAAGTTTAAGTAAACAACTAAAAGCCTCCTTTATCTCCTCTTCTTCACAATCTTCTAAAGAAAAATAAAGATTTTCATTCTTGCAGCCTGACAAATGCAAGGTTAAATTTGAAGACAAAAGTAAGCTAAACACTCCTTCTTGACATTCTCCTAGCCTGTAATACTTACAGGTTCTTTTACAAAATTCTGTATATCTTGTACCTCTACTCGAATCTTTTACCTGAACCCAATTATCACCACGAAAATAGACACTCATTGGAATTCCATTTCCTTTTCCAATCAAGCCTGTTGTCCATTCACTCTGTGAGTCATTGGCAATAGCACTTAAAAATTCAGAAAAGTCACTCATTGGTGTATATAGCTTAGACCAAAATTCAGTAGCTTCATTGCCACACAAATTTTTACCATTTCCAAAATATTCTGTATATAAGTTTAAGTCTAACAATTTTACATTTATATGTAATTCATCAATTGCTTTCAATACCAACTTTCTTATTTCTTTTTCATTTATTCTAGTAACAACAATATTATATCTCACAGATATTCCATTTTCTTTTAATGCTCTAGTTATATTTATTACATCTTCTGAAAGATACTTTGGAAAATGCTGTCCATTCAGAAATTGAGAGATACTATCAACACTAAAAACAATGTCTAATCGTTCTCTATATTTTGTTAACACATCAGTATATTTTAAAATATCAAAGCCATTAGTATTCACTCTAACTTTTGTTCCATCAAACTTCATGATATATTCAATCAGTTCTCCAAAATAAGAAACTATAGTTGGTTCACCACCAGTAATTCTAAAATTTTTAATTCCGATTTCGTATCCAATTTTTATTATGTTTTTTAATCTATCAAACGGTATTGTCCGTTGTTCTTTCGTTATACTCTCTCCTCCTTCTTTGCAATAAAAACATTTGTAGTTACAGTAAGTAGTTAATGCGATTGCCAAATAAGTATTTACCTGCTTTTTCATAAGATTTCCTCCCGATAATTATCAGCATCAGTTTCGACTCTAACGATAATATTATTTTAATACAAATATATTATTTTTTGAAATACATATATATTATTCAGGCATAACTAAATGGAATATCATATATTTTTATTTTTGATAGAATTGTCACAAAATTCCTCTGCAAGTATATCCATTTCAATACTATCATAATATTTTCCATTTATATATTTGCATTTTCTTCTTCTTCCATATTCCTTAAAACCACATTTTTGATAGCATTTCAAAGCTCTTTCATTAAAACTCATCAAATTAAGTTTTATATTATTTAAATTCAAGTAATTAAATCCATAGTCTAATATCATTTTTATAGCTTCAGTTCCATATCCTTTATTTCTATATTCTTTATCACCAATAAAAATTCCTAATGTTGCTGTTCTATTTATAAAATCATGTTCTTCTAAACTGACAGTACCTATTAACTTATCATTTTCTAATGTTACGATAAAGAAACCATAATTTTTATTCATATTATCCTCAAAATATTTCTTCTCGCTTTCCAATGTTGTTATATATGCACTTCTGCCAATATAATCTGTTGTTTCAAAATCATTTAACCATTCAGTAAATTTTTCTACATCATCACCATTACGTGGTGATAAATAAATTCTTTCACCTATCAACTTCTTAAAATATTTCATTACAATCAACTCCTGTTATTTTTATAGAACTATTTTTCACTAGATATTTTATTTTGCACTAATTGTCCACATCCAATTTCTTCATTAGATATATTACCAAAAGAATAACATTCAAATCCATTATCTTTTAATTTCTTCTCAATTTCTCTTAATCTATCAAATGTTGGAGATACATATCCATATTTTTCTGCTTGTTTTGTATAATTTAAAAATGATATTCTTACTTCTATTTTATTCTTAACAGGTGATAAAATCTTTATAAATTCCTCTACCTGTTCATCACTATCATTAATTCCACACATTCCAAGCATATTTACTTTTACTCTACACTTGTTATATTTAGCATTTTCTTTATATTTTATTGCTTCTAGTACATTATTATAAAAAGAGTAATTTAATGGAAGATTCTTTACAATTTTCTTTAGCTCTGTACTATTTGAAGAATAAAAAGGTAATTGTAATGTTTTAATTCTTAAATTTAAATTTTCCCAATATTCAAAGCATTTAGGATCATATCCAAATGTTCCAATTATAAAAGTCACATGAGAATATTTTTCTTGAACTTCACTCATAAATTGTCCTGTTTGTCTATAAACAATTGATGGCTCACCAATACCAGTAAAACTTATACAAAACTTTTCATAATCATTTGGATCAATATTATTATCACCAAGCATAATATTAACCTGTTCCCAAAAATCTTCTGATTTTAACATATATGGTGCTTTTTCTAATGCACCAGAAGCACAAAATTGACAACCAACTGGACAATTGTACATATTGCTTAGTTCTAAAAGAAATTCAACAACCGTACCATCTTTTATGTGCCATATTACCATTGCTTCAATTATACGATTATTTTCATCACTTAATAAATATCTAATTATTTTCTGATAATTCCAATTTCTCGAATTAAAAGGATGTTCTTTTTCAATTTTTTCAACTATTTTTAAATTCATATCACTTACTCCTCGATTACATTATTTTGTAGTTTTTCAACATTTGATTCTATTGATAATAAATATGGAATATCACTTGCTAATTCTACTCCATCTAATTCTCTTATAGAAGAATCTAATGGCATTATCTTTTGCTCATATAATTTTTGATTTATCAATTCACTAAAATCATTCACTCTATCAGCAACATAATTTTCAAAATAATATAAAGTCCACACATTCTTTGATTTAGAATATTTTAATTCAAAAATTGGAAGTAATTCCGTACTTATATTAACATCTCTTAAATTAAAAGTCCTTTTATATTCATCAATTAAAATTTGCTTTCTTATATTCTTTGTATTCCCCTTTTCATCTTCATATATCTTTTTATAAACTTTTTGATATTCTTCAATCAATTCCCTATAGGTTATATTTTCTTTATTAAAGTTGTATTCATCTATTGTAAATTTATGGTTTAATTCGAAAAAAGAATATAAGCAATTCCAAGTATTTGGATTTGTATTATATACGATAATTCCATTTTTATCATTATAACTAACATTGGTATATAAATTCATGGCACTGTCTAATCTAGTAGGCATCATTTCTTTAGGTACTTGATCATCTAAAATATTCTTAGTAATAATCATAAATCTCCTCCTTATTTTTTGCATACAACTATCTCAAAAATACAAAACTATTATACATTAAAATGCAATTTCTTTCTATATCTAATTGAAAATATATATTAAAATGATATAATGAACTTACTAAAAATGTTTAATATAAAATTAATGGAGGGAATTTTTATGAATTTAGTTTATAAGAAAATAGAAGAAAAAGATAAGAAACAATTATTTAATCTTATTGATGTTGTTTTAAAAGGATTGCCTGATCCAGCACATTTTATTCCATACGAACAATGGGAATTAGATAGTATGTTTGATGATGTAAATTATGCTCCTTTATATGGTGCTTATGATGGCGAAAACCTTGTCGGAATGGCACAACTATATATTTCACAAGAGATGTTAGCAGATTTTAAAGATGAATTTGATTTAACAAATTTTAAAGTTTGCGAATTAGGTGGCAATTTAGTTCTACCTGAATATAGAGGAAATGGAATTACTACTAAATTACAAACTATTGAATTACAATTAGCAAAAGATTTAGGATTTGACTACATAATATCTATGGCTCATCCAGATAATATTGGAAGTTGTAAAACTCTTGAAAAAGTTGGCTTAAAATTTGTAAAAGAAACCACCCTATCAAATGGATTTTTAAGAAAATTGTATATGTTAAAATTAAAATAATTTAAATAGTATTCTAAACTTGGTGATAGGAGGATACAATTTGATTAATTCACAAGACATAATAAACAATATAAATATGTTGTCACAAACTATACCGAATCTAAATATTGATAGTATTTTTATTGAACAAAATGGAAAAATTGAAAAGATTTTCTATAAAGAAGAGCAATTACATGAATTAAGAAGTTGTGCTAAATTATTAGTTGCTATGGCTATTGGTATCGCAATTGATAAAAAATTATCAATTGAAGGTGAAGTATTAACTTTAAATACTAAAATTTTTCCAATAATTAAAGATATCATAAACATAACAAATAAAAACAATATTGAAAAAATTAACAAATGGACAATAAAAAACTTACTCACTCATACTACTGGTTATGAATCACAAATGATGTCTGAAAGATTTATACAAGGCATTGATAAAGATAAATTATTAGATTATGCTTTAAATTATGATATTCCTTATAAAGTAGGAATTAGATTTGCATATAACAATTTAGAGCCATTTATATTATCAGTCTTCTTTCAAGAAGCATTTAATCAAAATTTAGCAGATTTTATCAATGAAAATATATTTAAAAAACTTAATATTTTAGATTATAAATGGGAAAACTATGAAAAATATTGTCCAGGAGCTACTGGATTATACCTTAAACCTTCTGATTTTCATAAAATAGGTCAATTATTACTAAATGAAGGAAAATATAATAACAATCAAATTATTTCAAGTAGCTGGATAAAAGAAATGTGCTCTATAAAATTAGAAACACCATCTGCTTACAAGCCTGAAAGAGTTCTACCTAAAATTGGAATAGGATATTTTACTTTTATATCACGAGATGGTTATATTTTTAGGGATGGTTCCAATGGACAATATATCATTCTAAATAAAGATAAAAATTTATTGATAACTATAATGTCAACAGAAAAAGATATGAAGAATGTCACTGAAATATTGAGAAATTTAATATAAAAAAGACCGCTGAACAAAATATTTTTACATACTTTGTCAACAGTCTGAAAAGAACGGGATTAAAATCTCGTTCTTTTATTTTTTAGAATTTTCCAAGTTCCTGTTTTATGAGAACCTATTCTTTTAATAATTTTTTTATATTTTAAATTTTTTATATTATAAGAAATCCCATCTCTAGTTAAACCTAATTTTTCTGCCATTTCATTTTGTGTAATATTAGGATTCATCTTTATTAAATTTATAATTTTTTCTTCTGTAGTTTCTTTTGTTGAATTCTGCTCTATAAGTATTTTATCTATTGTTTCATAAATCATTTTCAGCATAAATTCTATAAACTCAGTTGATTCACTAGATTTATTACAATTATCTATAATTTTATAATACTCTTCTTGATATTTCTTTATTAAACTTTCAATAGGTACATATTCGAAAATTTCTTTCCATTTAGAAAGCAAAGCTGATTGCCAAAGTCTAGCCATCCTACCATTACCATCTCCAAAAGGATGTATAAAAACAAATTCATAATGAAATACCGAAGAAAGTATTAAAGGATGAACTGTATCCTTAGATTCTTTCATCCAGGAAAATAAATTTTCCATTAATTCTGGAACTAGCTTTTCTGATGGTGCAACGAATATACATTTATCTCCATCATAAACACCTTCGCCATGACTTCTAAATCTTCCGTTCTCTTCTTCTATTAAAAATGTCATTATTCCATGAACTAATTTCAAATCTTCTATAGAATATGGATTTATTTGAGAAATTTTATTGTATGCTTCATATGCATTCTTTACTTCTTGAATATCTTTTTTATCTCCAATTACCATTCGGCCATTTATTACATCTTCAACTTGAAATAAAGATAATTGATTATTTTCAATAGCTAAAGAAGAATGTATAGAATTAATTCTATTTTGTTTTCTTAATTCTGGCATTTTATTTAAATTTATATAACTATTTATTTCTCCAACTTTTTCCATTATTTTTGAAATATAGTCTAACATCTTATTTGTTATTTTATATGGTGGTATATATTTATCCATTTTTTCTCCTTAAGTAGTTTTATCTACACCTATATTATACTACATTTAGCAGATTATATCAATATTTATTGTGTAGTTTATTATGTAGTTTATTGTGTAGTATTTATGCTACACTTTTATTAATGGCTGGATTTTTATGAATCAAGTTTATCAAAATAAGTTTAATTATAAAATCCGTGAGAATTGTCTAAAGACATATCCTCACGGATTTTTAGTACTATACATAGTACATCTTAACACTATTTTTTATTCTCTGTATCTTCATCCTTACTAATCCACTTATCTACGTCCGGAACATAAAGCATAAGAGATTTAGGCTCATGATGGTGACTATTCCAATTGTTATCAGCTTTTTCTAACCTCTCTATTTCGCATCCTTTTCCTTGCCTAAGTAAGATTAATTTTAACTCAGAAATTCTATGGTGCAGTAGACGCAACCGTTCTTCTTCTGTTAAACGACATCCTCCTTCTTCTGTTTCTGCATATGAGCGAAGCCTTAAGCGAAAACTAGTATAATTTCCTTCACCGAAAGCTAATCTTTCTAAGTCGTCAACACGATTCAGCAATTCTATTTCGTACGCTGAAGGTATTTGCTTTTTGTGTAAAACTCTACGAAAAGCTGGATTATAAAGTTTCATAAAGATACCCCCGTTTTATTTTCAGGATAAATCAAGTGATTTCTAACGAACAATGAATTTATTATAGCACGGTTTTACAAGGCAGTCAATTGATTTTTAGAAAGCTCCAGTCCAACTCTATACTTGAGTACACTTCTTTTCGATTCCCAACATTACAAATATATTAAAAGCTCATACATCTGTATGAGCTTTTTTGGAGCGATTACGGAGCAGGTATGCAAAAAAAATACATCTGCAAAGTAATGCTCTTTTTATATAATTCGATTTATTTGATTATAATTTATCACAAATTTTGTGTTTATTCAATAAATTTTTAATTTTTTTATTTTAATACAGAAATTCAAACCCCTGCCACTTTTTTTAGTAGCAGGGGTTTGAACGATTGCAAATTAATACACTTTCAAAGATGTAATAACAATATTGAGTTCTGCGAAAGTTTTCTTGACAAATTTGTCAGTTGTATCAATCCACGCGTCTTTTCCTTTGCTGCCGATTGCCAGAACACGACCGTCATCTTCGAAAATAACAGCAACTTTATCGCCATCATAAATATGTGCTTCTTTGAAATTCTCTTTAAGCTGATTGCAGAAAATTTCGCCTTCTTCTTCAGTGTTTCCAAGCTTAATAAATGGAAGATTTTTAAAAAATAAAGTAGAAGTGTCTTCGAACATAATGTCCCAAGCATAATAACAATGATGGTCAAAGTAGTATGGAGGCTTTTCTAAGCCTTTAATCCGAGCTGTTGCAATGTTAACTTTCTGAAATTTCATATTAATTCCTCCTACCAATTGTTTTACGGGAATATATAAACCTGCTATTCTTATTATAGTTCGCATAGCTACGAATATTTTCAGATGTCATTATACCACTTTTTACATAATTTTTCAATTTTTTTCATATACTTTTGGTAAAAAAAATAAGCCGATTAAATCGACTTATATAAATGTGATTGATACTTAACTTTGATTTTCTTCAAACTTACTTATATCAATATTTTTAAGTGGTTCGACGAAAATGCATTATGGAGCAGTTAAGCAACAGCTTACGAACCATAACGCTCTCTTTCTAAAAATATTATATATGAATTCTTATTAAATTTCAATGGGAGTATGGAGAATTTTGTTATTTTATAGTATAATATATTCAAAATTAAACTTGATTCTATATAAGGAGGAAGTATAATGGATATAAGATATGCGGTAAGAGTATTTGCTTTTAAAGATAACAAGGTTGCCTGTATTAAATATAAGAATATTAACAAAGATTATTTTGATATACCTGGTGGAAAGATTGAAGATGGTGAAACTGAAATACAGACTTGTATAAGAGAATTTAAAGAAGAAACCGGAATGGATATTAATGATTTAAAATGTATTGGAAATGTTGAAATTATATATCCAGGTAAAAATAAAAAATTTGTTATGAAAACATATATCGCAAATAAAGTGAATGGTAACCCATTGGATTTAGATGATAACTATGCTTATTGGTTACCTATAAATGAATTAACTAAGAATGAAAAAAGATTTGCAATAACTCATTTGTTAGATGATGATTTAATTAATTATTTTGAATCAGAGAAAATCAATATTTTATTTACTTGCGATGATAATCATAATATTACTAATATGGAAATAAAGGAGGCATAAAATGAATGCAAATTTGTGGACACAATTACTTATAGCAATAGTTCCTGCACTTATTACTGGTGTTGGAAGTTTAATAATTGCTATTAAGAAATGTAAGAATGAAATTAATACACTTGAAACTAATAATAAACACGAAATAGAAAAATTAATGAAACAACATAAAATAGATATTGAAGCATTAAATGAAAAACATAGACTTGATATAGAAACTAAAGAAAAAGAACATCAATTAAAAATTGAAGAGATAAAAGTTCAAAATGAACAAGAAATATTAAAAAGAGAGAAAGAATTATCTAATTCTGCAATGTATTCAATGATGGGAGATGCAACTAAGGATTTATTTGCAGGAATATTTAACTCACCTGAATTTAAAGAAGAAATGAGTAAAAAAATTAAAGAAGGATTTAATAAGAAATAATTATTATGGAGGTACAAAATGGGATTTAATGAAAAGGAAAATTCCTTAGAATATTGGGATAATATACATAGTAAATATGAACGAAATGAAATAAAATTAGACGACTGGTTGGATAAGTTTGAAACTATAATAGATAGTTGCTCAACTCCTATTTTGGATTTAGGATGCGGAAGTGGTAATGATACTTTGTATTTAATTAACAAAAATAAACAAGTTATATCTTGTGATCAATCTAGCAATGCAATTAATAATATTAAAAAAAACTTTCCAGAAGTGTATGATACTAAGTGTTTTAATATGCTTGATGGAATGCCATTTGATAATAATTCGTTTGAACTAATAATTGCTGATTTATGTTTACATTATTTTAAAGAAAAAGATACATTTGAATTATTAAATGAAATAAGACGCATTCTTACTGTTGGAGGACGCTTAATTTTTCGAGTTAATTCAGTAAATGATGTAAATCACGGTGCTGGTCAAGGTAATGAAATAGAACATCATTTATACGAAACATCGGATAAAAGATTAAAAAGATTTTTTGATGAAAAAGACATTAAGTTTTTCTTTAAAGATTTTGATATCGAATATTTAAATGAAGAAATAATGACAAGATATAAATTAGAAAAAAGATTATATAGAGTTTGCGTTAGAAAAAAGTAAAGGGTATGGGAATTCCCATAGTAGAATTTATGCGGGAGTATAAATTCAGTGCTGGCTAGACATAGATTTTATTCCCATATTCAAAAAAACAAAAAAGAGGAAAAAATTATTCTGATAATTTTTTCCTCTTTTTTGAAGATTATTTATATAAAAACATATTCATTTAGGACAATTTCTTCTGCTATATTTTTATAGTTGTTCATTAATTTTGTCCATACCAATGGATTTAATTTCAAGCATGAAAAAAGGCCTCCTTTCTGTGATAAGAGAACTTTTAAAGTTTTATATAAAATAAAAACTTACGAACAATTAAGTCCGTAAGTTGTCTTCAAATGGAGCGGGTAGTGGGAATCGAACCCACGAGACAAGGTCGGAAGCATTGCATTTTACCACTAAATTATACCCGCAAATATTTTTAATTATTTAAAGATTTTATATAAACATTTTTTTATAAAATAAAACAGAGTATTAAAACTAAAAGCTTTTCATACTCTGTTTTGGTGGGCAGGGATGGATTCGAACCATCGTACGCTCTCGCGGCCAGATTTACAGTCTGGTGCCATTAACCACTCGACCACCTACCCAAATATTTACATGTTAATTATTATAAAGTTAAACTTTTAATTTGTCAACCTTTTTAATAAAATTTTATAATAAGCTCTTTCATAAGAGCTTATTATGGTGCGCCATCAAGGATTCGAACCTTGGACCCACCGGTTATGAGCCGGTTGCTCTGACCAGCTGAGCTAATGGCGCTTGCGTTCTTTGCTTAACGCTCTTACATTATAATTCAATATAACTGTTCTGTCAAGTTTTTTTCAAAACTTTTTTAAAAATTTTCATATTTTTCTTACTTAATTTTCTGAACCCCTTTATTTTACTTACTTTTTATGATAATATATTTTAGTATTTTTAAGAAAAATTTATTGAAAGGCATAAAAATGAATATAAAATATTTAGAAAAAATAGAATTTTCAAAAATATGTGAAATATTAACTAGTTATTGTAAAACTTATATTGGGAAAGGTTTTGCAACTAATATTGAACCTCTTTCAACTGAAAAGGACATACAAAAAGCTTTAGATCAAACTTCAGAAGCTGTTATTTTGTTATACAGAAAAGGTTCTGTGCCAATTAGTGAAATTGCTGATATCACTGTTTCTTTAAAAAGATTAGAAACATTATCTTCTCTATCAGCTAAACAACTTTTAGATTTAGGAGAAATTTTACAGATATCTCATGAACTAAAAAATTATTTTTTCAATTCTGATTTTGATTTATCTGAATTTAAAAATTTAACAAATTTATTTTATAATCTATATACTAATGAATCCTTGGAAAAGACTATTTTTTCTAGTATTATAGATGAATATACAATTTCAGATACAGCTTCAGTGAAACTTGCTACTATTCGTAGAAATAAACGTGAAAAAGAACAAGAAATTAAAAATAAGTTAAATTCTCTACTTAGAACAAAATATGTACAAGAACCAGTAGTTACTATGCGTGCTGGAAGATTTGTAATTCCAGTCAAAAATGAATATCGTTCTGAAGTAAAAGGCTTTGTTCATGATATTTCTTCTAGTGGTTCGACTGTTTTTATAGAACCATTATCTGTATTTGATTTAAATAATGATATAAATAAATTAAATTTAGAAGAAAATCTTGAAATCGAACAAATATTAGAAAAACTTTCTAGTATGTTTTATGATTTAATAAACGAATTACAAAATAATGCAAATTTAATTGGACTTTTAGACTTTATCTTTGCAAAAGCAAAATATTCTAAAGATATAGACGGTTCAGCTGCAAAAATAAATCATGAAAAAAAGATTATCTTATTACAAGCTTGGCATCCTTTAATAAATAAAGATATTGCCATAAAAAATGATATTTCTCTTGGAGAAAATTACACTAGCTTAATTATTACTGGACCTAATACTGGTGGAAAAACAGTTACTTTGAAAACAGTTGGCTTACTTACTTGTATGACAATGTCTGGAATGCATATTCCAGCAAAAGAAAATAGCACTATTTGTTTATTTGATAATATTTTTGCTGATATTGGAGACGAACAAAGTATTGCAGACTCATTAAGTACTTTCTCATCTCACATGACAAAAATTGCTGAAATTTTGTCTATAGCTACTGAGAATAGTTTAATTTTGTTAGATGAATTAGGTTCCGGAACAGACCCTATCGAAGGCGCAAGTTTGGCAATTAGTATTTTAGAGAACTTAAATAAACGTGGTGCTCTAACACTTGCAACTACACACTATCCAGAAATCAAACATTATGCATTAAACACTCCAGGTTTTGAAAATGCTAGTGCAGAATTTAATATAAATACTCTAACTCCTACTTATCATTTATTGATAGGTGTTCCTGGCACAAGCAATGCATTTGCTATTAGTCAAAAGCTTGGAATTCCAGAAGATATTATTGAAAGAGCAAAAGATTTTCTTTCTAAAGATGAAATAAATATTGAAGATTTGTTAAAAAATATATACGAAGATAAACAACTAATAGAAAAAGAAAAACAAGAAATTCTTGAAAAATCAGCTGAAATAGAAAAATTAAGAAAAGATTTAAAACATAATAATTCTTCACTAAAAGAGCAGGAACAAGAAATTTTAGATAAAGCTAAAGAACAAGCAAAAGAAATTTTGTTAGATGCTAAAGAAGAAGCAACCAATTTAATTCGTGATATTGAAAAAGGTACAACTGTAAAGCATTTAAATTATGCTAGAAACAATATAAATACAAAATTAAATAATCTTCAATCAAAAAAGATTACAACTCCAACAGAAAAAACTTTAAAAGAAGATTCTATAAAACTTGGTATGTCCGTATTTATACCATCTTTAAATCAAACTGGTAATATAATAACATTGCCAAATAAAGACAAAATTGTTCAAGTACAAGTTGGTATTATGAAAATGAATTTTAAACTTACTGATTTAGAAATTGGTAAAGAAGAAAGCAAACCCGAAAAAAATTACTCTTATTCTAAAGAACATAAATTACATATTCAATCAGTTTCTCCTGAAATAAATGTTATTGGTCAAAATGTTGAAGAAGCTTGTTTTGCAATAGACAAGTACCTTGATACATGTGCTTATAATGGTCTTAATACAATTCATATTGTACATGGTAAAGGCACTGGTGCTTTGCGCAAAGGAATACATAAATTTTTAAAGAATCACCCTCATGTAAAAAGTTATCGTTTAGGAACTTTTGGAGAAGGTGAAATGGGCGTTACTGTTGTTGAACTCAAATAAAATAATCTAAAAAAATCCGTATTAAAATTTAATACGGATTTTTTATAAGGTTAAACTTTTACAATAATTACATTTTTCTAAATACACCAATTACTTTACCTAAAATTTCACAATTTGGAACTATAATTGGATCCATTGTTGAATTTTCTGGTTGTAATCTTATATGATCTTTCTCTTTATAGAAAGTTTTAACTGTTGCTTCATCTTCTATTAAAGCAACAACAATTTCTCCGTTTGTTGCTGTATTCTGTTTGCGAACTAAAATATAGTCTCCATTTAAAATTCCAGCTTCAATCATGCTCTCTCCTCTAACAGTAAGCATAAAACTTTCACTATTTCCAACAAAATCAAGTGGTATAGGAAATGTATCTGTTACATTCTCAACGGCTAATATTGGTGCTCCTGCTGTAATTTTTCCAACTACTGGAACTTCTACCATTTCTTTGTTTGTATAAACAGGCTTCTCAAAAGTAGTTTGCTCCCCTTCTAAATTACCACCTTTTAATAATTTTAAAGTTCTACCTTTTTGACTTTCTTTTTTGATATATCCCTTTTTCTCTAAAGATTCTAAATAACCATGTACAGTTGCTGTAGATTTTAAGCCAACTGCTTTTCCAATTTCTCTAACAGATGGTGGATAACCATTTTCAACAACTTGTTTTTCAATAAATTTCAATATTGCTTTTTCTCTTTTATTTAAGCTATCTGGATCTTTTCTTCTCATTATATACGCTCCTTATACTTATATTCCAACATATCGAACTTTTATTCGTTTTTACTAAAAATATATTATCATAAATCATTTGTTTTGTCAAACGAAAGTTTTGTTTATTTTATTCATACCATTCAAATACCCAATCTAAGATATTAACTGTATCTCCTTCTTTTACTCCATTATTCCTTAAAGCATCATCAATTCCCAATTTCTTCATCATTCTTTGTAAGTAGGCAAAAGATTCATTATCCTCTGTATTTACTCTTGCCATTAGTCTATCTATAGTTGGACCTTCTACAAAGAATTCATTATTTTTTCTTGTTACTGTAAATGGTTCTTCTTCCTCTTCTAATGTATATAACATTCTTTCTTCTGGTTCTACAATTTCCTCTTTTGGAAGTGTTTTTATTACTTCAGCAACATGATTAAATAATTCATTTAATCCTTCACCAGTAACTGCTGAAATCTTGAATATTTCTAAATTTTGTTCCTTAGCAATTTTTTTAAGAGTTTCATAGTTATTTTCATCTTGCATACTATCAGCTTTATTGGCAACAATAATTTGTTTTCTACTTGCTAATTTTTCACTATATTTTTTTAACTCTTCATTTATTTTATTAAAATCATCAGCAGGATTTCTTCCTTCAGTACCAGCAACATCAATTACATGTAATAATAATCTTGTTCTTTCAACATGTCTTAAAAATCTTATACCTAAACCTACACCTTCGCTAGCACCTTCAATGATACCTGGTATATCTGCTAAAACAAAACTATCTCCATGTTCTGTTTTTACAACTCCTAAATTTGGATCTATTGTTGTAAAATGATAATCTGCTATTTTAGGTGTTGCTGCTGTAACTCTAGATAAAATTGTTGATTTTCCAACATTTGGAAATCCTATTAAACCAACATCTGCAAGTAATTTAAGTTCAAGTATAATTTCCTTTACTTTTCCTTTTTCTCCATCTATTGCAAAATGAGGAGCTTGTCTTGTTGAAGTAGCAAAATGAACATTACCTTTGCCACCTCTACCACCTTTTAATATAAGTTCTCTTTGTCCGTCTTCAGACATATCTACAATTACTTTTCCCGTTTCTGCATCTTTTACAATTGTGCCCTTTGGTACTTTTACAGTTAAATCATCACCACTTTTTCCAAAGCAACGATTACCACTTCCATTTTCACCACTTTTAGCTTTAAATTTTTTAGTAAATCTAAAATCTACAAGTGTATTTGTATCTGGGTCAACTTCAAAATAGATATCTCCACCTTTTCCTCCATCTCCACCATCAGGACCACCTGCTGCAACATATTTTTCTCTTCTAAAAGTAGCTGCACCATCTCCGCCCTTTCCTGATTCAATTATAATTTTTGCATAATCTACAAACATTTTTTTATTATATGATATATCATTTTTAATATATCATATCTCCTTTCTAATTCTTAAATCTCATATTTTATAATCATATATTTAATCTTCAAAATAATTTAGCATCATAGCCTTCTTTATTTTCTTCATGGTCTCTTTAGCTGTTTTTCTTGCTTTTTCTGTTCCTTCTTTTAATATAGCATCAACCTCTTCTGGATGTGCTTCATAATATGCTCTTTTTTCTCTAACAGGTCTTAACGTATCAGAAATATTTTTTGCAAGTTCTTTTTTACAAGCTACACAGCCCCTTTTTCCCTGCCTACATTCTTCACAAATTTTTGCACATTCTTCTTTATCTGTAAATAAATTATGATAATATGCAACCATACATACATCTGGATTTCCTAAATCATCTTTTTTTATTCTATTAGGATCAGTCACAGCACTCATAACCTTTTTAGAAATTTCTTCTTCGCTATCAGATAAATATATAGCATTTCCTAAAGATTTACCCATTTTTTCATTTCCATCTAAGCCTTTAATTCTTTTACTACTAGATAAAACTGCTTGTGGTTCTATTAAAACATCTCCATAAACACTATTAAATTTTCTAACAATTTCTCTACATTGCTCTATTAAAGGTAATTGGTCTTCTCCTACTGGAACTAAAGCTCCTTCAAAGGCTGTAATATCAGCTGCTTGGCTAACTGGATATCCCAAAAATCCATAAGTTACACTTTCTCCAAATAATTCTCTCTTTTGTTCAATTTCGGTCTTTACTGTTGGATTTCTTTGCAATCTAGCTATTGTTACAAAATTTGAATAAAAAGCAGTAAGTTCTGCTGTTTCTGGTACCATTGATTGAATATATATTGTTGTTTTTTTAGGATCAATTCCTACTGATAAATAATCCATTGCTACTTCTCTTACATTTTTTCTAACTTTTTCCGGATTATTAAAATTATCTGTTAAAGCTTGAACATCTGCAATCAATATATATGGTTCATAATTTTCATTTTCTTGTAATTCCAATCTCTTTTTTAAAGAACCAAAATAATGTCCTATATGTAATTTTCCTGTTGGTCTATCACCTGTTAAAATTCTTTTCTTTTCCATATTATCACCCTTATTCTTATAATACTTCCATTTTAATACTTTTCTATTATACTTTATTTTATGTAAAATTGCAATAAATTTAGAACATAAAAAAACAAACATACAAATTTATTCTTCATAAAAATGTATGTTTGCATCTTATATAATTATTTTAAAATTCTAATTGTATTAAATATTGTAATCAAAGTTACACCAACATCTGCAAATACTGCACTAGCCATTCCTAGTATTCCAACAGAGCTCAATACTAAAACTAATATTTTAACAAATATTGCAAAAATTAAATTTTGTTTTATAATTTTACAAGTCTTATTTGCAATCTCTATTGATTGAACTATTTTTTCAATATTATCTGTCATAATTACTATATCTGATGCTTCAATTGCTGAGCTTGAACCAACTCCACCCATTGAAAATCCTACATCTGCTAAAGCTAAAACTGGTGAATCATTGATTCCATCTCCAACAAATGCAACCTTAGATTTTTCATCTCTTTTTTCAATAATCTTTTCCATTTCTTTATATTTATCAGTTGGTAACATTTCAGCTTTTACACTATTGATTTTTAATGATTTAGCAACCTTTCTAGCTACTTCTATACTATCACCAGTAAACATTTTTGTTTTTATTCCCATTGAATTTAATTTACTAATAGCTTCTTTTGTACCTGGTTTAATAGTATCAGCTAAAATAATTATACCAATTACTACATTATCTACTTTTACATATATATCAGTTGTTCCTTCATTCTTACTCTTATATCCAACAAGCTCACTGTTTCCTACAAGTACTGTTTGGCCATCAATAATGTATGAAATTCCTTTACCAGCAATTTCCTTATACCCTTTTACTTTTGAAGTGTCTAATGGTTTATCAATGCTTCTTAAAACAGATTTTGCTATTGGGTGATTTGAAAAACTCTCACCAATTCCAGCATATTTTAAAACTTCTTCATCTGAATATGTAGATAAAGTAACTATTTTTTCTACATTAAATTCACCTTTAGTAAGTGTTCCAGTTTTATCAAAGACTACTTCTTTTAAGTCTTTTAGTGAATCTATATAGTCACTTCCCTTAATTAAAATTCCTTCTTTTGATGCTTTACCAATTCCAGAAAAATAGCTTAATGGTACTGAAATTGCTATTGCACATGGACATGAAATAACTAAGAACACTAATGCTCTATATATACTTTGAGAATATGTTGTACTACTAATCAATGGTAAAAATATTGCTACAATAATTGCAAGTACAATTACAATTGGCGTATAAATTCCAGCTGCTTTTCCAACAAAAGTTTCTGTTTTAGCTTTTTTATCTGTTGCATTTTCTACTAAATCTAAAATCTTTTGAACTGTACTATTTTGATATTCTGCTGTTACTTTGATTTCTAATAATCCATTTTCATTAATACTTCCAGATAAAACTGTATCTTCTTTTTTTACTTTTCTTAATTTACTTTCACCAGTTAGTGATGATGTATTTAAGCTAGCTTCACCTTTAACTACAATTCCATCTACTGGTATTTTTTCACCTTGTTTAATAACAACTACATCACCAATATGCACTTCTTCTGGTTTTACAACTTTAATATCGTCTCCAACTTTTAAATTTGCATATTCTGGTTTTATATCCATTAAAGATGAAATAGACTTACGAGTTTTATTTATTGCTTTTTCTTCCAAAATCTTTCCTATTTCGTATAATACAATAACCATCAATCCTTCAAAATGCTCACCTATAAAATAAGCACCTATACAAGATAATGAAACCAAAAAATTCTCATTGATTGAATGACTTTTTACTAAAAGTTTTGCAGCATTTTTTAAAGTTCTATATAATAAAGTAATATATCCTATTAAAACAACAATCATTGATATGATTTGCATTCCATCTATCTTTTCTAAATACAAACCTATACCAGCAATAATTGTTCCTATTATAAGCCTAATAACTTGGAATTTTGTTTTAGATGAATTTTCATTTTTATTCTTAACATCTTTACCATCCTTTGAAAGTTCCTCAACTTCTACTTCAGGTTCTATTTCTAATACTTTCTTAATAACCTCTTCTTTTGATACTTTATCTGTTTCATAACTTAATCTTAATGTATTAAAATTAACTACAACATTGTGTAAATCTTTATTTTCTTGTAAACCCTCTTCTATCTCTCTAGCACAATTGGCACAGTCTAAATCTTTTAAAATGAAATTATACTTCTTCAACATGCTCACGCCCCTTTTCATAAATTGCTTTTATATGTTCATCATCTAATGAATAATATACTATTTTTCCTTCTTTTCTAAATTTCACTAATTTTGTTTGTTTCAAAACTCTAAGCTGATGTGAAATTGCAGAAGGTGTAGAATTTGTTATAATGGCTATATCACCAACACATAGTTCCTCTTCTAGTAAAGCACTTATTATTTTCATTCTAGTAGAGTCACCAAATACTTTAAAAAGCTCTGCCATATCAAATATAACTTCATCAGATGGTAAGTCTTTTTTTACTTTTTCGACTTTTTCAAAATCTACTATATTTTGCTCTTCAAGTTCTTCTTCCACTTTTTCCTCCTTGTTTATTTGAATATCTGTTCATATATTCATTATATTCATAAGTTTCATTATTGTCAATAAATTTTTTTGTTAAAAAAATAAAAGCATTATAAATTATATAATCTATAATACTTTCCATTTTTTATTTTATATTAGTTCTTTTTTCTTCTAATTATCCAGCCTTCTTGTGCTTTAACAGGAATTCTTAAAATAACTTTTTGTTCTGCTCTACCAGGATTTACAGTATCAATTTCTTCCATTGTATCAGCATCCCATAAGTTTTCTATTTTAAATTCTATTGGTTTTATTTGTTTTGGAACTATCAATTCTAAAGTATCACCAACAGACAATTTATTTCTTATTTCAATTAAAGTTTTATCTTCTATATCTTTTATTACTTTTCCACCAAATTCATAGTTAGCATTATATTGTCTGCCTGAATAATCTTGAAAATCTTTATTATTTCTGTCATTAAAATAAAATGTAGTTAAACCTCTTGTTTTTGTTTTTTCCAATTCTACCATATATTTTTCAAAATCATAATGTTCTGGATCTTTCATATAATCATCAATTGCATTTCTATATGCATTGATTACTGTTGCCAAATAATATTCTGTTTTTAATCTACCTTCGATTTTTAAGCTATCTATTCCTAAATCAATTATTTCTGGAATTTCTTTAACTAAACATAAATCTTTTGATGAAAATATGTATGTTCCTTTTTCATCAGTTTCAACTGGCATCAAATTACCTGGCTTATTTGTTTCTTCAACATATACATTGTATGCCCATCTACAACTTTGTGCACAGTCTCCCAAATTTCCACTTCTTCCAGCTAAAAATTCACTTAAAAAGCATCTACCAGAATATCCAAAACATAAAGCACCATGTCCAAACATTTCTATTTCTAGATCCTTTGGTTTATTTTTCATAATATCTCTTATTTGTTCTTTATTTAGTTCTCTTCCTAAAACAATTCTTTTAGCTCCATTTTTATACCAGAAATTACATGCATGATAACTTACAGTATTAGCTTGTGTACTTATATGAATATCAACATCTGGAGCAGCTTCTTTTACTGCATCAACAACTCCTCCATCTGAAATTATAATTCCATCTACTTTTAAATCATTTAGTAATCTAGCTTGCTCTTTTATATCTTCATAGTTTTCATCCCAAGCATAAATATTGATTGCTGGATATACTTTTACTCCTCTTTCATGAGCATATTTAACAATCTTTTCTAAGTCACTATCTTGTACTTCTGAACGAGATCTTAATGAAAGTTTCGGTGTTCCACAGTATAAAGCATCTGCTCCATACATAATTGCTATTTTTGCTTTTTCAAAAGACCCTGCTGGGGCTAATAATTCTACTTTTTTCATCTATTATATCTTATACTTTTTATATAAGAGTTCTCCTTTTATTTATTTGAGTTTTCAGGTTTAACTCATAACCATCTGATTAGTATATAATATAAATCACATTGTTAATTATAGCATATTATGTAATTTTTGCCAATACCTATAAAATTATCTTTGCTCTTTATTAGTCACAACGTAGTTTTACTATACGTCATTCCATTATTAAAATATGAAACATCAACTGTGTAACTAAAAAAATTTCGTCATATATTTTTTTACATATTTATTCTTTATATGACAAATTTCTATGCTATTTCTTCGTTCTATTTGTCAAAAATATTCACAATTACATATTTTATAAATAATTATGTTTCTTTCTGTCTATAACAAGTCCTAAAATTCTATTGTTTTTCAAATAAATAAAGTACTATAATTTATTTGTTGTCACAAAAACGGGAGGCATATATGGCAAATTCAAAAGATATTTTTAAATTAAATATAACTGATATTCCAGGAAATAATAGTAGAGAAATTTTAAATACATACATCAATGAACTTGAAAGTTATATACAAACACATTCACTTGATAATGCAAGCTTGCAAATTTATAATGCATATCTTAATGGTCTAAAATATTATCGTACTATTTCAAATCCTAATGGTATCTTCTTTGAAACAATATTAAACCTTGTTTCAAAGCAATATACTCTATTAGAAAAAAAATATCCTGGATTAAAACTTGAAGGAAGAATAAAATCAATTTTAAGTGCAAATGAAAAAATAAAAGATAAAATCTGTGAATATATTAAAACTGGACGAGATTTAAGTAAATTAAATTTTAGTTTAAGAGATTTTGTTGCTTTCAGATTTATTTTACCACCGGCAAAATTTGAAATATTAGCTATACAAAATTGCTATAGACTACTAGGAGATCACATCAAAATTTCTCGAAAGCAAGGATTTGTTCCAGTACAAATTCGAAAAGAAAAAATAGAGCAGATAAAATCATCAACTGAATACTCTCTTAATCCAAAAGATTTGGGTATACACATACCAAAAGTTCGCTCTCCATTTTTCAAGAGAGAATTCGATAGCTTTGTAAAAGATTATATAAGATATCCTAAAAAAACTCTATATCAATCTTTACATTATTGCGTAAATGCTCCTAAAATAAAAGGAAATGAATTTGATAGTGCTATTGAATTTCAATTTAGAACAAGTAGAATGCATCAAAATTCAGAGCATGGTATATTTAGTCATGATGAAATATATAAACCAAATGAATTTTTTCACATTTTAAATGTTCCAACATTTATAAAGTCTACGGCTAATAAAAAAATACAAGTATACAACTTTGAAAAAAATATTCAAATTAAATATGATGCTTTCGGTAGAATATTTGATATTCCATATAAGCACTTTAAAAAGCTTTCTAAAGAAGATCAAGTTAAAATACTAAAAGGAACACACATACCTGTATTTAATTCATCTAGTTATTCTTGGGAAGTAAAAGAATTAAATTACTTACCTGCACTAGAATTTAAACGTTATCAAATAAACCATACTGACATACAAAAAAGTTTTAATAAAATATTAAAACATAATCAAGCTAATCAAAGAGAAAAAGAATAAAATAATATGTAGAAAACAATCTATCTATTACTATTTATATAAAGTTTAATATTAGATATAATTATAAAATTAAATAAAGGAATATTAAAGCTAAACTGCTAAAATATTCCTTTATTTATTGTTTGTATTATTTCAATCTACATTTAAATTTTTTATATATTCTTTTCCTTCATCTTCATTTAGTATTTTTATGTTTACTGTGTCCTTTTCTAATTTCTTTAAAATATTTACTGTATTATCTTTAGAACCCAAATCAATAACAACTAAATTATTAAAAAAATTCTTACTGTATTTTAACTCTTTTACATAATTTTCTATTCCATCTTCTACATTTTTTACTGCTAATATTAGCTTAACATTTTTGCAAATCTTACTATATGTATAATTTTGATATATGTCTTCTATTAAATCAATAACTCCATATATTACTAAACACCAAATAATTGTTTTTATAACAAAATCTAACATATTTTGCCTCCAGAAAGTAAATAATTTAACTTTTAATATATATTATGTAGATTTTAATTTTATGTTACTTGTAAAAAAATAAAACCCTATATTTAGGGTTTTATTAAATACATACTAAACAATATTAAACTAATTGTAAAAGTGCTACATCTGCATTGTCACCTTTTCTAGGTTCCATTTTTAATATTCTTGTGTAGCCACCAACTCTACCTTCATATTTTGGAGCGATTTCATTAAATAATTTATCCATTAAATCTACTCCTTCAACTTTATTGATTTTTGTCATCAATTTTCTTCTAGCATTTAATCTTGAAGGCATATCTTTTTGTCTTTTTTCAGTTGTTTCTTCTTTAACAACTCTTAAATATTCTTTTCCATTTTTGCTTGTTACTTTTTCTGTAACTTTTTTACCTTTGCTATCTAATTTAGCTTTTACAACTTTTACTTCTACTTCTTCAAAGTTTTTATGTTCTTTAACAGCCAAAGCGATAACACTATCAGCAATAGCTTTAACTTCTTTTGCTCTTGCTTCTGTTGTAACTATTTTATCATTTAAAATTAAATCAGTAGTTAAACATTTTAGCATTGCCATTCTTTGGTCAGTTGGTTTTCCAAGTTTTCTTGTTCCTGCCACTTCATTCACCTTCCTTAACTTAATCTTCTTCTGATGTAAAGTTTAATCCTAGAGCAATTAGTTTATTTGTAACTTCATCTAATGACTTTTTACCTAGGTTTCTAACTTTCATCATATCTTCTTGAGATTTATTTGCTAAATCTTCAACTGTTGCAATTCCTGCTCTCTTTAAGCAATTATATGATCTTACAGAAAGTTCAAGTTCTTCGATAGGCATCTCTAAAACTTTTTCTTTCTTAGATTCTTCTTTTTCAACCATAACTTGAGTATTCTTTGAAGCTTCAGATAAATCAATAAATAATTCTAAATGACTTACCATAACTTTTGCAGCTAAACTTAAAGCTTCAAATGGTTTTAAACTTCCATCTGTCCATACTTCTATTGTTAATTTATCATAATCAACCATTTGTCCTACTCTAGTGTTTTCTACTGAATAATTAACTTTTTTAACTGGTGTAAAGATAGAATCAATAGGTAAAACATCTATTGGATTATTATCTTTTTTATTTTTATCTGCAACATTATATCCTCTACCTCTATTTACTGTCATTTCCATATGGAAATCAGCACTAGCTGATAATGTAGCAATATGTAATTCAGGATTTAAAATTTCAACTGTTCCATCTGTTACAATGTCTGCAGCAGTAATTTCACCTGCACCTTTATGATCGATTCTGATAATTTTTTCATCGTTATCAAATACTTTTAATCTAACACTTTTTAAATTAACAATCAACTCAGGAACATCTTCTACAACTCCTTGAATTGTAGAAAATTCATGTACTACGCCGTTTATTTTAATACTTGTTATTGCAGCTCCTGGTAATGATGATAATAAGATTCTTCTTAAAGAATTTCCTATTGTCATTCCATATCCACGCTCTAATGGTTCACATATGAATTTTGCATAATTCCTCTTATCGTCTGCTTCAACACATTCGATGTTTGGTTTTTCAAATTCAATCATTTTTACCTCCTAATAGGTTATAAATCAACCCTTTTTAAAATTCAACTTTCTTTGTAAGCGTATCCTAAGTATAAAAATTATTATTTATTGTATAACTCAACGATTAAGTGTTCTTCAACTGGTAAATCAATTTCTTCTCTATTTACTAATCTTATAACTTTTCCACTTAATTTTTCACTATCCAATTCTAACCACTCTGGAACTGGTCTTGTTGAGCCATTTTCAATGTTAGCTTTTACAACTGGATTATCTTTTCTAATTTCTCTAATTGCAACAACATCTCCTGGTTTTACTAAATAAGAAGCAATATTTACTTTTCTTCCATTTACTTCTATATTTCCATGTGTTACGATTTGTCTTGCTTGTGCTCTTGATGCACCAAAACCTAATCTATAAACAACATTATCTAATCTAGTTTCTAATATTTGAAGTAAGTTTGTACCTGTAATACCTTTTTTATTAGAAGCCATTTCAAAATATGATCTAAATTGTTTTTCACCAACACCATAGAATGATCTTGTTTTTTGTTTTTCTCTTAATTGTGTACCGTATTCAGATAATTTTGTTCTTTTTTGTCCGTGTTGTCCTGGAGCATAGTTTCTTCTTGTTACACTACATTTATCAGAATAGCATCTGCATCCTTTTAAGAACAATTTTTGTCCTTCTCTACGGCAAATACGACATTGCTCATCTTTATATCTTGCCATGTGAATTTACACCTCTTTCTTAAATCTCTTATATGCTTTCGCACCTATATTTTCGTTTTTAATATCTAACTTAAAATTATACTCTTCTTCTTTTTGGTGGTCTACAACCATTGTGTGGAATTGGAGTAACATCTTTAATCATTGTGATTTCTAATCCAGCTGTTTGTAATGCTCTTATTGCTGCTTCTCTACCAGCACCAGGACCTTTTACATAAACATCAACTGTTTTTAATCCGTGTTCCATAGCTGCTTTAGATGCAACTTCTGCTGCTTGACCAGCTGCAAATGGTGTACTTTTTCTTGAACCTTTAAATCCAAGACCACCTGCACTTGCCCAAGATATTACATTACCTTGTGTATCTGTAATAGAAACTATTGTATTATTAAAGCTTGAATGAATATGAGCTGAACCTCTATCAATGTTCTTTCTCTCTCTTCTTCTTACAACTGTTTTCTTTGTACTAGCCTTTGCCATTTAGTATTCCCTCCTTAATTTATTTCCTACTAATTAAGCTTTTTTGCTTTTACTTACTAATTTTCTTGGACCTTTTCTTGTACGGGCATTAGTTTTTGTTCTTTGTCCTCT
>CAKPBB010000006.1 GCA_934140005.1 uncultured Clostridia bacterium
TCTTTAAGTATATTACTTAAAGAACAATCCATAAAAATGAAATATAAAAGAGTTGTCTAATGATGTTAATTTGTATTAAGTAGATATAGAACTTAATACCTTTTTAAAATTGCAAAAAATTATTAGATAGCACTATTTATTAGTGCTTTTTCTGTTGCAAATTTTTAAAGACTGGAATGGTTTTCTTTCAATAAACAAAAGTCGCAATCTTTGCATTTTTGTTTTATGGATTATTGAGAAAGGAACTTTATATATGAATTATAATTGTTCTTTTCTCAAATTAAATATACATAGGAGGAGAATGCAAAATGAATAAAAGAAAGCTAATTTTAAGAAAAAAATTTAGAAAAAAAGAATTAGACAGTAAAAAAGGCATTACATTGATTGCTTTAGTAATTACAATTATTGTAATGTTGATTCTTGCTGGTGTTAGTTTGAATGCAACGATTGGAGAAAATGGTATATTATCACAAGCTAAAAATGCAACATATATGCAAAGTTGTTCAGCTTTATCAGATTTCTTAAATGAAAAATATATTGATGCTGAATTAGATAATATTGTTTCAACTAATGATGATGGAACTGTAAAATCTGCGGTTGAAAAATTATGTGATAACTATTCAGACTGGTTTTATATGGATGGATCAAATAATTATATTATAAAAAAATATAATGCTAAAGATTCAGATGGCAATTCAAGAATTGGTTTTATAAAATTAAGATTAATTAGAAAAAATAATTTACCAGAAGAAATTAGAAAGCAGTTAAAGGATGGAGAAGCAAATAATGAAAGTTTTTCAGCATATGAACAATTAAAAGATGTATATGGTGTTACAGGAGATTTACAAGTGTATTATTGCTCTGATGGAATTGATAGTTCAATAGGAGCTGATTATACTTCTTCAAGTTCAACAGATAGTTATGATGGAACTAAGACGATATATACTGCTGGAAGTGAACTTGCTAAATCAATTGCTAATACACTTGGAAATGATCCAAAAGATTTCAATATGCAAGACTTAAGAACGATAAATGAATTAGAAATTTCAGATAGTGTAGGAATAAATGATTTGACAGCTCTAAGAGATTTACCAAATTTAAAAACTTTAACTTTAACAAATTATACTGGAAGCCTGAAGGGCATTCAGAGAGCATATAAATTAACTTCTATATATTTTTGTAATTCAAAAAAAGAACAAAATATTGATTATACAGGTTTTGAAACATTAACAGGATTAGAAGAAATTAAATTTTATAATCCAAATGATACAGAAGTTGAAAAACTATGCAATTCAATGAAAGATACAAATTATTCTAAACTAAAAAGAATATATATGTATGGTGCGTGGAATGAGTATTGGAAATTTTTTTATGATGAAATAGGTAATGAAACATACAATGTATTTTGTGAATTATCAAACTTAATGTATTTTAATAAATTAACTCAAACTACATGTGAAAGTGTTGAATATCTGATATTTGCTAATTGTAGTTTGAAATCAACTAGTGGAATAGAGAATTTTATAAATGCCACAAAGGTAAGACTAAGTTCAAATTTATTACAAGATTTGAATGGTATTGAAAATTTAAAAAAATTGAATTACATCAATTTAACTAATAATTCTAATTTGAGCTCAATTAATGAACTTAAAGATATTTCAACATTGAAAACTATTAGAATTGCTAGTGCAACACAATTATTAGATTTATCACCAATTTTAATAAATTCAGAGCCAAATTATATATATGCAATTGGAACAAGTAATTTAAACTTTTCTGGTGATACTTGGCAAAGCAATAGTAATTCTATGATAAAAAAATTATCTAATATTGCAAATTTATTTTTAGATAATAAATATAGTTTAATATTTTCGGATAGAGCAGCTATAAAAGTTACAAGTGATGCAGATGCAAATAGTATAATGACCTTATCTGGAAAAACGACTTTGAAATCATTATCTTTAAGTGGAAATAAAAATTTATCTGATACTCAAATACAGAGTTTGTTAGAATCACTTCCTAATTTAGAAAATGTTAATTTAGATTCTACAAATTTGGAAACATTAAATTTTGCAAAAGATAAGACAAATTTAAAGAGAATTTCATTTTGCAATACCAAGGTGACTGATATAACGACTTTGGAAAAAAATACAAAACTGGGTTTAATAAGGTTTGACAATTCTAGTGCAACAGTTAAATTATACAAAGAAAATGACACAAATTTTAATAGTAAAATAGTTAAATTAATTGAAAATGCTTATAGTTATTATTGTTCAGAAGATGATACAGGTATAATCGGACATGGTGGTGGATTTGTACCAATAGCTCAAGAGTATTATGATGATATTGGTAAATTGACAAATTTAACTAAAATGCATACGAGATATTATGGAATGCCAAATTATAAAATGGATTTTTCAAATACTGGTTTAAAAAGTTTGTATGTTGAATTTAGCAATCATATGACTATAAAAGTTCCATCTTGTATAGAAAATATAGCAACTACGTATAGAACATATTTTAGTGCTGATAGCATAACTAATTTGAAAAAATTATCTGGAAATGGAGTGGCCTTAGTAAAATGTGATAATATCAATACAAAATTTTTAGATAATCAAAATGGTGTTGCAGTTAGTTTTGGCGGAGATGTATTAGATTCATTTAGTTATATGAAAGAATATGTTGGCTCATGGGTAGGGGCATTTTCATGGAGTGGCTCTAGTGGTGAAAAAAAGTATGGAGCATTCGATAGTTTATGTTTAACTACTATGACTAACTGCACATCAATATATGTAAGTTGTGCATCAACAAATAGATTAGATGGTGAAGATTTTGCAAATTATGAAAGAGATTTTTCTTTGGAATTATCAGGTTGCAAAGTTGATAATTTTACAAATATCAATAAGGCAATACATTTAACAAGTCTAAAATTACAAAATAATAGAATATCTGATATTAGTTTCTTTTTAGATGAAATTGAAAATAGTAATATAACTGAGTTGAACTTAAAAAATAATAATTTAATTAATTTATGTACATACAAAGATAAAAATGGAAATTCAATTTCAATAAAAACAGCGGAAATTTTAGCAAAACTTCCAAAGTTACAATATATAGATGTGTCTGGAAATGCTGATTTTACTGATTTTACAGCATTAAGAAACAATGGATTTGTAGAAACAGCAGAAAACAGTAAAATATTTGAGAAAAAGTAAAGGATTATTATATGAGAAAATTAATATATGGAATTATAATATTATTAGTAATTATAATATTTTTATTTATTGAAAAAAACTATAAAGTAAATAATAAAAAACAAATATCAGGCGAAAAATTTGATATTGAAGAGAAAACTAATTATACAGAAATAAAAAATAAGTTAGAAAAAGCTTTAAATACTAGTAAAAAGCTAATGGAGAATTCAGAAGACTTTTCTATATATTTTGGTTTAGATTATATAAATAGCAATATGCAAGATAAAGATAGGATTGTATTAGTAAATAATTTAGAACTAAAGGATTTTTCTGCAATAAATATATATGATTCAAAAAATAATTTGATATCAAATATACCAAGTAATATTATAAAAGATAGTGACAAAGATAATTTAGTTATAGAACCTGATAAAGATTCTTTAATAAAAATATATTCAAATGATGATAAAATCACATATTACTTTATTTTAAGAATTTCAAAAAATGGAGAAATTGATATAAAAGGGGTTTGCTATACTGTTGGAGAAAATGATGACTCAAAAATAATATGGACAGAAGAAGACTTAAGCGGTATTGAATAAAGAATAATTTTTACTTGCTTTTTACAAACTTATATAGTAAAATCTATTACAATATAAAAAGTAATAAGTAAGGAGGAGAAAAAATGTATTTTGCAAAAAATAACAAAACAAAAAAAGCAAAACAATTTATAGATACATTTTTTTCTAATTCTTTTATATTTATAAAAAACAC
This sequence comes from uncultured Clostridia bacterium, assembly GCA_934140005.1. Classification (GTDB taxonomy): domain Bacteria; phylum Bacillota; class Clostridia; order TANB77; family CAG-508; genus Scatovivens. The sequence continues at coordinate 3,969 of CAKPBB010000006.1, forward strand.
TAAATTTTTTATTTAGTGTTTTTTTGTAGGCTAAAAATGGTTTATAGATATAACCAAAAATCTAAATAAATTCAAAAGGAGCTAAAATGAAGGGCTATTTAGTTTTAGAAAATGGGCAAATTTTTGAAGGCAAAAGAATAGGAAGTAATATTGATACTGCATGCGAAGTAGTATTTAATACAGGAATGGTAGGATATGTAGAAACATTTACAGATCCTTCCTATGCAGGTCAAGGAATTGTAATGACATATCCACTTATAGGAAATTATGGAGTATGCTTAGATGATTGTGAATCTAGAAAAATTTGGGCTAAAGCAGTGTTTATTCATAATTTAGGAGAAAATGAAAGCAATTTTAGAAGTACAGAAAATTTAGATAAATTTTTGAAAGAAAATGGAGTTCCAGGTTTAAAAGGAATTAATACAAGAAAATTAACAAAAGTTTTAAGGGATAGTGGCACAATGAAAGGTTTTCTTACATCTAATATTGATAATATTGATGAAATTCTAGAAATTATAAATAGATATAAAATAGAAAACATTGTAGAAGAGGTTACAACAAACAAAGTTACAACTTATGGAAGAACTAAACCTAAACAAGTTGCTTTGATAGATTTTGGAGCTAAAGATAATATTATAAATTCTTTATTAAAAAGAGGAGTTGGGGTAACTGTTTATCCAGCTAATACAAAAGCTGAAATGATTTTAGCAACAAGGCCAGATGGAATTATGCTTTCAAATGGACCAGGAAATCCAGAAGAATGTGTTCAAGAAATAGAAAATATTAAAAAATTATATAAAACTAATATACCGATTTTTGGCATATGTCTTGGACATCAACTTATGGGGCTTGCAACTGGAGCTAAAACAGCTAAATTAAAGTATGGACATAGAGGACCAAATCATCCAGTAAAGGATTTAAAAAATGATAGAGTATATATAACTTCACAAAATCATGGATATTATATATTAGCTGAAAGCTTAAATCCAGAAGTTGCTGAAGTATCACATATAAATTTAAATGATAATACTGTTGAAGGAATAAGATACAAAAACAAAAATATATTTACAGTTCAATTTCATCCAGAGGCTTGTCCGGGGCCAGAAGATACAGCATATTTATTTGATGAGTTTATAGAAATGTTGCAATAGCAGTAATATAGATATAAATTTAGATGCAATATGTACAAACAAAAAGAAGATTAAATTTCATAGGTTTTATATAAAGCCTAAATATTAAAGATAGGATAAAGAAAAAATGCCAAGAAATCAAGATATAAAAAAAGTTTTAGTAATAGGTTCTGGACCAATAATAATTGGTCAGGCTGCTGAATTTGACTATGCTGGAACTCAAGCTTGTAGAGAATTGAAAAAAGAAGGAATAGAAGTTATTTTAATCAATTCTAATCCAGCAACAATCATGACTGATAAAAATATGGCTGATAAAATTTACATAGAACCATTAACAGTAGAAACTGTAAAAAAAGTTATAAAAAAGGAAAAGCCAGATAGTATTTTGCCAAACTTAGGTGGACAAACTGGACTAAATTTAGCAATGGAGCTTGCAGAAAGCGGATTTCTAACTGAATATAATGTTAGACTTCTAGGCACAAAAGCAGATGGAATTAGGAAAGCTGAAGATAGACAAGCTTTTAAAGATATGATGGAAGAAATTGGAGAACCATGTATATCAAGTAAAGTTGTATATAATGTTGGAGATGCAATTGATTTTGCTAAAAAAATTGGATTACCAGTGATTGTAAGACCAGCATATACATTAGGTGGTACAGGTGGTGGCATTGCTTATACAATTGAAGAATTAGAAGAAATATGTGGTAGTGGATTGCGTTTATCAAGAGTTCATGAAGTTTTAATTGAAAAATGTATTTCAGGATGGAAAGAGATTGAATATGAGGTAATGCGTGATTCAAAGGGAAACTGTATTACAATTTGTAATATGGAAAATATAGATCCTGTTGGAGTACATACAGGTGATAGCATTGTTGTTGCACCATCACAAACACTTGCAAACAAAGAATATCAAATGCTCAGAACATCAGCAATAAAAATCATTTCTAGTTTAAAAATTGAAGGCGGCTGTAATGTTCAATTTGCCTTAAATCCAAAAAGCTTTGAATATGCTGTTATAGAGGTTAATCCAAGAGTAAGTCGTTCTTCTGCATTAGCTTCAAAAGCAACAGGCTATCCGATTGCTAAAGTTGCAACTAAAATTGCAATTGGCTACGCATTAGATGAAATTATCAATGAAGTTACAGGAAAAACTTATGCTTGTTTTGAACCAGTTTTAGATTATGTTGTTGTAAAAATCCCAAAATGGCCTTTCAAGAAATTTCTAACAGCAAGCAGAGATTTAGGTACACAAATGAAAGCAACTGGAGAGGTAATGGCAATTGCTACAAATCTAGAAGCAGGACTAATGAAAGCAGTTCGTTCTTTAGAAGAAAATATTGATAGTCTTATTTTACCTAAATTAAAAGAGTTCACAAGAGAAGAAATTGATGAAAAATTAAAAAAAGTAGATAATGAAAGAATATTTGTAATAGCTGAAGCTTTAAGAAGAGGAATTTCAATAGATGAAATACATGATTTAACAACTATTGATAAGTTTTTTATTGGTATAATCTCAAATATTGTTAAATTAGAAAAAGATTTACAAGAAAGAGAACTAGATGCAAATTTAATTCGAAAAGCTAAAGAATATGGATTTACTGATAAAGTCATTTCAGAGCTTTCAAAACAAAATATAAGAGAAATTAAAGCAATAAGACTTGGCAATAGAATAATTGCTAATTTTAAAATGGTTGATACATGTAGTGCGGAATTTGAAGCTAAAACACCATATTATTATTCTAGCTATGATGAAGAAGATGAAGTAAAAATAAGTGATAAGAAAAAAATATTAGTTTTAGGTTCAGGACCAATTAGAATTGGTCAAGGAATAGAATTTGATTATTGTAGTGTTCATGGAATTTGGGCTTTGAAAAAAGCTGGTTATGATACAATAATTGTTAATAATAATCCAGAAACTGTTAGTACAGATTTTGATGTAGCTGATAGATTATATTTTGAGCCTCTTACCCCAGAAGATGTAGAAAATATTGTAGATGTAGAAAAACCTTATGGAGCAATAGTTCAATTTGGTGGACAAACAGCAATCAAATTAACTAAAGCTTTAAGTGATATGGGAGTAAAGATACTTGGAACTCAAGAAAAAGATATGGATAGAGCAGAAGATAGAAAAGAATTTGATGATGCTTTAAATAATTGTGGAATTTTAAGACCAGAGGGTAGTACAATTTTTACAGTAGAAGAGGCTAAAGAAGTTGCAAATAAACTTGGCTATCCAGTTCTTGTTAGACCATCTTATGTACTTGGCGGACAAGGAATGGCAATTGCTTATGATGATAAAGAAATAGAAGAATATGTAAATGAAATAAATGAGATTGCTCAAGAACACCCAATTTTAGTTGATAAATATATTTTGGGTAAGGAAGTTGAAGTAGATGCGATTTGTGATGGAGATGATATTTTAATTCCTGGAATAATGGAACATTTAGAAAGAGCAGGAATACATTCAGGTGATAGTATTTCTGTTTATCCAACTCAAACTTTAGATAAAAAATATGAAGAGCAAATTATTGAATATACTAAAAAAATAGCAAAAGAACTAAAAATAATAGGTATGTTAAATATTCAATTTATTGTAAGTAAAGATAAAGTATATATAATTGAAGTAAATCCACGATCAAGTAGAACAGTACCATATATAAGTAAAGTTACTAATTTACCAATGATAGATATTGCAACAGAAGTTATTTTAGGGAAAAAATTAAAAGATATGCCTTATGGAACAGGTTTGTATAAGAAGAGTGAATATGTTTGCGTGAAAATGCCAGTATTTTCTTTTGAAAAAATAAAGAATGCAGATACTAGTTTAGGACCAGAAATGAAGTCAACAGGTGAAGTTTTAGGAGTAGACAAAAACTTTGAGAATGCTATATTAAAAGCGTTTATTGCTAGTGGTGTGAATGTTGCTAAAAATGGAAATATTTTAATTACTGTAAGAGATAAAGACAAAGAGGAAATGCTACCAATAGCTAAAAAATTCAAAGATAAAGGATTTATAATATATTCAACAATTGGAACAGCAAAATTCTTAAAGGAACATAATATAGAAACAATTGTTGTAGAAAAAATTTGGGAAGGAAAAGATAGCATTTTAGAGTTAATACAATCTGGAAAGATTAACTTTATAATAAATACTCCTACAAAGGGAAAACAAGCTAATAGAGATGGTTTCAAAATTAGGAGATTGGCAGTAGAATGTAAAATTCCTTGCTTTACATCATTAGATACGGCAAATGCACTTTATAAAGCAATTGATGATGAAGTAGAAGAAAAAGATTTAGACATTGTTGATATAACTAGAATTTGATATTGTAATCTAAAGAACTCACTATGCCAGTTTAGTTACTTAAAATAAAGAAGTATGAAATTTTAATGAATTAAATTGACATGAATATAATATTATGATATAACTGTACTAGTACAAATAGTACAGTTATTTAATTTTTGGAAAGGAGTTCTATATGATAGAAATTAAAAATTTAAGTAAATCTTATGGAAAGCAAAAAGTACTAGATAAGCTTAATTGCAATATAAAAACTGGTTGTATCTATGGGCTAATTGGTGCTAATGGTGCTGGAAAATCAACTTTACTTAGAATTATAAATGATATTTATAGAAAAGATGAAGGCGAGATTTTAATTGATGGAGAAAGAATAGAGGATAATCAAGAGCTTAAACAAAAATTAGTTTTTGTACCAGATGATTTGTTTTTTTATCCATCATATACATTAAAAGATATGGCAAAGTTTTATGAAAGCATGTATAAAAAATTTGATATGAAATATTTAGAAGAACTAGCTGGTATTTTAAAATTAGATATGAATGCTAAAATTCAAAACTTTTCAAAAGGTATGAAGAAACAATGCAGTTTGATATGTGCTATATCAACTAATGCAGAATATATGTTTTTTGATGAAACATTTGATGGATTAGACCCAGTTGTTAGAAATTTAATGAAAAAAATTATTGCTAAACAAATGGAAAAAAATAATACAACAATTATTATGACTAGTCACAATTTAAGAGAACTAGAAGATATTTGTGAAAACTTAGGACTTTTATATAAAGGTGGAATTTTATTTGAAAGTGAAGTCGATACTTTAAAAACAAACATTTTTAAAGTTCAAATTTCATTAAAAGGAGATTTTTCAGAAAAAGATTTTGAAAAATTAAATATATTAAGTTTTAAGAAAAGTGGCAGTGTTGCTACAATGATTGTAAAAGGCGAAAGAGAAGAATATGAAGAATATTTAAAATCAAAAAATCCACTAATTTTAGATTTCTTAACACTAACATTAGAAGAAATATTTATATATGAAATGGAGGTATTAGGTTATGAATTTAACGAAGTTATTTAACAAGAATTACTTAATACAAAATTTAAAGAAATCAAGAACTTTATTACTTTTAACATTGTTTATAGTACCTGTATTGAATTTTTTAATTTTACTAAATGTGAATTCAAACTATATAACTACAAACATTATGCATGTTGCTAATATTGTAAATACAGTTGGAATGTATATAATTCCAGTTGCGATTTCATATATTTTATTCGGATATGTATTTAAAAGGAAGAGTGTTGATTTTATCGGTTCAATGCCAATAAATAGAAAAACAATTTTTACAACAAATTTAATTGGTGGAATATTACTAATATTTGCTATTCAATTGCTAAATTTTCTTACAGCTTTATTTGCATCAATGTGCTTTAATGGGTTAGTATTACCAATTAGTATGTTAATAGATTATTTTATATTTGGCATGGTATCTTATATATTTGTATATACAGCTACTAATATCGGCATGGCTATTTCAGGAAATCTTTTAACACAAATTGCAATTACTTTGCTTATTTTATTTTTAGTACCATTTACAATTGATGTGGTTGGAAATTTTGAGATAACCAAAACAATTCAATTTGCTAAGGATAATGCAAATATATCAGTAAATATAGAAGTAGAAAATAATTATACAATGCCTTATGGATATTTAAAAGGGCTTATTATACAAAATCCAACTTTATACTCAAATGGTAGTTTAGTTAGAACAATAGTAATGGCTGTTGTTTATGCAATAATTGGATATTTATTATTTGAAAAAAGAAAAATGGAAAATACAGAAGAGGCTTTTCAAAATGTATGGGTACATTTATTTATAAAAGGATTAACTTTAGTCCCAATGATTGCTATATTAGTTAAATTGGAAGAAAGTATAAAAATTACAGCACTTATATTAGCATTTATATTTATATATTATTATGTATACGATCTAGTAACAAGAAGAAAAGTAAAATTAAAATTAGAAATTCCAGCATTTATCCTTACTGTTGCAGTTCTTTTTGGATGTTTTAGAATATCTAATTATTATTTTTCAGAGAAAAGTAATGACTGGAAAACATATTCAAAAGAAGATATTAAGAGCTTAGGATTTTTCATCTTAAATCCTACAGATACAAAAAAGAGTGGATATAATTCAGAAGAAATAAAATATGAGTTTACTGATAGCGAAATAATTGATGAATTTTATGAAGGATTATTTGCAGATGAATATTTGAACTATTATGCAAGAACTGTTAGAGAAAATAATGACACAGAATATGTTTATGTAAAAATTAGGCTAAAAGATGGTCAAGAAATAACAAAAAATATTAGATTAGTTTCAAAGAATGCTAGTATGTTAAAATGGAAAATTATACAAAATGAAGAGTACATGAAAATGGTAAAGGCTGATTTTGAGTATGGAATTGCTAGTGATAGTGTAATGATTTTCCAAAATAAAAAAGTAAAAGGAACAGAGAAAAATAATATAAAAAATATATTAAATAATTTAGTAGATAACAATTTTTCTAGCATTGTAAATAATAATAATACAAAAACATTTATAGAAAATGAGATTGATTGTTATTACTATAAAAATCATCGATTACATAAAAGAAAAGTTTTAGCAACGACAAGTGATGAATTAAAAGCTTATTTGGCTAATTATTCAAATAGATTAGCTAAGGCAAATATAATTTTAGATGAAGATGATGGTAACCATATAACTAATGCATTAGTTTTTGAATCAAGTAGTAGTAAATATGTTTTTATGAATAGTTTTGGAGATATAAAAAATTTTGTAAAAAATAGTTCTGAAAATGTTGACCTAACAAAAGATTATTTGAAAATTTCAATTAGTCAATATAAGAATGATAATGATAGCGAACAATTATATTTCTATTCTAATGATGTCGAAAAATATGATGAATGGAAAGCAAAAAATGATGAATATGGAGATATTTATACAATAGATAATTCTCCAGATTTAGATGAAGATTTTACAAAATATAATGCAGACGATATTGAGGTTTCTGGTGATGAAGAAGATTCAATAGATGCAGATATAAATAAAGTAACAGTCACAACTGATATATAAAATTTATTTAGAAAGGTGTGACAAAAATGATAAATTTAGATTATAAAAGTAGAGTTCCTATTTATGAACAAATTGTTAATGAAATAGAAAGATATGTTGTGCTTGGAATATTAAAACCAGAGGAACAATTACCTTCTGTAAGAGAGATGGCAACAGAATTAGGAATAAATCCAAATACAGTAAAAAAAGCTTATACAGAATTAGAAAGAAAAGGTGTTACAGTTACATTATCTACTAAAGGAACATATATAGCATATAATACTCAAAAGTTAGTAGATGAAAAGATAGAAGAGAAGTTACAAGAAATTAGAAAAATTGTAGAAGAAATTGAACAGTTAGGTTTAAGCAAAGAGGAAATCAAAAATAAAATATAGATTAAAAACTAAAAAAAGTGTGGAGGACTAAATCCTTCACACTTTTTGTCTGTGGTTATTAGCTAAACCACGAAAAGGAAAAACTTAAGATGTATCTCCTTTACTAGAACCTCTCTCATGCTTGGAAATTGATTTATAATAGTACATTTCTTGGTCTGCTGAATTCTCAACTTCTTCTACTGAACATGTATCAAATTTTTCATGATATGAAATACCAAAACTTACATAAGGCATACTTTTGAAAGCACTACGATGCTCCATAAGCAATGCAATAAATTTTCTATTTAGCTTATCCATATCAGTTATAGGCTTAGTAAGAATTGCTGCGAACTCATCACCACCAATACGATAAATGTTTCCATAATCTCTGTAGGTTTCAAATATACACTCTGCAACGATACGAAGCACTTCATCTCCGACCTTATGACCATAGTTGTCGTTGACTTTTTTAAAATCATCAACGTCAAACATTATCAATGTGTATGAACAATTCAAACGCTGAATTCGATTAGAATAAGCCCGCTTGTTTAACAATTGAGTAAGAGCATCGGTATATTGGGTAAGTTCCAAATAATAAACATACACGAAACTTGATGCAATGCTCAAAGTTAACCAACAGGTCTTAAAGTTAGAATCTGCAATTTGAATTAAAACACCAAAAGTAATGAAGAGCAAAATTGAAGTAAGCATTGTTGAATTACTGTTTTGATGTTTTTTGCTAAATTGGAATGCCTTGACAAAAAATCTTACACCAAATAGGATAAACATAAAAATGTATTCGTAATAGAATGGACCATGACGATATACATTATTCTCATCAATAAAAAATATCCAATGTGTAGCTCTGGTAGATACTACAAGAGCTATATGCAATATTGATAAAAATGCAAAAACTTTATCAATATTTGTACGGATAAAGTGGTTGTTTAATCTACTTGAAAAGACTGTATTGGCACACCAAAATGATATAAGTGGAGTAATACTCAATTCTAAAGTTCTTACTAAATAGTGTACAGATATTAAACTAGAACTGAAGTTTAATCCATCAATTAAAATGCCAGACCATTCACAAATGCTACATAGCATTATGAGTATATAAGTTCCAAGAAAGCCACTCCGTTTATATGGGTTGATATTTCGGTTGGATAATGTGTTGGCAATTAAAACTAAGTCAGTTAAAAAGCTGATTAGTATCAATATGTCATAAGATTTCGTCATATTGAAGACCTCCAATCTTCATTTTCAAGGTTCATTTAAGTAAAAATAATTTTTGCATAATTCTTATTATACAATGAAAATACTGTTTTTTCAATACTTTGATAAAAAATACGGAATCATGTGAAATAAAAAGATTAATAAAAAAGTAAATACAATTTTGAAAAACTAAATGTAATGAAATAAAAAAAGAAAAAAATAAATTTAAAAATCTTGAAAAAAAAATAAAAAAATTATATAATTCATTTAAATTTATGTTAGGTGGAATAAAATGAATAAAACTAAGAGAAAAATTTTTGAGACGTCAATGAAGCTTTTTGCTGAAAAAGGCTATGATGCAACAAGCATAGAAGAAATTACATCAGTTGTAGGAGTAGCAAAAGGCACATTGTATTATCATTTTTCAAGCAAAGAAGAAATTTTTAACTTTCTTGTTGATGAAGGAATGAAATTATTAAAAAATAGTATAGAAATTAAGACTTCAAAGTGTGAAACAACGATTGAAAAATTAAAAGCAATTTCAATTATTCAATTAAAAGTAATTTATAAATACGAAAATATTATAACAATCGTATTAAGTCAAATGTTTGGAACAGGAAATAGAAATGTTTTTTGTAAAAATAAGGTGTTAGAATATATTGGAGTTATTCAAAAAATAATAGAAGAAGGATTAGAGAAAAATGAAATAAGAAAATGCAATAGTAAACTAATGGCTTCTCAAATTTTTTCTTTAACTTGTTCTAGTTTAATTTATACTAGAGATACAAATGAGGAATTAAATATAAAAGAAATAGAAAAAGAATATGAAATGAATTTTTTAAGTTTACTTGGAAAATAAAGGAAGGAACTGGAAATGGAAGATAGAAAACATACTTGTACAAAGAAATTGTATGAGCCTCAAAAATTCAATAATTTAAAAGAAATAATTAATAATACTAAAGAAAAATTTGGAGATAGACCTGCTTTCAAATTAAAAACAGATAAAGAAGGAGAATTTAAGGAAATTACATATAATGAATATATTGACGATATAAATTCTTTAGGAACAGCACTTATCAGTATTGGATTAAAAGATAAAAAAATAGGTGTAATTGGTGAGAATAGAAAAGAATGGGAACTTGGATATTTATCTGTTGTTTGTGGTACAGGTATTGTTGTGCCACTAGATAAAGCTTTACCAGAAAATGAAATATTAAGCTTAATTGAAAGATCTGAGATTGAAGCTATTTTTTATTCTGAAAAATATAATAGTGTTATGGAAAAGGTTAAAGAAGAAAAAATAGGTAAAATAAAATTCTTTATTTCAATGGATGCCACAGAAACTAAAGATGACATTTACTCTCAAATAGAACTTGTAAAATTAGGTAGAGATTTAATAAAAAATGGTGCTAGAAGTTTTTTAGATGCTGAAATAAATAATGAAAAAATGTCTATAATGCTATTTACATCAGGTACAACATCAAAATCTAAAGCTGTTGCTTTATCACATAAAAATATATGTTCAAATATATATGATATTTCATCTGTATTTGATGTTGGGATAAATGATACATTATTGTCATTTTTACCACTTCATCATACATTTGAATCAACAGTTGGTTTCTTGTACCCAGTTAGTGTTGGTGCTTGTGTTGCTTTTTGTGAAGGTTTAAGACATATTGCACAAAATATAAAAGAGTATCAAGTAAGCGTTATGATTGCAGTTCCAATATTATTTGAAAATATGTATAAACAAATATTGAAAACAATAGATAAACAAGGAAAAACAAAGAAAGTAAAATTTGGTGTTAAATTAAGTAATTTCTTGATGAAAATTGGTATAGATAAAAGAAGAGAAATATTTAAAGACATACATGCTAGTTTAGGTGGAAAATTAAGATTATTTGTTGCAGGTGCTGCTGCATTTAATCCAGAAGCTGAAAAAGGCTTTAATAGTTTTGGCGTTGAAACATATCAAGGATATGGCTTAACAGAAACATCACCTGTTATTGCTGCTGAACATAAAGAATGTACAAAACTTGGCTCAATTGGTAAATTATTCCCAAGTTTTGAAGGAAAAATCATTGAACCAAATGAACAAGGAATTGGTGAACTTGCTGTAAAAGGACCATCAGTTATGCTTGGATATGATAACAATGAAGAGGCAACTAAATCAGCTTTCAAAGATGGTTGGTTCTTAACAGGTGACTTAGCATATTTTGATAAAGATGATTATATTTTTATCACTGGTAGAAAGAAAAGTGTTATTGTATTAAAAAATGGAAAGAATATTTATCCAGAAGAATTAGAAGCTTTAATAAATGAAATTCCAGGTGTTAAAGAATCTTTTGTTTATGGAAAGTCAGATAATGATGATAAAGATGATTTAAAAATTGGTGCTAAACTTGTTTATGACAAAGATTATTTTGAAAAAGAATATAATTTGACAAACGAAGATGAAATTAAAGCTAAATTATGGAAAGATGTAAAAGAAATAAATAAAAAAATGCCAACATATAAGTATGTAAAAGAAATTAAAATTACACAAGAAGAATTGATAAAAACAACTACTTTGAAAGTTAAAAGATTTGAAGAAATGAAGAGAGTGTAATTGAATTTTAGATAAAAATATTATTTTTTAATATCGCATTCTTCTAAAAATAAAATGTAAGAAGATTGCGATATTTTTGTATATATTGTAATAATGTAACGAAAATGTAATAGAAAAAAGTCGAAAATCACTTGAAATGAAAATTAAAACAAAGTATAATTATTTTAGTATTTAAAAAAGTATTAGGGAAGTAATACGAAGGAGGTAAGTTTACAAATGTCATTTTTTCACAAATCAGGCATAGTAAACGTGAAAATGGTAATCACGGAAGAAAAAATTTTATCAAATATAGATAAAGTTCAAAAGTTAATCAATCCAAATAGTAAGAAGCAAATTGTACAATTGGAAGATGATTCTTATTTTAAAGACTTAGTAGAATCAATTAAAACTTATCTTTTAGAGTATCCAAAAAAGAAGAATTTTCCAAAGAGTGTATATAAAGCAGCTTATGATTTAGTTGAATATGCAACAAATCAATTTGAGGAAAATACTAAAAAGATTGAAGAATTAATTAGAAAAAGAGAAAAAAATATCAAATTAGCAAGTGTTTTAAGAGATGCAACAGCAGCTGTAAAAGCTAAGGCTAAAAATTGGAAAGAAATTGTAAAAAAATTACAAACAAAATATCCAGCAGATGTTGCTGAAGCTTTAAATATAATTGGTTCATCAAAAGATAAAGAATCTGAAGAATATAAAGATGCTTGTAAGTTAATTGAAGCAAAAATAAATAATCTAGAAGGAAACTTACATATTGAAATAGATATGGAAAGAATTGAAGATAGATCAAAAGCTTTAAGTTACATAGGAATTGAGATTGCAGAAGCATTAAAATATATTCCAGCACCTATTGAAGACTTCGTACAAGCTGAAGATAAAGTAGAAGAAAATGTAGCAAATATTACAACACAAGAAGAAAAGAAGGTTGAAAATAAGACGGTTAAAGAAGATAAAAAGCAAAATGTACAAAATGCTGAAGTTAAAGAAGTTAAATCTGCAATTATTTCAACTCCAGCTGTTGAAGAAACTTCACAAGAAGAACAAGCAGCATTTATTGAAGAAACAAGATTTGAAACAAAACCTTCATTATGGCAAAGAATTAAAAACAGCAAATTTGTTAGAACAATTAAATATATTATGCAAATTAAAGTTGTTCTTGATTATCCAGCTTTACCAGAAGGAAGAGAAAATTAATAATGATATTAAATTAGAGGCTGTACATTATGTACAGTCTTTTTCTGTAAAATTTTTGTGAAACTTGTTGAATAAAAAAAGTCACTATGATATAGTACAGATAAATCGTAATTTAGGAGGAAGACAATGACACAGGCTGATAAAATTTTTATAGATACTTGCAAAGAAATTATTGAGCATGGATATTCTTCAGAAGGTACAAATGTGCGTACAAGATGGGAAGATGGTAGCGAGGCAAATTATATTTCTATTGTTGGTGTATCAAATAAATATGATGTAGGAAAAGAATTTCCTATGATTACATTAAGAAATAATAGTGGAACTGTAAAAAGAGCTATTGATGAAGTTTTATGGATATGGCAAAAAAAGTCAAATAAAATTAGTGAATTAAATTCTCATATTTGGGATCAATGGGCTAGAGAAGATGGAACAATAGGTAAAGCTTATGGATATCAAATGGGAAAGAAGTATCAATTTAAAACAAAAGATGGACTAAAAGAAATGGACCAAGTAGATTTTGTTTTATATTTACTAAAAAATGATCCTTCTAGTAGAAGAATTATGACAAATATATTTAATCATGAAGAATTAAAAGATATGGCATTAGAACCTTGCGTATATGGTACACAATGGTTAGTAAAACAAGGAAAATTACATTTGATATTAAATCAAAGGTCACAAGATATGCTTGCTGCTAATGGTTGGAATACAATGCAATATGCTGCTTTACTTTGTATGTTTGCACAAGTTTCAGGATTAGAAGTAGGAACATTAACTCACAATATAGGAGATTGCCATATTTATGATAGACATATACCTTTAGTTAAGAAACTTATCGAAGGAAAATCAATGGATGTATCTCCGAAATTGATTATTAAAAATCCTACAAAAGATTTTTATGATTTCAAAGTGGAAGATTTTGAAATAGAAAACTATGAATACAATAAGGAAATGAAACTAGGAAAAATTCCAGTTGCAGAATAGAATACAAAAAGAAAAGAGGATAAAGAAATGTTAAGTATAATAGTTGCAAAAGCAAAAAATAATATAATAGGAAAAAATAATGGTTTGTTATGGTATTTACCAGAAGATTTAAGAAGATTTAAAGAAAAAACAACAGGACATGTAATAATAATGGGAAGAAAAACTTTTGAATCACTTGGCAGAGTTTTACCAAATAGAAAACATGTTGTATTTACACAAAATCCAGATTTTCATGTAGATGATGAAAATGTAGATGTTGTACATTCAATGCTTGAAATTAAACAATACATAGATGATGAGGAAGAAAATTTTGTAATAGGTGGAGCAATGATTTATAGTTTTCTATTGCCATATGTAAATAAAATTTATGCAACAGAAATTGATCAAAACTTCGAAGGTGATGCATTCTTTCCAAAACTAAATCCAGCAGACTGGAAAGAAACAGCTAGAGAAAAAGGCATTAAAGATGAAAAGAACACACTTGATTATGACTTTGTAACTTATGAAAGAATTAAATAAAACTAAAAGCTCTATAATACATGCGATTATGGAGCTTTTTTTGGCAATAAAAAAACTGAATTCAAATCGAATTCAGTTTTGGCTCCTCGTGTAGGACTTGAACCTACGACATTTCGGTTAACAGCCGAACGCTCTACCGACTGAGCTAACGAGGAATGTATTATTTTTAACTTCTTTTGTATTATACTTTATAATATGAAAGAATGCAAGTATTTATTCAAAAAAATATATTACATTTTTATTACAAATAATAATTTTATTATATTATTACTAATTGTATAAAGTGAATAATATCCTTTTATTAGCTCTCTCATACTCTTAATAACTTTTAAAATCTTCTATTTTTGTATTTACTTATCATCTTTAAAGTGATATAATACCTATATTAAAAAGAAGAAGTAGGACTATGAGTAAATTTTTTGTTAAAGAAAATCAAATTAAAAATAATATAGTAAAAATAATTGGCCAAGATGTAAATCATATTAGAAATGTATTAAGATTGAATCTTGAAGATCAAATTAAAATTTGCAATGAAGATACAAGTGAAAATTATAATTGTAGTATCAAGCAAATTGAAAAAGATGAAATTATTTGTGAAATAAAAGAAAAAATTTCAAGTAAAGTAGAAAGTAATGTTAAAATAACAATATTTCAAGGATTACCAAAGGCAGACAAGATGGAACTTATCATTCAAAAATCTACAGAGCTTGGTGCAAGTAGGTTTGTACCAGTTGCATTAAATAGATGTATAGTAAAACTTTCCGGAAAAGATGCTCAAAAGAAAATTGAAAGATGGCAAAAAATTTCAGAAGTAGCTGCAAAACAGTGTGGAAGAGATTTAATACCTAAAATAGAAAACATAGAAAATATAGAAGAAGTAAAAAATCAGATATCAGACTTTGATTTATTTTTTGTTGCTTATGAACAAGAAAAAAATGTTTATTTAAAACAAGTGCTACAAGAAGTAGATAAAAGTAAAGAAAAAATACGAATTGCTTTTTTAATAGGCCCAGAAGGTGGTTTAGAAGAAAAGGAAATTGAACAAATGAAAAACGCTGGTGCAAAGATAATCAGTTTAGGAAATAGAATTTTAAGAACTGAAACAGTTGCATTAAGTGTTACCTCTATTATAATGTATGAACTAGAAAATTTTGGAGGATAATATGAGTGAAAAAGAAATACTAATGGAAAAAGAAATAGAAAACAAAAGAAAATTATCACAAGAAGCAAAAGACAAAATGAATGAAATAATATTTTTGAACTTTAACATATCAATAATATTAATGTTGATAATGATTGCAATAAATATTGCTTTTTTAAATATTATGCCAAATAAATTTATAATGATAATAAAGTCCTTTTCAATTTTTTCAATTTTAGTAACTATAACTATGTTTGAATTGGCTTATAGAAAAGAAAGTGTTTCAAAAATGTTTTATGGTATTGAATTATTAGCATTTAGCATCATAATAATGTATATACCATATGTTTATATGCATATGCCTGAAATGACACGAAAAATATTTATGCTTACCCCTGTATATTTTGCAATTTATTATGTGGCAAAAAGTATTTTTATAAACAGAGAAATAACTAAAGAATATTTAGATGGCTTAAGTGATGTTAAAGAAATTGTAAAAGATGATGAAGAAGGCTATTTAGATGAAGATAGTACGAAAATAATAAAAGAAATAAACAAAATTGAAGAAGCTAAAAAAGCTGAAAAACTTGCTATAAAAGAAGCAAAGAAAAAACAAAAAATGGCAATGAAGCAAGAGCTAAAGAATAAAAAAGTAAAAGAACAAGAAAAAAATTCAAAAAATAATCAAAATGCAACTAAAGTAAAAACGACTAATAAGAAAGTAAATATAAAAGAAGATACAAAAACTGAAGAAAAGAAAAAAGTAGCTAAAACAGTAAAAACAGATTCTGAAGAAAAAAGTCAAACTAAAAAAACTGTTAAAAGAAAAAGTAAGGAGTAAAAAATGATAAAAAGTATGACCGGTTTTGGTCGTGGAAAATATGAAAATGAAGGTAGAATTTATACAGTTGAAATAAAGGCAGTAAATCATAAATATAATGATGTTTCAATAAAAATGCCACGATTTTTTAATAGTTTAGAAGATGGAATAAGAAAGAAAATTTCAAGTTCTGTTGCAAGAGGAAAAATTGATGTTTTCATAACATTTGAAAATTATAGTGACAAAGGTATTGAAATAAAATTAAATAAAGAACTTGCTAAAATGTACATAAAAGAATTAAATGATTTAGCAAATGAAACAGGTATTCAAAATAATATAAATGTTATGGAAATCGCAAAACTTCCAGACATACTTAATATTGATGAAGAATCTCAAGAAGAACTTATTAAGCAAGAGCTAAATATTGCACTTGATGAAGCAATTAGCAAATTTGTACAAATGAGAGAAATTGAAGGAAGTAAATTGGCAGAAGACATAGAAAAAAGAATTCTATGGATTGAAACTAAAGTCGAAGAAATTTCAAAGTATTCTTCAACTTTAGTAAAAGAATATATAGAAAAATTAGAAGTAAGAGTTAAAGAACTATTGCAAACTGATGTAGTGGATGAAAATAGATTAGCACAAGAAATTGTTATATATTCTGATAAATGCTCAATTGAAGAAGAACTTACAAGACTTAGAAGTCATATATTACAATTTAAACAATTACTAAAAGGTGATTCTCCTATTGGCAAAAAATTTGATTTTCTTGTTCAAGAAATGAATAGAGAAACAAATACAATAGGCTCAAAAGCTAATTGTTTAGAAATAACAAATAGAGTTATTGATATCAAAACAGAAATAGAAAACATAAGAGAACAAATACAAAATATAGAGTAATTTCAAAGGAGGGAGCTTTCATGAAATTAGTTAACATAGGATTTGGAAACATAGTTTCTGCTGAAAGAATAATATCAATAGTTAGTCCAGAATCTGCTCCAATTAAAAGAATTGTTCAAGAAGCAAAAGATTCAAAAATGGCTATTGATGCAACTTATGGAAGAAGAACAAGATCAGTTATTATTATGGATTCAGGTCATGTTATATTGTCAGCAGTACAACCAGAAACAGTTGCAAGTAGAGTTGACAATGATGGTACAAATGCAGAAGAATAATATTATAAATAAATTAAATTTTTAGGAGGAAGTTAAAATGTTAGTAAAACCACCAGTTACAGAATTATTAAAAATTATTGATGATAGATTTGAATTAATTACAATCGCATCAAAAAGAGCAAGACAAATTGCACAAGGAGCACCTGTTCTTACAGATCATCCAGAAGATAAATCTCCTGTTACACTTGCAGTTTGGGAAATTTCAGAAGGAAAAGTTAAATTAGACGATGTATCAGAAAAAGCATCAGAAAAAGAATAATAAAAGGAGACTTATATGGAAAAGAAATGCGTAATTTCAATTTCAGGAGAACTTGCTAGTGGAAAAGGTACTGTTTCTAAATTATTAGCTAAAGAACTAGATTATTCTATTTATAGAAATGGAGAATATGCTCGTAAATTAGCTAAAGACAAGGGACTAGATATTACAAGTTTTAATGAATATTTAACAGTACACCCAGAAATAGATAGACAAATTGAAAAAAGTGCAGCAGAATATGCAGAAGAGCATAATAACTTTATTATTGATGCAAGACTTGGCTGGTATGCAGTACCAAATTCATTTAAGGTATATCTTACAATAGATATTGATGAAGCTGCTAAAAGAGCATTTAATGATGCTAATAGAAAAGATACAGAAAAATTTGAAACTGTTGAAGAGCAAAAAGCAGATATGCAAAGAAGATATAAAATGGAGAATGAAAGATACTTTAATGTATATGGCATACATAAAGAAGACTTAAATAACTATGATTTAGTTGTAGATACAACTAAATTAACTCCAGAAGAAGTTAAAGAAAAAATTTTAGATGGCTATGAAGAATGGTTAAGTGAATAAAATTGCAAGGAATATGAGTTTTAAAAGGCTCATATTTTTCTTTACTTAAATTTTGAATTATGGTAAAATAGTAGCATTGTAGGGAGAGAATATGTACGCTGAAATAATAATAAATAGTAATGCAAGAGCACTTAATAGAATATTTGATTATATAATTCCAAATTCGCTTGAAAATGTTATAAAAGTAGGTTCAAGAATTTTTGTGCCATTTGGAAACGGAAAAAAATTAGAAGATGGTTTTGTAATTGGAATTAAAGAAAAATCAGAATTTGCAAATAAGGAAATTGCAAAAATTGATGAAGAAGAAAGTCTAACTGAAGAAAAAATTTTACTTGCAAAACTAATGGCAAGAAAGTATTTTTGTAATATTTCAGATTGTATAAAACTAATGTTGCCTCCAGGCACTGGTGCAAAAGAAACGGAAAATAGAACAAAAGAAAAGCTAGGAAATTTTGTATATTTAAAAAAGCAAAAAGAGGAAATAGAAGAAGAATTAGCAAATAATAAAATTAAAAGTGAAAAGCAGAAACGTGCATTAAATTTTTTATTGAAAAATGATGGAATTTATGTGATAGATTTAGAAAGTTTAGCAGATGTAAGCAAAAGTGTTTTACAAACTTTAAACAAGAATGGATATATAGATTTTATTTCAGAGCAAATCGAAAGAAATCCTTTTGTTAATAAAAATATTGAAAGAGATGAGAAAAAAATATTAACAGAAGAACAACAAGTATGTTTTGATGGAATAAATTATTGTATTGAAAATAATGAATATTCAACTAATTTGATATATGGCATAACAGGTTCTGGAAAAACAGAAATTTATTTACAACTGATTGAATCAGCCTTAAAATTAAACAAATCAGCAATAGTACTAGTTCCAGAAATTTCACTTACACCACAGATGGTTGATAGATTTCTTGCTAGATTCGGAGAAAAAATTGCAGTTTTACATAGTAAATTATCAAATGGGGAAAGGTTTGATGAATGGCAAAAGATAAAGAGAAATGAAGCTAAAATTGTAATAGGTGCTCGTTCAGCAATTTTTGCACCTGCTCAAAATTTAGGAATAATTATAATTGATGAAGAACATGATGCAAGTTATAAATCTGAAATGACTCCTAAATATAATGCAAAGGAACTTGCTAAATATATTGCCGAAAAATCAAATTGTCCTTTAGTATTAGGAAGTGCTACTCCAGAAATAAATAGCTTTTATCATGCGAAAAAAAGAGATTATGAACTTTATAAATTAACTAAAAGAGCCAATAGAGCAGAATTGCCAGATACCAAAATAATTGATTTGAGATATGAACTTTCAAAGGGCAATCGTTCAATGCTTAGTACAGAATTGCAAGAAGAAATAAAAAGAAATTTGCAAAATAAAGAGCAAACTATATTATTTTTGAATAGGAGGGGTTTTTCTACTTTTATAATGTGTAGAAGCTGTGGCTATGTTGCAAAATGTAAAAATTGCAATATTAGTTTAACATATCATAAATATGAAAACAAATTAAAATGCCATTATTGTGGCTATGAAACTGCTGTTATGACAAAATGCCCAGAATGTAATAGTGATAAAATAAAATATTTTGGTACTGGAACACAAAAATTAGAAGATGAAATTCATAAATTATTTCCAACAGCTTCAACAATAAGAATGGATATTGATACAGTAGGAAAGAAAAATTCCTATGAAGAGATTTTAGGAAAATTTAGAGATGAAAATATAGATATATTAGTTGGAACACAGATGGTTGTAAAAGGACATCATTTTCCAAATGTTACATTAGTTGGTGTTGCATCAGCTGATGGTGCTTTGAATATTGAAGATTATAAATCAGCAGAAAGAACATTTCAAACAATTGTACAAGTTGCAGGAAGAGCGGGAAGGGAAAATAAAAAAGGAAGAGTATATATTCAGACATACAATCCGGATCATTATGCCATAACTTTAGCACAAAAACAAAATTATGAAGAATTTTTTAATTTGGAGTTGGATTTAAGAAAAAGGTTGAATTATCCGCCTTTTTGCGATATAATACTAATTAGGTTTAATGGAAAAAATTTATCTGAAATTCAAAAAGTTTCACTAAAAATGTATAATGCTTTAAATAGTATTTTAGATAAGCAAAAAAATATTTTATACAAACCCGTTCCAGCACCAGTAGATAAAATACAAAATAAATATAGGTATCGAATGATTTTAAAGGGAAAAGTGAATCTAAAATTGATTGATTGTATAAAATATAGTATGGAAGAAAATGTAATTGGCAAAATAAAAGATACAACTATTACAGTAGATATCAATCCGAATAATATGATATAAAAAGGAGATATAGATATGGCTATTAGAAATTTAAGATACGAAGGAGACGAGATATTAAGTAAAAGAGCAAGAGAAATAGATGTTATAGACGATAAAATAAAAGAACTTGCACAAGATATGATGGACACAATGCATAAATATGATGGAGTTGGGCTAGCAGGTCCACAAGTAGGAATTTTAAAAAGAATAATAGTAATAGATTTATATGAAGAAGGAACTCAATATATGCTTGTAAATCCAGTTATATTAAAAGAAAAAGGCGAACAATTAGTAGATGAAGGATGTTTGAGTTTTCCTAATAAATTTGGCAAAGTAAAAAGGCCAAAAGAAGTGCTAGTTGAAGCTTTAGACTTAAATGGAAAGAAAGTTAGAATAAAAGCAAAAGACTTATTAGCACAAGCTTTATGTCATGAAATAGATCATTTAAACGGAGTAGTATTTGTTAAGAGAGTTGAACCTGGAACTCTAGAAACAATTACACCAGATAAAAATAAATAAATTCTAGGATATTTTAAAGAAGGGAAAAGTTTTTATAAAACTTTAGGTATGAAAATGAGAATTCTTTTTATGGGTACACCAGATTTTGCAGCAGAATCATTAAAAGCAATTGTAGAAAATGGATATGAGGTTTGTGGAGTTGTAACAAATCCAGATAGACCAAAAGGTAGAGGAATGAAAATGTTATATTCACCAGTTAAAGAATATGCATTAGAGAAGAATTTGAAAATATTTCAACCAGAAAAGATAGCAAATAACGAGGATTTTAAAAATGAGATTAGAAACTTAAATGTTGATATAGCTTGTGTTGTAGCTTATGGTAAAATTCTACCTAAATCATTTTTAAAGATTCCTCGTTTAGGTTGCATAAATGTTCATGGCTCTTTGTTGCCTCAATATAGAGGTGCAGCACCAATACAGTGGGCTATTTTAAATGGTGACAAAGAAACAGGAATTACAACAATGTATATGAATGAAAAAATGGATGAAGGAGATATTATTTTACAAGAAAAAGTTGAAATTGGAGTAGATGAAACAACAGGAGAATTATGGTCAAAACTTTCAAATGTTGGAGCAAATTTATTGATTAAGACATTAAAAGAAATTGAAAATGGTACTGCTAAAAGGATAACTCAACCAGAAAATTTTACATTAGCTCCAATGCTAAATAAAGAAATGTCAAAAATAAATTGGAATGAGCAAACATCTACTACAATTAAAAATTTAGTAAGAGGTTTAAACCCTATTATGGGAGCTTATTCAATGCTAAATAATAAAAAAATAAAATTTTGGAAAGTACAAGTTTTATCAGAAAAAGAGATGTCAACAATTCTTTCAAATGTAGAACTAAAAGAATACCAAAATGGAGAAGTTGTGTATAGTTCAGATAAATTAGGATTATACATAAAAGCAATTGATGGCTATATTTCAGTATTAGAAATTCAAGGAGAGAATTCTAAAAAGATGGATATAAATTCTTTCCTAAGAGGAAATAATATTTGTGAAGGTGATATATTAAAATAAAAATTGTTGAAATATTGCATCTGATAAAATTATATAATATATGTTTTGAAATACCGCGTAAGCGACCAAACGAACAAAGTGAGTGCGAATGGAGCAATCTTCATATAAAATAAAAATAGAAGATTGCGACACCAAGGTATAGAAAACATATATTATATAATTTTAATGTAATAACTTTAGTAATTTTGCTTGCACAAAAAAAGGTATATTGTTATACTTATTATATAAAAGGAGGTTTTCAAATGGAAGAAAACAAAGAAGATATAAAAGTAGAGGATAAGGAAGAAAAAACAGAGAATATAGAAGAAATTTCAGGTATTGATGGTGTTCGCATTTCTAATGATGCAATTGCAACTTATGCTGGAATTGCTGTTTCAGAAGTACAGGGAGTGTATGGAATGTCTGGAACTTTTGCTGGAATTACAGAAGCTTTAATTGGAAAGAAAAATTTAGGAAAAGGCATAAAAGTAGATGCAGATGAAAAATCAGCAAAAATAGATGTAAACATTATAGTTGAATATGGTGCTAGAATTCCAGATGTAGCTTTTGAAATTCAAACACGTGTAAAAAAATCAGTAGAAACAATGACAGGATTAAAAGTAAATGAAGTAAATGTTCACGTCCAAGGTGTTCATGCAATTACAGAAAAAGAGCAAGAAGAGGAAGAAAAATAGAAATATTTGTGGTAAAATAGGAGGAAAAAAATGAAACTAATAGAAAGATTTTCTTTAAGATTATTTTCAATTATTATTATATTCTTATCAATAATTACAATATTAACAGTAACGAGTGTACTACATATAGATTTTTTAGTTAGAGCTTTAAGCTTTACTGCAGAAAATGAAACTTATGCAAGAATTACAATAATTGTATCAGTAATATTGATTTTGTTAGGTATTAAAAGTCTTTTAGCAAGATTAAAACCAGAAGATGAAAGTAAAAACGGAATTATATTAGAAAATGCAAGTGGAAAATTAGTTATTTCTAAAGAAAGCTTAGAAAATTTAATAGCTGGTGTATCAAAAAATATTCCAGGTGCTGAATCAATTTCTAGTAAAACTGTTTTAGATAAAGATAGAAATTTAAAGGTTTATGTAACAACAGTAGTAAGTGATGATGTTGTTTTAAAAGATATATCAACAGATTTACAAAAAAGAATAAAAGAAGCAATGAAAAAGACTGCTGATTTAGATGTAAAAGAAGTTAATATCAAAATAAAAAATATTACAAACAAAAAAGCAAAGTCTAAAGTTGCAAAAGAAAACGCAAATACAAAACCAGAATCAACAATAGAAACAAATGAAGAAGTAAAACAAGAAATTGATAATGGGGAGGAATAATTATGGAAGAGAAACCAGAAAATTTTATGGACTTTATTGTAAAATATAAAGGTGCTATTATCGGTGGAATTATTGCTATTTTATTAGTTTGTACAGGGCTTTTTAAATTACTATTATCACTTATAGTAATTGTAGGAGGTATATTTTTAGGAAATTATATACAAAACAATAAAGATTCTGTTAAAGATACATTAAAAAAGTATATTGATAAATTTTAAAATATGAAGCAAAATTAGGAGGAAAATATGCAAAGATCTGCAATGAGAGAACTTGCTTTTAAGCTTGTTTATGAAATGGAAGTACAAAAAGAGGAAGAAATTGAGATTTTTCTTGAAAATAATGAAGTTACTGATGAAAAAGTTATAGAATACTTAAAAGATATAAAAAATGGAATTACAGAAAATGCAGAGCAAATTAATTCTTTAATAACGAACAATTTAAAAGAAAATTGGAGCTTGAATAGAATTTCAAAAATAAATTTAAGCTTAATAAAACTTGCAATTTATGAAATGATATATAAGGATTTACCATATAAAGTTGCTATAAATGAAGTTGTTGAATTAGCTAAAAAGTATGCAGATGATTCAGCACCAGTATTTATTAATGGAATACTTGCTAGCGTTGTAAAAGAAAAAGGTTTAAATGGAGATAAGAATGAAAATTGATCCGATTACAGTTACCGAACTAAATCGATATATGAAAGATAAAGTAGAATTAGATGAATTTTTAAATAATGTTTTAGTAAAAGGTGAAATATCAAACTATAAACATCATTATACAGGTCATTTATATTTTACTTTGAAAGATGAAAATTCGTTAATAAAATGTATAATGTTTAAGTCATCTGCTGTGAATTTAAAATTCGAACCTAAAGATGGAATGAAAGTTATTGTTTATGGTACAGTTTCTGTATTTGAAAGAGATGGCGTTTATCAAATTTACTGTAAAGGTATGCAAGAAGATGGAATGGGCAGTTTGTATACAGCTTATGAGGAATTAAAAAAGAAACTGCAATTAGAGGGTCTTTTTGATGAAAAGCATAAAAAGAAAATACCATTTATGCCTAAGATAATTGGTGTTTTAACATCTAATACAGGAGCTGTTATTCGTGACATAATAAATGTGTCAACAAGAAGAAATCCAAATGTGAATATAAGATTATTTCCAGTACCTGTACAAGGTCCAGGAGCTGGAGAGAAAATTGCAGACGCTATAAAAATAATGAACGAAAAGAAATTAGCAGATGTACTTATAGTCGCAAGAGGCGGAGGCTCTTTAGAAGATTTATGGCCATTTAATGAAGAAGTTGTTGCAAGAGCAATATACAATTCAGAATTACCAGTTATTTCAGCTGTTGGTCATGAGACAGATTTTACAATTGCCGATTTTGTTGCAGATTTAAGAGCACCAACTCCATCAGCAGCTGCTGAACTTGCGGTAACAGATGTTAAGGAATTAGAAAATAATTTAAATTTGTATAAAAATAGATTAAAAATGGCACTTAATAGAAAAACTCAAATAATGAGATTAAGATATGAAAAGTGTATGAACTCAAGGGTATATAAATTTCCAAAGCAACATATTTCAGAACAATATCAAATTGTAGATAATAATTGTAAAAAAATGGAAAATTTAGTATTGCAAAAATTAAAGGATTCTAAATTAAATGCTATGAAATGGATTACAAAATTAGATACATTAAGTCCACTAAAAACTCTTACGAGAGGATATTGTTTAACAGAATATGATGGAAAACTTGTTACTAAAGCAAAAGATTTAAAAAATGGTATGGATGTTGATTTAAAATTTCAAGATGGAACTAAAAAAGCTACCATAAAAGAATAGGAGAAAATCTAATGAGAAGAAATAATAAAAATAATAAATTTAGAAAAATTTTATATATTGTACCAGTTTTATGCGTAATTGCAGTAGGTGCATTATTTTATATGTTATTTGATATGAATAATAAAATAGAAGAAAAGAATTATGGAGTTGATACTAATTCATCTTCTGAAAATACAAACACTATTGAAAATAACGATAATAATAATAATACATCACAAGAAAATAATGTAATAAATAATAATTCAAATAATACTGAAAATACAATAGATAACAATACTTCTAACTCAAATAATAACAATAGTCAAACACAAGAACCAACAGGAAATTTAACAAATTCAACAGATAAAAAAGAACAAGCTATTGCACTTGTTAAAAAAGAGTGGGGAGAAGATGATACCGTATTATTTGATTGCTATGTAAATAATAATGGAGATTATATTGTTACGATTTCAACAAATTCTGGAAGTGTTATTTCATATTATAAAGTTGATTTAGATAAGAAGACAATTGAAATATATTAATATAAGTTTGACTAAAAGAAAGGATTGCAAATGGAAAATAAAGAAAAAGATTTTGAAGAATTAATGAAAAATTTAGAAGAAATTACAACACAATTAGAAAGTGAAAACTTAACATTAGATAAATCAGTTGAATTATTTGAAAAAGGTATGAAAATTTCTAAGGAATGTAATGAAAAATTAGAAAATGCGGAAAAGAGAATTACAATGTTGATAAATGCGGAAACAGAAGAAGAAGTTGATTTTGTTCCTAAAGCAGAATAAATAAAGTTTGGAGAAGAAGATGGATGTGTTTAAACAAATAATTACAAACAAATGCTTAATAATACCATTTTGTGTTTGGTTTGCAATACAAATATTTAAATTTTTAACAGATTTAGTTGTAAATAAAAAAATAAATTTAAAAAGATTAATGGGAGCTGGTGGAATGCCTAGTTCTCATTCTGCGGTTGTATGTGCGTTATCTGCTTGTGTAGGTAAACAATATGGCTTTGATAGTGGAATTTTTGCAATTTCAATTGTAATGGCTTTTGTTGTTATGTATGATGCAGCAGGAGTTAGAAGAGCAGCCGGAAAACAAGCTAGTATATTGAATAAAATAATTGAAACACCTGGAATGACAACTCTTCAAGTGCAAGAAAAATTAGTTGAAGTTTTAGGACATACACCTGTTCAGGTTTTTGTAGGTGCAATTATAGGATTTATAATTGGATCTATATTTTAAAATTTAATAAAATGAGAGGAATAATAAATATGAGTGATATAGAAATTGCAAGAAGTATTAAATTGGAAAATATAAATCAAATATCTAAAAAATTCAACATACCAGAAGAATTTATTGAACCATATGGAAAATATAAGGCTAAAGTTGATAATAAATTTACTGAAAGTTTGAAAGAAAAAAAAGATGGCAAACTAATTCTTGTAACTTCTATAAATCCAACACCATTAGGTGAAGGAAAAACAACAGTTGCTATTGGACTTGCAGATGCATTAAATCAATTAAATAAAAAGGCTGTATTGGCTTTGAGAGAACCATCACTTGGGCCAGTATTTGGAATAAAAGGAGGTGCAACTGGTGGTGGATATTCACAAGTTGCTCCAATGGAAGAAATTAATCTTCATTTTACTGGAGATATACACGCAATTACTAGTGCTAATAATTTATTGTCTGCAATGATAGATAATCACCTTTTTTATGGAAATGAATTAAAATTTAAAAAAGTAATTTGGAAAAGATGCTTAGATTTAAATGATAGAAGTCTTAGAAAAATAGAGATAGGCTTATCTAAAGAAAAAAATATGCAACAAAGAGAAGATGGATTTGATATCAGTGTGGCATCTGAGATTATGGCAATTTTTTGTTTAGCAACAGATTTAGAAGACTTAAAAAGAAGAATAGGAAATATAATAGTTGGTTTTAATGAAAATGATGAACCAATAACTGCAAAAGATTTAAAAGCTGATGGTGCTTTAACAGTTTTATTAAAAGAAGCTTTTAGACCTAATATTGTACAAACTTTAGAACATAATTTGGCGATAATTCATGGAGGTCCTTTTGCTAATATTGCACATGGTTGTAATAGTGTTGTTGCTACTAGAATGGCTTTGAAATTAGGTGATTATGTTGTAACGGAAGCAGGCTTTGGGGCAGATCTTGGAGCTGAAAAATTTGTTGATATAAAATGTAGAAAGGCCAATTTAAAAGTTGATGTTGCTGTATGTGTAGCAACATTAAAAGCTTTAAAATACCATGCTGGTTTATCTGTAGAAGAATGTAATAAAGAAAATGTTGATGCTTTAAAATTAGGGATAAATAATTTGCTTAAACATGTTAATAATTTAAGAGAAGAATTAGGACTAAATGTGATTGTAGCAATAAACAAATTTACTTCTGATACTGAGGAAGAAATAAATACATTAATGAATATTTTAAAAGAGAACAATATAGAAGTAAGTATTTCAGATGTTTGGAATTATGGTGGAAAGGGAGCTATAGATTTAGCTGAAAAGATTATTAAAAGTTCAAACGAAGAAAAAGACATCAAATATGTATATGAACTTAATAAAGGAATTAAACAAAAAATAAATGATATTGCTACAAAGATATATGGAGCAAGTGGAGTAGAATTTTCGAAAGAAGCAGAAGAAGAAATTACTAAAATAGATGAACTTGGTTTCTCAAATTTGCCAATATGTATTGCTAAAACACAATATTCTTTTTCTGATAATGCGAAGAATTTATTATGTGAAGAACCTTTTAAAATACATATAAATGAAATAAATTTAAAAGCAGGAGCTGAATTTATTGTTGCAAAATCTGGAAAAATATTTACAATGCCAGGATTACCTAAAGTTCCATCAGCAGAAAAGATTGATATTGATGAAAATGAAAATATTGTTGGAATTTTTTAATATGATATAGAACCATTAAAAGCATACTTTGTTTATAATAGAGTATGTTTTTTTGCGTTAAAAATAAACCTCTAATTGAAAAATTAGAGGTTTTGTAACATTTTATTAAAGATTTCAAATAAATATGTTAATATTTATTTGAAAATTAAAGACTAATTATTTTCAGTAGATTTGAATTGCTTTTGTAAAAACTTAGGTATTGAAACTAAAGCTTTATAAAAAGCTAATTTTACTTTTTTCTTAAAGAAATAGAATTTATTTAGTTTTCTAGGACTAACTGAAATACCACATTCTCTTTCTTCAACTACTGTTAAAGCAACACTTTCTTCAACTTTAGAAGTTTCTTTTTCTTTTACAACTTCTTCTAATAGAGATGGTTCTTGAGGTTCATCATCTTCTATTATAGTAAAGTCACGAGTTTTTTGCTTTGTTTTTTTAGGTTCTATTTTTTGAACTTTTTCTTGAACAGGAGTTTCTGGTTCAAATAGTTCTTCAATATTTTCAATAGGTTCAATATTCAAAGTTTTTTCATTTTCTACTTCTGTAATAGTTTGTTCTACAATAGAATTTTCTGAATTTGAAGCAGATAAAGTTTCTAATAAAGTATCAACATTATTTAATTCTACTTTGTTAGAATTAAAATTATTTATATTTGAATAATTAGAATCTAAAATATCTTCAACTAAAATATTTTGTGTATGAGTAGGTACATCAGAAACTTGTTTTTCTATTTTTTCATTATTTTTTGTGTTATCAATACTTGTTGCTAAACTATTTAAAAGTGATTCTGAATTGTCAGTAGATATTATAGGACTTAATATATCTTCAATTAATTCATCTAAATTAAATTCAGTACTTGATATAGAAGAAGATTCAACAATTGGTTCAACAATATTTGCATAAGTTTCATCTGGCATTGAAAATAATTCATCAAATAAATCTGCAATTTCATTTTCCATTTGTGAAAGCTGAACATTGGCATTAGAAATTTCTTGTTTTTCTTCAACAATATTTTTTTGCTCAACTTCTAAAGTAGCTATATTGTTAACAGAGTTTTCAGTATCTTTAATAGAGTTTTTAACTGATATAGGAACTTGTTTTTCAATTGGTGAAATATAATTAAATGTATTATTATTATCCCATTCATAATTTTCATTTCTAAAACAAAAATTAAATGTATCATAAGGTTTTATTTCAACTTCAGTTTCAAATCCATTATCAATTTTTTTCATATCTTTGGCTTGAGTACAATCCCAATTGCTACCAAAACCATATACAATTGTTAAGCTATTTGAACCTTTTTGTGCTAAAAAACCATTATAAATTATTTTTGATTTTTCATTTTCAGTTAATTTCTTATCAAAAGAAATCTCGTTTGTAAACTCCATAATCTTTTCTCCTATATTTTTTGTTTTCTACATTATAATAATAATTTATAAAATTTTCAATAATAATTGATAGAAAAATTTAAAAATAACATTAAATTTTTATAACAATATTACGAAAATATTACATATAAATCGTATAAATTTGGATTTGCAGTAAATACTAGTTATAATTGGAAAAAATTAATTATGCATAAGGAGACAATGATGAAAAAAATTTTAAAATATTTAACTTATTTGTTTAGTATAGTAGCTTTGATTTTTATAATTGAAAGTTTATATTCAACTGTTTATGCTTTATCTAAGTATGGATCACGAGGAAATGAAGTAAAACAGATACAAACTAAATTAAAAAATTGGGGATATTATAAAGGTAATGTTGATGGAATTTATGGTTCACAAACATTAGAAGCTGTAAAATATTTTCAAAGAAAAAACGGATTAACTGTTGACGGAATTGCAGGTTCAGCAACTTTAAAAGCCTTAGGAATTACAAGTACTTCAAATTCATCTTCAGGAACAAGCAATAATAGTAATTTAAATTTATTATCTAAAGTTGTATATTCTGAAGCAAGGGGCGAGCCATATAAGGGACAAGTTGCTGTAGCAGCAGTTGTGCTTAACAGAATAGCAAGTTCTAAATTTCCAAATACAATGGCAGGGGTTGTATATCAGTCAGGAGCTTTTACAGCTGTATCTGATGGACAAATAAATTTAGAACCAAATTCTACAGCTAGAAAAGCTGCACAAGATGCAATAAATGGCTGGGACCCAACCTCGGGTTGCTTATATTATTTTAATCCTAATACAGCAACATCAAAATGGATATGGTCAAGGCCACAAGTTATAACTATAGGTAAGCACATTTTCTGTAAATAAAATTGTTATAATTGACAAAACAAAAACAAATTGATAATATAATGTAGTAAAAGTTGGAGGAAAGAATAATGCAAATATATCCGAAATTATATTGTGAAAAAATTACAGATATTTCAATAAATGCTTTGAAAGAAAAAAATATAAAAGCATTAATTTTAGATGTAGATAATACTTTAATTGACTATGACAGAAATATGCTACCAGGCTTGGAAAATTGGATTGAAAATGTAAAACAAAACAATATTAAATGCATAATTGTATCTAATAGCAACAAGAAAGAAAAGATTGAAACAGTAGCTATGAAGTTAGATATACCATATATATTTTTTGCAACCAAGCCATTAAAAAGAGGTTTTAAAAAGGCTATAAAAATCTTGGGCATAACCAATAATAAGGAAATTGCAGTTATTGGAGACCAAATTTTTACAGATATTATTGGTGCAAATAGATTGGAAATGTTTTCTATATTAGTAAAACCAATAAATGAAAAAGATATACTAATTACAAAATGGAAGAGACCAATAGAAGAAAAAATTTTACAGAATTATTTAAAGAAACAAAATACGAAAGATTAGAGGAAAAAAGAAATGTATTTTAATAATGTGCACATAGTGTTTTATTTATTAATAGCTGTTTTAGGATTTGCAGTTGGAAAATTTATTGCTTGGTGTAATGAATGTTTTCCAAAAGAGGAAAAAATTTTTAGAAAAGAATTTTTTAAAGCGAATAAAGAAGGTTTAGAAAATAATTATATTTTAATGTGTATTACTGCAATTATGTATGTAGCATTATTATATAAATTTGGAATAAAAAATGCAATTTATCAAAATCTAGATTTAATAAAATACCTAATTTTAACACCAATGCTTATTAGTGCATTTTTTGTAGACTTAAAGCATAGAATAATACCAAATCGTTTGAATTTAACTATATTTGAAACAGGTTTAATATTTGTGTTTTTATATGGAATTAATAATATAAATATTGCTAAAGATATGTTATTTGGTATGCTTACTGGTGCAGGTATATTTGTAGCAATAACTTTATTAGGTGGTTTAATTGCAGGTAAAGAAGCAATGGGCTTTGGTGATGTTAAATTTATGGGAGCAATTGGATTATATTTTGGAGCTGGAAGTATTGCAGAAATTTCACTTTTAGCTTTTTGCATAGCTGCTGTTTTATCAATAATCATATTATTAATTAGATTTATTATGAAAAAAGATGATGAATATATACCTTTTGGACCATTTTTAGTTATTGCAGCTGTATTTTGTATTTTTGCACCAACTAATACAGTTTTTATAGCTTTTTTAAGTTTTTGCAAAATGCTAAGTGATAAATTATTAAATGTGTTATAAAGAATTATATCAAGGAGAGTTCAAATGAATGTTAGATTAAAATGGTTAAGAGATCAATTAAAATCTTTGAATTTAGATGGTATGCTTGTATCAAATCCTATAAATATTAAATATTTAACAGGATTAGCAGCAGAAGGAACTTTAGTAATAGCACCAAAAGAAAATGTTTTTATAACAGATAGTAGATATATTGAAGATGTAAATAATAAATTGACAATAGCTGATGAAATTGTTGCATATGATTGTAAAAAACTTAGTAAATATGATTATGAAGGTTTCTTTATGATATGCGAAAATATTGGATTTGAAGAAACATATGTAACATATGCAGATTATCAAAAATATTTACAGACCTATAAAGTGAACCTAGTTGAAACAGAAGAAATAATTGAAAGGCAAAGAACCATAAAAGAAGAAACAGAAATTGAATGCATAAAAAAAGCTTGCGAAATAACAGATAAAACTTTTGAATATATTATTAGAAATATAAAAAAGGGAATGACAGAAAAGCAAGTTGCTTTTGAGATTGAAAGATATATGATTATGCAGGGAGCAGATGGTTTGGCTTTTGAAACAATTGTTGCTTCTGGAGAAAACAGTTCTATGCCACATGCAATTCCAACAGATAGAGTAATAAAAAATGGCGATATACTTTTATTTGATATGGGAGCAAAATATAAAGGCTATTGTTCAGACTTGTCAAGGACTATATTTGTTGGTGAAGATACAAAATTTGAAGAAGAATATAATTTTGTAAGTGAAATGCAAAAAGAAATATATGAACAGTTTAAAGCAGGAGTGAACATAAAACCAATACTAAAAGAAATCGAAGCTAAGTACCAAGAACATAATTATGAAATAATGCATGCTTTTGGTCATGGAGTAGGCTTAAATATTCATGAAAAACCTGTTTTAAGAGCTAATATTGATAAGAATATAAAAGAAAATATGGTTTTAGCTATTGAACCAGGTATATATGAACCAGGAAAATTTGGAATAAGAATAGAAGATACTTTTTTAGTAACAGAAAATAAATGTGAAAATTTAACAAAATGCAATAAAGGTTATATTAAAATTTCATTAAAAGCTTGATTTTAGTGGAAAAATATGCTAGTATATAAAATAGTTTAATATGAAATTATAGGAAAAGAGGTAAAATTTTATGGCAGATGTATATATGGCAGGAGATTTAAGAAATGGAACAACATTTGAATTAGACTCAAATGTATTTAAAGTAGTTGAATTTCAACACGTAAAACCAGGAAAAGGAGCAGCTTTCGTTAGAGTAAAAATGAAAAATGTTGTAACAGGAGCTGTTATTGAAAGAACTTTCAATCCATCAGAAAAATTACAAGGTGCTGAAATTGAAAAAAGAGAAATGCAATACTTGTACAATGATGGAGATTTATATTATTTTATGGATAATACAAATTATGAACAAATCCCATTAAATAAAGAACAAATTGGTGATGCTTTAAAATACATTAAAGAAAATATGAATGTAACAATGCAATCAATAAAAGGTAAAGTATTTAATGTTGAACCACCAATGTTTGTTGAATTAGAGGTTACATATACAGAACCAGGTTTCAGTGGAAATACAACAACAACTTCTGGAAAACCTGCAACATTAGAAAATGGTTTAGAAATCTCTGTACCTTTATTTGTTAATATAGGAGATATCATTAGAATAGATACAAGAACTGGTCTATATATGGAAAGACTATAGGAGGAAGTTTTAATTCAATGCTTGATAAAAGATATAATGAAGTGATTGAAGAATTGAATAAAAATATGGAAAGCGAAAGCGATTCACAATATGCAAAAATGGTTATTACTGAATTAACATTAATGTATTTAGATGAAGTAAATAAACTAGAAAAAGCTTATGAAAAGAAAATTCAATTATGTAATCTTAGATTAGCAGAATTAGAGCAAAGAATAGAAGGATTAGAAAACGATATATTTGATGAAGAAGATGATGGAAGTATATGTATATCATGTCCATATTGTAATGCTGATATCATATTGGATTCTTCAACTCCAGAAAATGAAATAGAATGCCCTGAATGTAAGAATATGATAGAATTAGATTGGGGACTTCTAGATGATGATGATATAATGTAATTTATTCCGTATAAGTTAAATATTTTATTGAATGGATAAAATATCAAGAGGGTCAATAGCTTGGCCTTCTTTTTTTATGGTCAAATGAAGATGTGGACCAGTTGTTGCACCATTTGTAAAGTTGCCGACTTGAATCTTTATAAGGATTATTTGAACTTGCTGTCACATATTTTGGACCAACTGTTGCTATTTTTTCACCTTTGGAAACAAATTCTGAAATCTCAACTTCGAAATCAGGATTTACATGACAATAGGAGATTAAGTATGGTGTGGACTTTACAGTTACAGTATATCCATTTGCACCACTAAATCCTGTAAAACTTATATAGCCATCACAAATAGAGTAAATTGATGAACCTTCTGGTGCACCAATATCGATTCCGGAATGATATCTAGAAGCTCCTGTTGTAGGAGCTGTTCTATTGCCAAAATATGATGTAATAGTAGTATATTTTGAAGGCCATACAAATTCACTAGGGGGAATGACTATTAAATCTTCGTTTACAAGAATGTTAGGCAATATAAATGCACAGATAAACAAGAGTAAAGAAAATAAAATAAAGAAATAAAATATAATTATTTTTTTTAACATATTTACCTCTGAAAGTTTTAATTTTTGAAAAGTTTATATAAATAAAAATAGAGATGAAAAAATTCATCTCTATTTTGGCAGGGGTGGAAAGAATCGAACTCTCATCAGGAGTTTTGGAGACTCTTATTCTACCATTGAACTACACCCCTATATTTATTATTTATTACCCCGCTGACTTGTTTAATTATACACGACATAAAATTAAAAAGCAATAGAAAAAGGTAAAAAAATAAAAAAATTTTTCTTTATAGTTATATCTATTTACAAAAAATGAAAAATCAAATACAATGTAGTAAATTTGAAAAATTATTATTTGGGGAGGATTACTTTGAAAGATAATAAAAAAAGAGATAAAGCATACGAATTTGCTATTATTGCTGTATTTTTAATTTTAATGTCTGTTTTTCTAATGATAGCAGGATCAGATTCAGATGACATTAAAATATCAAATATTAAACAAGCTACAAGTAAAAACTCTACATTTAAATTAATTTCTAGTACCGAAAATAAAGATTTAGACAAGGTATTAAAGGATTTTGCTAAAAGTAAGAATATAGATTTAGAGATTGATTATGCTGGAACGATTGATATTATGCAAAAATTGAATAGCGGAGAACAATATAATGGCGTATGGGTTTCAAATTCAATTTGGCTTTATATGTTAGATAGCAATAAAATTAAAATATCAAATTCTAAGTCAACAAGTATAAATCCTGTTGTATTTGGAATTACAAAGGAAAAAGCAAAAGAGCTAGGTTTTGTAGATAAAGATATATATACTAAAGATATAGTAGAAGCAATTAAAAATGGAAAATTAAAGTTTAGTATGTCAAACCCAACACAGACTAATACAGGAGCAACGGCATACTTAGGATTGCTAATGACTCTTGCAGGTAATCCAGAAGTATTACAAGAGTATAATTTGGAAGATGAAAATTTAAAAGCAGAATTAAAAGCCTTATTTTCTGGTTTAGAGCGTTCATCTGGAAGTGAGGATTTTTTAGAAGAATTATTCTTAAAAGGAAATTACGAAGCTGTTGTTACTTATGAATTTTCAATAATAAATATGAATAAAAAGTTAGTTGCAGAAGGAAAAGAGCCTTTATATATTGTATATCCTATTGATGGTGTTTCAATTTCAGATTCTCCAATTGCTTATATAAAGCAAGATAGTGGAAATAATGAAGAATTTTTTAAAGAATTGCAAGGATATATTTTAAGTAATGAAGGACAACAAATCTTAGCTTCAAAAGGAAGAAGAACCTGGTATGGTGGCACTAAAAAAGATGTAGATCAAGCAGTATTTAATAAGGAATGGGGAATTGATACAACTAAATATATTGTTCCTATTAAATTTCCAAATACTGAAATTATAAAAGAAGCTTTAGGAATATATCAATCTGAACTTAGAAAACCTGTTCATACAGTATTTTGTTTGGATTATTCAGGAAGTATGTCTGGTGATGGATATAATCAGTTAAAAGAAGCAATGGAATATATTCTAACAGCTGAAAAAGCTTCTAATGATATGTTACAATTCACTTCAAAAGATAAGATTAGTGTAATTCCATTTAATGGATATATATTAGGAAAGTGGCACACTGATGATGGAAGCAATACAAAAGAGATATTAGATAATATTAGTAATTTAAGACCATCTGGTGCAACTAATATTTATGAAACTGCTGAGGAAGCAATTGAATTATTAAAAGATGAAGATATGGAAAAATATAATGTATCTGTAATTTTAATGACAGATGGTATGTCAAATGTAGGTAACTTTAGGAGTTTTTCAAAGTATTATAAATACTTGAATAAGGATATTCCAGTATATTCAATTATGTTTGGAGATGCTTATGAAAATGAACTAGAAGATATTGCAAATTTAACTAATGCAAAAGTATTTGATGGTAAAAAAGACTTGCTTAAAGCATTTAAAGAAGTTAGAGGATATAACTAAAAATTCTCTATCTTAAGGAAGGAATGAAAAAAAATGAAAAAAGGCTATATTGTATCAGCAATATTGGGTGCTGGTTTTGTAGCAGTTCCACTATTTATGGGAATAGAAACACCAATAGCAGTTGGTATGGGTGTTGTTGCTTATGTTGCTGGAAATTTAATTTTTTCAGAAAAAGAAACAGATATAAAATTTGAAAGTGAAAATTTATATGATTTATTAAATTCTGCTAAAAAAACAAATGCAGAAATTTGTGGAATGATAGATAAGGTTGAAGATAAACAATTACAAGATGATATAAGAGAAATATATAGAATATCAAATAAAATTATAGATACTGTATCTAAAAATCCAGCAAAACAAAAAAAGTCAAATAACTTTTTTCAATATTATTTACCAGTAACTTTGAAGATTTTGAGAAAATATGATGAAATTGAGAATCAAAGGTTAGAAAGTGAAGAAGGAAAGAAATTTATGGAAAATACTAAAAAAATGGTAAGCACAATAAAAAAATCTTTTAATGAGCAACTTTCTAATTTATATCAAACAGATATGATTGATACTGATGCTGATATGAAGGTATTTAAAACAATGCTAAAAACAGATGGATATTCTGAAATAGATGATTTTAACATAGATAAACCAAAAGACTAATTTTATAAGGAGGTAAAATTTTGAAGAAGAAACAATTAATAGGAATAGGAATTTTTATATTATTAGTATTGATTATAATTTGTATTAAATTTTATACTGACAAGGATAATTCAGTTAGTTTAAATTTAAAAACAGTTACAGTTGCTACTGGTGGTGGAAAAGAAGATTTTATAGCAGATGAAGATGTAAATAAAATTCTTAGAGAAAAATATGGTCTAAATGTAGTTTATGATAGCTGGAGTAATGGAAAATTAATATTAAATCCATTGGTAAGAGAAAATGGAGATAAATATGATTTAATGTTTTGCTCTGACCAAAGATTTTATGATTATTATAAATTAGCTCCGAATAAGGAAAAAAAGGAAGCTGATAGATATACTGTTTTAGATGGAGGGCTTACATTAAATACACCAATAGTAATTTATAGCTGGGGTGAAGTAGTTGATGCATTTATTAAAGATGGAATAGTAACAGAAAAAGAAGGCACTTATTATATAACAGATATGAATAAATTATTGGGTTACATACTAGAAGGTAAAAAATGGTCCGATATAGGATTAGATATGCTTTATGGAACTGTAAATATTGCCTCAACAGATCCAGTTACTTCTTCACCAGGTGCAACATATTATGGTCTTTTATTATCTATAATGTGTGGTGGTAATGTAACAGATACATCTATGCAAGAAAATCTACCAAAACTAAAAGAATTTTATGAAAAATCTGGTTATATGAATAATACACCAGCAGATTTATTTGAAAGATATTTAAAAACAGGATTAGGTGGAGAGCCTATGATAGTTGACTATGAAAAGAGCATTGTAGAGTTTGCAAACGAAAATCCTGATGGATTTGCACAAGTAAAAGATGATATAAGAATTTTATATCCAGAACCTACAATTTGGAATTCACATTGTATTGCAACTTTTACAGAAAATGGAAACGAATATTATAAAGCAATTCAAGATAAAGATATAAGTCAAATAGCTTGGGAAAAATATGGATTTAGAACTGGTGTAACAGGCGGAAACTATAATGTGGAAAGCTTAGGAATAAAAGGAATACCAAGTACAATTAAGAGTACAGTTAATAGTTTAAAAATGAATATGTATGAAAATTTAATTAGTTTTTTAAAAGGTAATAATTAGTTTATTATAAATTATTATATAAAATAAAACAGAAAGGAGTGTATGATTTTTATATCATACAATAAGAAAATGAGCGATAAATTAGAATTAAGTGTAAAACCAGAAGCACTAAATAAAGAGGTAGAAGTAGAATTATTAGCAAAGGATAAAGTTGAAGAAGCAACAGTTGAAAAATCATTAAATTATGATGCTTTAACACCAGCAGAACAAAAAGCAATTGATGACTTTGTTTCAAAAGTAGATGTTGCAGATACTACTCAAATTTTACAATATGGTGCTACTGCTCAAAGTAAGATTTCAAAATTTTCTGATAGTGTTTTAGAAAATGTAAAAACTAAAAATGCTGGAGAAGTTGGAGATTTACTTTCAAGCTTAGTTGTTGAAATAAAAGACTTTGATACAACTGTTGGAGGAGAAAAGCCAAAGGGAATTTTTGGAATTTTCCATAGTGCAAAAAATGATATAGAAAAATTATTAGCTAAATATCAAAAAGTAGAAGTTAATGTAAGCAAAATTGAAAAAGATTTAGAAGCACATAAACTTCAAATGCTAAAAGATATTACAATTTTTGACACAATGTATGAAAAAAATTTAGAGTATTTTAAAGAGATTTCTTTATATATAATTGCAGGTGAGAAGAAATTAGAAGAATTAAAAACAGTTACTTTACCAGCATTAAAGAAAGCAGCAGAAGAAAGCAAAGAACAAATTGATGTTCAAAAAGTAAATGATATGTCAAATATGATAAATCGTTTTGAAAAGAAATTATATGATTTAAAAACAACTAGAATCATATCAATTCAAATGGCACCACAAATTAGATTAATTCAAAATAATGACAGTGAATTAGTCGAAAAAATTCAAAGTTCTTTAATAAATACGATTCCATTATGGAAAAATCAAATTGTAATAGCTTTAGGTATTAATAATGCTAAAAACGCCTTAGGAGCACAAAGAGCTGTAACAGATATGACTAATGAAATGCTTAAGAAAAATAGTGACTTATTAAAACAAGGAACTATTGAAATTACTGAAGAATCAGAAAGAGCAATTGTTGATGTTGAAACTTTAAAACAAACTAATAAAGATATAATTGATACCTTAGATAAAGTATTAGAAATTCATGAAAATGGTAGAATTAAACGTGCTGAAGCAGAAAAAGAACTAACTACAATAGAAGAAGAATTAAAGAGCAAACTTTTAGAAATTAAGGTAGAATCTGAAAATAAATAGATTACAAAAAGGCTTGATTTAAATATCAAGTCTTTTGTTTTAATAATATTTGATTAATATTATTAGAGGCAAAATAAAAGCAATTACAGATAATAAACAAAATAATTTTCCAGAAGTAGAATTATTATTTTGAATTTCATAAATGCCATAATAAAAGCTTTTTAAAAAGCAAAATAATGAAAATAATATTGCAATAAAAAACATATTTATATGAAAGATACTGTAAAGTAATCTTTTCCCCTTTCTAATATTATTGTTTTGTAATTAAACTACTAGATGCAACTTCGGAGTGAATTCTAACTTTGAAAAATGAGTCTTTAAATATATTTCCCCAATTGATTTTTTTAAAATCATCAAGAGTAGCATATTTAGTTGAAAGCCTTTCACCAAAGGATATTGTGTCACATGAATATTCTTTGGTAATTGTGTCTAAATATTCATAAACAATTCGTTCTATATATCTGTTTAAATTATTCTCTAGTTGTCTAATATTATCTGCAGACGAGTAATCAGAATTTGCATGTGCAGTTAAAATATTTGCTGATAAATATATGTCACATTCAATAAATGGACTATTATTTACAAGAGTAACATCTATTTGTGTTTGTTTTCTTCTGGTCAAAGATAAATCAATTTTATCATCTTTTTTAAATGGAGATGGAATAGTAACAACAGTTGTAGTTAAGTCATTTGTTAGAAGTAAATGGCTAATAACTCCTTCTATATCAAGATGTCCAATCATATTATCTTCTTTAAATACTGCAATGCCAGTGTTCTGGATTATATCATCTGAAACAGTAGTATAGATTGCAAGAGCACTTTCATTTGGACTATTCATATCAGAAAAAAATTTACGAAGATTACTTTTAGCAGTAAAACCAGTATATTTTTCAGAATTGATTATATATTCAAAATATCTAGCAGAAAAATTTTCTCCTGAGTTTGACACTTTATCTAAGACATCATAAGCAGATTTATCACTAATTATAATATTACAGTCTGGACGAACTTCAACATTGTTTTGTAAAGTGTTTATATAGGAAATTATTCCAGAACGAGCTAATTCTTCTGAAAATATGATTGTAGAACAATGTGAAAGGTCAATTTTTTTACTTAAATAATTATTAAGTATATTTATTCCTGAGTCAATTGATAAACAATCAATTGTGTATAATATATGCTTTGTAGATTGATTTGTACTGCCAGATTCAGAAGAACTCTGAGCAATTTGTACAGTTAGTCTGATATTGTTAGAATTTTTTATTTTGTCAATACCAACAGAAACGGCATAATAGAAATCTTCTACACTTGTAGCATCATAACAACCTGTTAAAGAAAATAAAAGCAAAATGCTAAAAAATATA
This sequence comes from uncultured Clostridia bacterium, assembly GCA_934140005.1. Classification (GTDB taxonomy): domain Bacteria; phylum Bacillota; class Clostridia; order TANB77; family CAG-508; genus Scatovivens. The sequence continues at coordinate 45,043 of CAKPBB010000006.1, forward strand.
TATGAAATTATTAATTTAGTTTTTGATAATTGCATTTTTGGCAACTCCTTTTCGAACTTTAAATTTTTCTTTTAACATTGCTAATATTAGTATTATAGGGCTCATTATAAAAACAATGCCGGTTGTCATATATTTTAGTATGCTTGTTTCTAAAAAAGTGATAGTTGAAATGTCAAAAGGCAATAATGAAAATCCAAATAGTAACATACAGGTTATATATGTGAACATTTTATTGTCTGAGATATTAACTATTTTAGAAAAGCATAAATTTGTAAAAAATACTAGTGAACTTAAATAGCAAAGTAGTGATAATATCCAAAAGAGTACAAAAATACCATCTAGTCTTTGTAAAAAGTCACTAAAGCTTACATTTCTTGAGAGCAAGTATAAAGGGTTTATAGTAATACCAGTGCTTGCTAAAGGTAGCAAAGTTAGTATAGAACATACTGTAATAAATAGTAGTCCAAATGATATAAAAAATGAAATGTAGCTGATTTTTTTAAAATCTGTAGGTTCTTTAAGTAATGGTTGTAAAAAATAGTAAAAACTAATAAAACTAAAGCTAAAAATATTAAGTAATCCATTTATAAATGTTGTTTGATAATTATATCCTAAAACGGGTGTTATTTTATCAATTGAAAAATTATCAATAGTCCCAATAAAAGCAGTAAATATGCTTAATAAAACGAATGGAAATAGGAAACTAATCATTCGTATTATTGATTTAAAGCCTATTAAATTTGAAACTAGAATTCCAATTATGAAAAATAGCAATATAAAAGGCTTTGGAGAATTTTGGTAGTAAATCATTTTTAACAGATTGGCAAAATCAGTCAGAAATGTAAATAAAATAAAAGAAAAAAGAGCTATGAAAATGACTCCAACAATTATTTTTAAAAATTTTCCACCAAGAATATTCGATATATCTAAGATATCTGAATTTGGAAAATTTTTTAAGCAAATATTAATAATAAATATTAAAAATAATGTAATTATTCCAATATAGATTAAATTTATAAAAGTTCCTGTTCCTGTTGAAGAAATTAATATTGTTGGTAAATTAAGAATAAGCTTATTAAGCATTATCATACATACAAAGAAAATACATTCTTTTCTTTCTAATTCAATTCTCATTTTATATTTTGCCTCCATTTCATACTTATTTTGTTCTCTTTTTGAGGTCGTTTTGTATTTAAATTTCTATTTCTGCTTTCTCTCTTCCAAATACTTTTTAAAGAATAACTTGAATTGTTATCTAAATCAGAAATTGGAATATATGGTGAAAAATATGGTACTCCAAAGGACTTTATACTAGTCCAATAAACAAAATGAATATAGAATCCAACAGCAATTCCAAGAAAACCTGCTAAATATCCAAGTATTATATAAAGAAATCGTAGAAGTCTAACGGAAAAACCTAATAAAAAGTCTGGAATTGCAAACCCACAAATTCCTGTAAAAGCAACAATAATGATTAAAATTGGACTTACAATATTTGCATTTACGGCTGATTCACCTAAAACTAAAGCCCCTATAATACCAATGGTATTACTAAAAGATGAAGATACACGCAAACCTGCTTCTCTAAGGAGTTCAAATGAAATTTCCATAATTAATATTTCAAAAATTACAGGAAAAGGGATTGATTCACGAGAACTTGCAATAGCAAATAAAAGTTCCGAAGGTATTAATTCTTGATGAAAGTTTGTTATAGCAACATAAAAGCCTGGCAGAAATATTGCAAATATAAAAGCAAGCCCCCTTAAAAACCTTAAAAAATTACTTAGATGATAATTTATATTAGTATCTTCTGGTGATTCGAGAAAATCAATTAAAACACCAGGAGCGATAAGTGCATATGGTGAACCATTTAATAAAATTACAACTTTTCCGTTTAAAAGGGAATTGCAAGCTTTATCTGGACGTTCTGTTGAAATAAGTTGTGGCATATGAAGATTAGGATTATCTTTTATTAGTTGTTGTAGTTCACCGGTTGAAGTTATATAGTCAATATCAAGATTTTGAATTCTATATTTTACTTCTGCAACTAAATCGTCATTAGTGATATTTTTCATGTAACACACAACTACTTGTGTATTAGTGACTTTTCCAATTTCAAAACTTTCCATAACAAGATTTTCATTATTAATAATTTTTCTAATAAGTCCAGTATTATTTCTGATATTTTCTACAAAGGCTTCTTGTGGACCTTGAATTACTGATTCATTTTTAGTAGCTTCAATATTTCTACCTGGAAGTTTTTTCGTTTCTATACAAAATGCTATATTTAATGTGTCAACTAATAATATACAAAAGCCAGAATTTAGTTTTTGAGTTAATTCCTTAAAATTCTTTACTTTTGAAACACTATTTTGTGGAATTAAACTATTATATAAAAAATCTTCTAAATCAAACTTTCTAACTTTTTTAACAGAAATATCTTTACTAATTGCAACTGTTTTGGTTGGTTGCATTGTAATAGAATTTCTAAGTAGTAAAGGAGATAAAATTGACTCATTAATAGAATTATTATCGACAATACCATCTATATATATTATTGCAGAGGAAAACTCCTTTGATTTTATTGATAAAGTGAATTTTCTAACATTTATATCACTATTTAAAATTAAATTGTATTTTGATTTTAGATATTCTAGATTAACTGCAAGAGAAGGATATATTTCAACTATTTCAGTATCTGCATCTACAATATTATTTGATGTGTTAGGTATAACAAAATTATATTCTTTTGGTGGTTTATACTCAAAGAGTTTACTGATTATACTCATAAATTTTTATAATTCTCCTATAAAAGTATTTATTGTAGTATTTGTAAATTTTAAATAAATATTCTTTTAAATGGAAAATATCGTTTGTAATTAAAATGTAACAGAAATTGTATTGATAAAAACATTTTTTTTAGATAATATTAATATATAATATTATAATTTGTAGAGGTAAATATGAAAAAAGATAAATTAAAAAATCAAAAAGGAGCAATTTCACTATTTGTTATGCTATCAATGATGTTCTTTTTGATGTTTATGTTAGGAGCATACACAATAGTAAGCAGAAGAAATCAATCTCAAGTTCAAGCAACAACTCAACTTAGAAGTTTATATTCTTCAAATGCTTCTAATTTAAAAGAAAAATATGCAGCTAAGTTCGCAAGTAATGATGAAGTAATTCCAATTTCAAACTATACAGAACTTTGTCTTTATGGGACGGGAAAAAGTTTCGAAAGAGATGGAAAAATATATACTTGTGATACGGGTAAAAAATATCAATTAACAAGTGATATTGTTATTGACATAGATAAAGAAGTAGTAGATGGAAAATTTAAATTTTATGATTATTTGATGTATGGTACATCTCCTTCAATTGATAAATCATGTTATGACATTTTATATTATAAAGAAAATGCTTTTTGGAAGTGTATGGTTTATCAAAATACATCTGGAACAAATGGATTATTTAATTCAAGTAATTGGAAAAATTCTAATTTACAAAATTCATTTAGCAAATTAGAAGAGCTAAATATTAATACTTCAAAATATAAAAAATATAATAGAGATACAAGTGCTACTGGAGGAGATAATTTTGAGTTTTTATTAATGTATGATATGAGCACGAGTAATAAAGTTTTTAAAGCAAGTGAATATAAACTATGGTTTCAGTCTTTTAACCCATTATCAACTAATGAAAATAGTACAAATGCTAGTAATGTAAAAATTATAAAGAAACCAAATAGTGATAACAAAAATTTTAATGGCATGGCACTAGCTAATTTAGGTGGAAGTACGTATCTTAATGGAGATTTTGCTGGTACTTGGTATAATGCGGTTTGTTTATATAATGTATGGTGTGGAGGTATACCAGCAGGTAATGATACAGCAGCTGCCCAATCTTTGTTATTTGTTAGAGTAAATTAAAAATTTAATATTATAAGTCATAAAAAATTACCCCTTGAATACATTTAATTAAAAGATGTACAAAGTAAACAGGGGGTATTTTTTATGGAAAATTACGAAATATATCAAGATATCGCTAAAAGAACTCAAGGAGATATCTATATAGGAGTAGTAGGACCAGTAAGAACTGGAAAATCAACATTTATTAAAAGATTTATGGAATTGTTAGTTCTTCCAAATATTGAAGATAGCTATAAAAAAGAAAGGGCAATTGATGAATTACCACAGAGTGCAAGTGGTAAAACTATAATGACAACAGAACCAAAGTTTATACCAAATGAAGCTGTTGAGATAGTATTAGAACAAAATATTAAAATGAAAGCCAGACTAGTTGATTGTGTTGGATATTTAGTAAATCCAGCACTTGGATATTTAGAAGATAATATGCCTAGAATGGTAAAAACACCGTGGTCAGAAGAAGAAATACCATTTGAAACAGCAGCTGAACTTGGCACAAAAAAGGTTATTACAGAACATTCAACAGTAGGAATTGTTGTGACAACAGATGGAAGTATAACAGATATTCCTAGAAATGAATATTTAGAAGCTGAAAATAGAGTAATAGGAGAATTAAAAGCCTATAATAAACCTTTTATAATACTACTTAATTGTCAAAATCCAAAAGATATGTATAGTATTGAGCTTGCACAGGATTTATCAAAAAAATATGAAACGACTGTTATACCAGTAAATTGTCTGGAACTAAATTTAGAAGATATTAATTCTATTTTTTCTCAACTATTATATGAATTTTCAATTGAAAGAGTTCAAATAAGCTATCCAAGATGGATAAGTGGTTTAAGTACAGATAGTGAACTTAAGCAAACTTTATTTAATGTTGTTAAAGACACTTTTGGAAAGGTAAGCAAAATAAAAGACCTACAAAATACTTATCAATCAATGGAAAAATGTGAATATATAAAGAAAGTTAGTTTACAAGAAGCAAATCTTGGAAATGGTATTGTTAGTTTAAATGCTGAACTGGAAGAAAGCTTATTTTACGAAATGATAACAAATTTGACTGGTATGCAGATTAGGAATGAAGGTGAATTATTTGCTAGTATGACTGAATTTGCCCATATTAAAAAAGAATATGATAAATTATCTTATGCATTACACGAAGTAAATGAAAGAGGATACGGTATAGTTTCACCAGGAATAGATGATTTAATATTGGAAGAACCTGAAATTGTAAAACAAGGACAAAGATTTGGAGTAAAATTGAAAGCGAAAGCACCATCAATTCATATGATGAAAATTTGTACAGAAACTGAAGTTTCTCCAATTGTTGGAAGTGAAAAACAGTCTGAAGATTTAGTAAAATATTTATTGTCTGAATTTGAAAATGATCCTAAAAAAATATGGGAATCAAATATTTTTGGAAAGAATTTACATGAATTAGTAAATGAGGGATTGCAAAATAAACTTGCTAAAATGCCAGAAGAGGCACAAAATAAACTAAGAGAAACTTTAGAAAGAATTGTAAATGAGGGAAGTGGAGGCTTAATCTGTATAATTTTATAATTAATTGAATTGACTATTATAAAGTTAAAAATATTGTAAAAGTATGTTGTTTTCAAAATGTAATGAAATCAATGTTGACAAAAAAAGATGCAAAAAAATGTAATTAGTTTTGACAACAGATAAAAAATCGTTTATAATTGTTGATAGAAAGATTGACAAAGATGCTTCGAAAAATGTTTCTTCTTTGTTAATCAATTTGCTTCTATTATACCATAAAAAACAACATACTAAGAATTGTAATAGAAATGTAATATTTTTTCTAAAAACCGCTAGTATTCTGTCTGGATTTTTTATAGAAAAAGTGTTTTAATACATCTTAGGAGGGGAAAGAATATGAATGGAATAGTTGAAAATTTAGAGGAAAGCCTAGAAGTTTTAAAGGTTACTAAAAGTCAATTAGATGTACAACTAGAAGGACCTATTTCTTTTAAATCAAGTTCTAAATTAATGGATTATTGTATTAATGATTGCTATGAACTAGTTTTAAGATTTGAAGAAGTAAAATTAATAATTAATCTTTCAGAAGTATATTCTTATGAGACTAAAGAGAATATGATTCAACTTTCAATTGATGGTGGAAACATATTCACAATCATTAAAAAAGAACTAAATAAATAGTTCTTCATAATCAAACAAACCGTGAGTTTTAAGCTCACGGTTTATTTTACCTATTAAATTATTTGTTAGATTTTTTTTCATTATCATTAAATATTTCTTTTACAGCTCCAAGTGAACTTAAAGCTGAAGTTGCTTCGAAAGGAATAAATATTTTATTTGCATCACCTTTAGCTACTTCTTTTAAAGCTTCCAAAGATTTGATTTGAACTAGTTTTTCATCTGGATCTGCTTGTTTTATAGCATCATATACCATTTGAATTTCTTTTGCTTTAGCATTTGCAACTTCACGAATAGCTTCAGCTTCACCGGCAGCTCTCTTAATACGAGATTCTCTATCTGCTTCTGCGTCTAATATTGCAGCTTGCTTTCTACCTTCGGCAAGTGTAATTGCAGATTGTCTTTCACCTTCAGCTTGAAGAACTAAAGCTCTTTTATTTCTTTCAGCATTCATTTGTTTTTCCATTGCATCACGTATATCAGCTGGTGGTGTGATATCTTTAATTTCTACACGATCAATTTTACATCCCCATGCATCAGTTGCTTCGTCAAGAATAGCTCTTAACTTATCATTTATTAAATCTCTTGAACTAAATGTTTCATCTAATTCCATTTTACCAACAATATCACGAATTGTTGTGATTGCTAAGTATTCAATACCTTTTTTTAAACTTTGAATTTCATAAACAGCCTTTGCTGGATCTGTTATTTTGTAGAATACAACTGTATCAATAGTAATTGTAACATTATCAGCAGTAATAACACCTTGTGGTGGAATATCCATTGTTTGTTGTTTTAAACTAACAACAGAACGAACTTTGTCGATAAAAGGTACAATAACAGTAAGACCAGCTTCTGCTACTTTGTGAAATCTACCTAATCTTTCAATAATGTATACTTCAGATTGTCTAACGATTTTAATTGTTTGTGATGCGATAAAAATAATAAGAATAAGTAAAACTAATATAAATCCCATAATTTCCTCCTAATATATATAATTTTAATTTTTAAAACATAATTATAAAGGTCTAACGATAGCTTTTACACCATCAATTTTTTCTACCAACACTTCTGTATCTTTTGGAATAGGAATATCATTTGAAGATTTGGCTGACCAAACTTCACCATTTACTTTTATTTGACCTTTACCTTCAATAGGGTTTATGTCTAAAGTTACTTTACCAATTTTATTTTGAATTGAATATACATTTGTTTGAATATTCATATCTTTTTTGGTAACTTTTTGCACAAAGGATTTAGTTGCAAATAAAAGAATTGTTGATGAAATTAGAAATATAGTTGTTTGAATTATAGTGTTTTCAATAAAAAAGCTTGAACACATTGCAATTAGTGCACCTATTGAAAACCAGAATACTAAAAAACCAGTAGTTACAATTTCTAATGCTAAGAAAAATACTGCAAGAACTAACCAAATTTGCCACATAGTAAATTCCTCCATTTCTTCACAAATATAAACATACAATTACATTATAATATAAATTTAGCGAAAAATAAAGGAGTTTATAAAAAAATATACAATTTTTTCTTATATTATTTACTTATTAAAGGTTTTGTGATATTTTAATTCTAAACTATGTATATGGAGATTGAAGACAAATGAAAAGAAAAAATATAAGTAAATTTGCAAAAAGAAGAAGAATAGCTTTATTAGGCGTTATAGTATTTATTTTAATAATAATTATTAGTACAGTTTTGGAAAATTCGAATAAGCATAAAGTACCAGAAAAGGTATCTTTACTTTTAAATAACCAATTAACTGAATTGAAGAAAGATATGTATGTAGATAATGATGAAATATATATGTCAAAAGAGGATATTGTTAATTTGTTTGATGATACATTATATTATAATGAAGCAGAAAAAGAATTGATTACTACATATAATACACATATTGCTTTATTAAAAGTTAATGAGGCTTTTATGGTTTTAAATGATAGTAATGTAGAGTTAAAAGGTTGTTTAACTGAAAAAGAAAACACAGTTTATTTACCATTATCAGATATGGGAATTATATATGATGTTGATGTAGAATACTCTTCTGAATATAATAGAGTTATTTTAGATTCTACAAAAGAAGAAAAGAAAAGATCAATTACATTAAAAAAAGCAAATGTATATGAAAAAGCAAGTACTTTCTCTAAAAAAATAGAAAAGCTCAATATGAGCGAATATGTAATGATTTTGGGTACTGAAAAAAATTTTAAGAAAGTAAGAACTGAAAATGGAAATATTGGCTATATAAAAGAAAAGAAAATCTCAGATGCAGAGATGATTAGAGAAAAGATGATTGAGAAAAAAACAGAATTTAATTATTTAAGTAATATTTCAGAAAAAAACTATAACTCAGCCGAATTAAGCAATGACAAGCAAAATATCATTTCACCAACATATTTTACACTTGATAAAGAACAAAAAATTATTGATAAAACAAATAGTAAAACAGATAGTTTTAATAAATTTACTAGTTGGACAAATGAAAACAATGTACAAGTTTGGCCAATAGTTACAAATTTGGCAAATGTTTCAGAAAATTTATTAACCTATACTCAAAGAAATACTGTTATTAATAATATTTATCAATATTTAATGCAATATCAATTTCAAGGGGTATTCATAAAATTTGAAAAAATAGATGATTGGAATAGTTTTAATAGATTTTTAATTGAGTTAAAGCCAAAATTAAAAGAGTCTGGATTAAAATTAGGTATTATTTATAATAGTGAAAATATTGAAAAATCAAAAATAGAAAATATAGCAGATTTGTTAATAGAGCAATAGAAATAATGAGAATATAAAGAATTAGGAGAGGGTAAATTGTAAAAATGAATAAGTCTAAGAAAAAAATAATATTTATAGTTATAGGAATTCTTATAGTATTAACAATAGTAGCAATTTCAAGTTTTACAGTATGGTATAAAAATAGTTTGAAGGCTATTTCAAAAAATTCTAAGGAAGGAACTGTAAGAATCACTATTCCAGAAAAAACATCAACTACTGATATAACAAAAATATTATATAATAAAGGTTTAATAAAGAATGCTTTAGCAGTAAATATTTATATTAGAATAAATGGAATATCAAATTTACAAGCTGGAAAATATGAATTAAAAAGAAATGAAGATGTACCTACAATAATTTCTCATATACAAAATGGTGATATTGCAAGTGATGAGGTAAAGATTACATTCATCGAAGGAAAAAATATGAGATGGATAGCTAAAAAAATTGCTGATAAAACTAATAATACTGAAGAAGATGTTTTCAATTTATTAAAAAATGAAGAATACATTGATTCTTTAATAGAAAAATATTGGTTTTTAACAGATGAAATAAAAGATGAACAAATTTATTATCCACTTGAAGGCTATTTATTACCAGATACATATACTTTTGAAAATGATGATGTTTCTGTAAAAACGATATTTAATATTATTTTAAATTATATGGACAAGAAGCTAACAAGTTTAAAAGAGCAAATAGAACAAAAAAATTATACAATTCATCAAATGCTAACACTTGCTTCAATGGCTGAATTAGAAGGAAAGTCTGATTCGGATAGAGCTGAGATAGTTGGTGTATTTTTTAACAGATTAAATCAAAATATGAGTTTAGGCAGTGATGTTACAACATATTATGCATTTAAAGTCGATATGGGAGATAGAAATCTAACTACAAATGAAATAAAAACATATAGTCCATATAATACAAGAGGGCCTCAAATGAATGGAAAAATTCCAATTGGACCAATATGCAATCCAAGTGTTTCTGCAATAAAAGCTGCTTTAAATCCTACAGAAAGTGATAATTTATACTTTGTAGCAGATAAAAATGGAAAAGTATATTTTACAAAAACTTATGAAGAACATACAGAAATGATACAAAAACTAAAAGATGAAGGATTATGGTTTACATATTAAATAAAAAGCAGAAATATCAATTTTTTTAATTTTTGATAATTCTGCTTTTATATTGTCATTTTTGAAAAAATGTGTAACTAAATTATTAGTTATTGGTTATATATTATTGTAAAGTATTAACATTACAAATTGAATTTATATAAGATATAATGTGAAGGGGGAGAAAATTATGAGAAGAATAAAGATTATTATATCAAGTATACTAATATTTTTAATTTTAGTACCATATTTTAATATGGTTTATGCTACTAATGAAATACAAAATTTTTCAAAACTTGAGGAAAATACTATAGAAGACAAAACGGTTACAAAAAATACAAATGCTAATGTTACAGAAAAAGAGATGACTATTGAAAATAGTGTAAATGCTAATGTAGCAAATAATACAATTTTGTCAAATACAATAACAAATAATACTACTAATAGTACTAAAAATAATTCAGAAAATTCTGTAAAGAATAATGTAAGCAACAATGTAGAAAAAAATAATTCTAATAGTAGCAATACAACTAAAGATATGAATACTTCAAATACAAATAATAATGTTACGAAAGAAGAAAAAAAGAATAACACAGTAAACAATAATATAACAAATAAAGAATCTTTAAATGTAAGTAATAATTCAAATAGTAATTTAACTAATGTACAATCTGCAAACAAAAAAGGTAGAATGTGGTTAGATACAATTCAAGATAATCCAACCTATTATGTGCCAATGCAAAAGCAAATAAGTGTAGTAGGCTGGGCAATATCAAATGATAAAAATGCAAAAGTAAGAGTATATATAAATAATAAATTATATATATCAGAAATGACTAGAACGCAAAGACCAGATGTAGATAAAATATCAGGGGAGTATGGTGGAACAGCAACAACCCAAAAAGCAGGGTATTCAAATAGAATAGATATATCATCATTAGCAAATGGTAAATACACATTAAAAGTTGAACAAGTAAGTAGTGAAAATAAGGTATTATCTAGTGTTGAAAAGACTTTTTATATAAAAAGAGAAAATGCTAGAGGTAGAATGTGGTTAGACACGATACAAAATAATCCAACTTATTATGTACCAACTCAAAGTACAATAAGTGTTGTTGGTTGGGCAATATCAAATGATATAAATGCAAAAGTAAAAGTATATATAAATAATAAGTTATATATATCAAAAATGACTAGAACACAGAGACCAGATGTAGATAAAATATCAGGGGAGTATGGTGGAACAAATACAACATCAAAAGCGGGATATTCAAATAGAATAGATATATCATCTTTACCAGCTGGAAAATATACATTAAGAGTTGAACAAGTAAGTGGTGAAAATAAGGTATTATCTAGTGTTGAAAAAAATTTTTACATAGCAAAAGAAACTGCTAAAGGAACAATGTGGTTAGATACAATACAAAATAATCCTACATATTATACACCTACTCAAAAAACAATAAGTGTAGTAGGCTGGGCAATATCAAATGATAAAAATGCAAAAGTAAGAGTATATATAAATGATAAATTATATGTATCAGAAATGACTAGAACACAAAGACCAGATGTAGATAAAATATCAGGGGAATATGGTGGAACTGCTACAACACCAAAAGCAGGATATTCAAATAGAATTGATATATCATCTTTATCAGTTGGAAATTATACTTTAAAAGTAGAACAAATAGATAAAGACAATAACGTTATTTCAAAAGTTGAAGCAAAATTTTCAATAAAAGAAGTAGAATATAAAGGAAATGAATGGCTAGATACAGTTACTGAAAAAGAAAAAATAATTGTACCAACAAAAGAAACTTTACGAGTAAGAGGTTGGGCAATATCAAATGACAAAAATGCAAGAGTAGAAATATCAATAGATGGCGTAGTTCAAGTTAAAAGTGCAAAACGTTTTTCAAGATCAGATGTAGATAAAATATCAGGAGAATATGGTGGAACATCTACAACACCAAAAGCAGGATATGATACAACTTTAGATATTGTTAATTTGCCAGAAGGAACACATACAGTTACAGTAAAACAGATATCAAGTACAGGTAAAACAATATCTATAATTGAAAGAAGATTTATTATAGAAAGAGAAAAGTTTAATGGATATGTCGATATTGATTATCCAATAAATTTACAACTATATACAACAAGTAATAAGACACTTTTAGTTGCTGGTTGGACTTTATCAACAGATGCTAAGGATACTGTAGAAATAAAAATAAATGGAAAAAAATATTCTCCTAATAGATGGTATAGAAGTGATGTAAATTCAGCAGATTATGGAGGTAAATCTAAAAATCCAACTCCAGGTTATGGTTATCAGATAGATTTATCAAAATTTTCAGAAGGAACTTATACAGTTGAAGTAAGTGTAATATCAAGATGGGGAAAAGTAATTAGTTCTAGAAGTAGAAAAATTGAAATTTCTTTTTCAAAATATGCTGGTGTTGATGTATCAAGACACAATGGAAAAATAGATTGGCAAACATTGAAAAATAAAGGAATTGAATTTGCAATTATAAGGATTGGTTATGGACAAAACTCAAATCAAAAAGATGACTATTTTGAATATAATTATTCTGAATGTAAAAAATATGGAATAAAAGTAGGAGTATACTTATATAGTTATGCTATGAATGTAGAAGATTCAGAAAAAGAAGCTTTAAATTGCTTGAAGTGGTTAAATAATAAAAAACTAGATTTACCAATATACTATGATATAGAAAATGAAACTGATGGTTATCCACAACATACCATAGACAAAGGAACTTTAACAGAAATGGCTTTAACTTTTTTGAAAAAGATATCTTCTTCAGGATACAAAGCAGGGCTTTATTCTAGCAAATATTGGCTAGAATCAAAGTTTGATATGAGTAGAATAGAAAATAATTATTCTGTATGGGTAGCACAATATACATCACTAATGCAAACTTCATATAAAGGAAAATATGATATTTGGCAATGGCTTGATGGAAAAAATGATGAAATGATGGGTGGACTAGATAGAAACTGGTGTTATAGAAAATCTTTAATACATTAGAAATTTTAAATATTAAGATTAAATATTATTGGACTGTTTAAAAATATTTTAAGCAGTCTTTTTTGTTCTAAAAAGAAAATATAAACATATATAAATTATAAAGTGAGGAAAAATTATGGTTTATATTGATTTTTTAGAAAATGAAGAAGAACTTTCTTTTTATAGTTTAAGAAAATATTGGAAAATTGTTAATAAGGTACGACTAATGTATTATAAAATTTTTAGAAAGGTAATTTCTACAAGTTTAGAAGATAAGACTGTTGTGTTATTGCCTAAACTAGATAGTAGAAGTTTTAAAAAATTAGAACAGAAACTTTTACAAATGAATAGTAAAACAGTTTGCTTATCAAAGAAATTGGAAAATAATGATACATTGAAAGATTTTTTGAATGAAAAAAATAAGGATATTTTAGATGGTAAATGGTTATTTTCTTATTTAGTTGAACACATTTTAGCATATATTGAAAAACAAACAGAGGAAAATATTTCAGAACAGGAAATTGCAATTCTTACTAATGAAATAGATGAAAAGATAGCAGGTTGGATTATAAAATTAGCTTGTAAATATAAGAAGATAGAATTGATTACCAAAGAACCGTTGAAATTTAAGAAATTGGAAGAAAATTTGTATAATGAATATGGTATAGAATTAAATGTAACATATAATGAAAGAAAGAGTTTGAAAAATGCTGGTATTGTATTAAATTTTAATTTTGCAGAAGAGGCATTAAATAAATTTTCAATTAGCAAAAATGCAATAATCATAAATTTTGAACAAGAAATTGCAATAGAGAATAGAAGCTTTAATGGAATTATTGTAAATGGTTATCACATACATTTGCCAACTAACTATTTTAAATATGTTATTCCATTTCAAAAATTTTCAAGTAATTTGATATATGAAAGTTTAATTTATAAAAAAACGAATTTTAATAATGTGTTGAAGCAAATTTTAGATGATAATGTAGAATTGCATTATTTAATTGGAATAAGAGGCAAAATAAAGAATCAAGAGTTCAAAAGAAGAAAAAAACTACTGACAAATTAAATTTTTAGAATAAATATATTGTTTTGAAATACCGCGTAAGCGACCAAACGAACAAAGTGAGTGCGAATGGAGCAATCTTCATATATTATAAAAAAGTAAGATTGCGACACCAAGGTATGAAAAACATATATTTATTCTTATTTATAACTGAAATTTTTATTGCTGTAAATCTTGACAAATTAGAAAATAAACAGTATTATAGAATACAATGTAAGTAACAAATGAAAGGGGACTTATAATATGGGAGAAAAAGAATTTTTATTAACACAAGAAGGATACGATAAATTAGAAAAAGAATTAGATTATTTAAAAACAACAGAAAGATATGCAATAGCAGAAAGAATAAAAGTTGCTTTAGGATTTGGAGATTTATCAGAAAATTCAGAATATGATGAAGCAAAAAATGCACAAGCTGCAAATGAAAATAAAATTGCAGAACTAGAAGAAAAAATAAAATATGCTAGAGTAATTGATGAATCAGAAATTGATACAGAAGTTGTTCAAGTTGGAAATATTGTTAAAGTTTTAGATATGGAATTTGACGAAGAAATCGAGTATACAATAGTTGGTTCAACAGAGGTTGATTTAGCTCAAAACAAAATTTCAAATGAGTCACCAATTGGTCAAGCATTACTAGGAAGAAAGAAAAATGAAATTGTTGATGTTCAAGCACCAGCTGGTGTATTAAAATTCAAAATATTAGAAATAACAAAATAGAGTTAGAAAGGAGTATAGAAAATATACTCCTTTTAAAGTATATAAAGAATTATTTTGAATTAAATATAAGTAGAAAGGAATGTGTGTTATGAAAAGAATAAGAGGAGCAGGTCTTGTAAAAATAAATGGTGGATATGCTTTTATGCATAGATTAAATGTAAAGCCTTCAGAAAATCCAAATAAACCTTATGGAGAATATTATGTTTTTCCAGGAGGTGGACTAGAAGGAAATGAAACAATTGAGCAATGTGTTGAAAGAGAAATTTTAGAAGAATTAGGAATTGTGGTAAAAGCAACAAAGAAATTATATACAAGAATAACACCAGATGGAAATTTAGAGGAATATGTATATTTGTGTGATTATATTTCAGGCGAATTTGGAACAGGAAGAGGTCCAGAATTTTCAAATGATCCAAGATATGCTGATAGAGGAGAATATATACCAACAATAGTAAAAAGAGAAGATATAAAAAATATTAGATTGATACCTGAAGAAAATAAGGAAAAATTAGTATCAGATATTGAAAATGGATTATTATAAATAAATTTTTAGTTTATAATATAATAAAAATAATAATTTATAAAATTTATTAAAAAAATCTTAAGAAATTTATAAAAAATACTGCAAAATTTTTAGATTATATGATAAAATATGCGTGATAATAAAATAAAAGGAGAGAATAGTCGTGGTAGCTTATAAAAGAGTTTTACTAAAATTAAGTGGAGAGGCTCTAGCAGGAGAAGCTGGAACAGGAATTGACCCAGAAATAATTGGTAATATATGTGATAAAGTTAAAGAAATTTTAGAAATGGGAGTTCAAGTATCAATTGTAGTTGGTGGGGGAAATTTTTGGAGAGGCCTAAAAAATGGTAAAAAAATGGCAGATAGATCAACAGCTGATTATATGGGAATGCTTGCAACTGCAATGAATGGTTTAGCACTTCAAGATGCTCTAGAAGCAAGAGGAGTTTATACAAGATTACAAACTGCTATTGAAATGAGAGAAATTGCAGAACCATATATTAAAAGAAAAGCAGAAAAGCATTTGAACAAAGGAAGAGTTGTAATATTTGCTTGCGGTACAGGGCATCCATTTTTCTCAACAGACACAGCAGCAGCTTTAAGAGCAGCAGAAACAGAGTCAGAAGTTATATTACTTGCGAAAACAATTGATGGTGTATATTCTGCAGATCCAAAAATTGATAAAACAGCAGTTAAATATGATGAAATATCTTATAAAGATGTCCTTGCACAAGATTTAAAAGTTATGGATTCAACTGCAACGGCTTTATGCAAAGATAATAATATTCCATTATTAGTTTTTGCAATAAGTGATCCAGAAAATATTGTAAGAGCTGTTAAAGGCGAAAAAATAGGAACAATTGTAAAATAAATATAAACAGATAGAAAGAGGTTTTTTATGAACGAATTAGAAGAAAGAATGAAAAAAACAGTTAGTGTTTTTGAAGAAAATTTATCAGAAATTAGAGCAGGAAGAGCAAATCCAGCAATATTAAATAAAATTTCAGTAGAATATTATGGTGTTACAACACCAATAAATCAAGTAGCTGGAATATCAGTTCCAGAAGCTAGAATGATAGTTATTCAACCTTGGGATGCAAGTATACTAAAAGAAATTGAAAAAGCAATACTTGCTTCTGATATTGGATTAAACCCTAACAATGATGGAAAAGTTATTAGATTAAACTTCCCAGAATTAACAGAAGAAAGAAGAAAAGATTTAGTAAAAGAAATTAGAAAAATTGCTGAAGAAGCTAAAGTTGCTGTTAGGTCAATTCGTAGAGATGGAATGGAAGATGTAAAAGCAAAACAAAAAAATTCTGAGATTACTGAAGATGAAAAAGCATCAAAAGAAGATGAAATTCAAAAATTAACAGATAAATATGTTGCTGAAATAGATAAAATATTAGCAAATAAAGAAAAAGAAATTTTAAATGTATAATTGGAGAATATAATGGAAGAAGAAAATAAACCTAGACATATTGCTATTATAATGGATGGTAATAGAAGATGGGCAAAAGAAAGAAAATTACCAGTACAACTAGGTCATAAAAAAGGCGCAGAAACTTTAGAGAACATTATAAGATATGCTAATAAAATTGGTGTTGAATATGTAACTGTTTATGCTTTTTCAACAGAAAACTGGAAAAGAAGTAAAGATGAAGTTGATGCTTTAATGCAACTTTTAAAAAGTTACTTAGATAGTTATAGTAAAAGAGCAAATACAGAGAATATTCGTATAAAAGTTATTGGTGATATGTCAGCTTTGTCAAAAGATTTACAACAAAGTATAGCAAATGCAATTGCAAGAACAAAGAATAATACAGGAACAACTTTTATAGTTGCTTTGAATTATGGTGGAAGAAATGAAATTACTAATGCTGTTAAAAAAATTGCATTAAAAGTAAAAAATAATGAATTAAAAATTGAAGATATTACAGAAAATACAATTACGGAAAATCTATATACCAGTGAATTTCCAGATCCAGATATTGTAGTTAGAACAAGTGGAGAAATAAGAAGTAGTGGCTTTTTAACTTGGCAAAGTGTATATTCAGAATATTTATTTTTAGAAAAATATTGGCCTGACTTTTCTGAAAAAGATTTAGATAATGTAATACAAACTTATCAAAATAGGCATAGAAGAATTGGAAAATAAAAGCAAAGGAAGAAATTTTATGAATATAAAAAGAATATTAACAGCTGTAATAGGCTTACCTATAGTTTTTTTAGGATTAGTATTTGGAAACAAATATATTATTGATATAGCAATGGCTATTGTTGCAACAATGGCATTTTATGAATATGATAATTGTGTAAAAAAAGAATATAAAGCAATTTCATGGATTGGATATGTTTTATGTATATTAATTGCCTTTATACATATTATACCAATTGAGTATTATATAGGAGCTATAATAATAGGAATTCCAACTATTTTGCTATTACTATTCTTGCACATAATAATTACAGACATGAAAATAAATTTTAAAGATGTTGCAATTAGCTTTACAGGAATTTTATATATAATAGGTTTTACAGTATTTATTCCTGTTTTATATGGAAATACTGGAAAAATTGATATGCAAAATGGAAAATTTTTAATTTGGTATCTATTACTTAGTAGTTGGGGAACAGATATTATGGCATATCTAGTGGGCAAACATTTTGGAAAACATAAATTTAGTAAAGTTAGTCCAAATAAAACTATTGAAGGTTGCATAGCAGGAACTATTGGAGCAATTTTATCATGTTTAATATATACATTCATATTAAATAAAGTATTACATGTTGAAGTTTATTCATATTTAACAATTGCAATAATTGCATTTGTATTAAGTATTATTGGACAAATTGGAGATTTTGCAGCATCAACAATAAAAAGACAATTTGATGTTAAAGATTTTAGCGAGATTTTCCCAGGACATGGTGGAATGATTGATAGAATTGATAGTGTTATATTTGCAGCTCCATATGCATATTTTATATTTATAATATTACTATAAAATATATTGATTAAAGTTTTATTATATATTATTTTGAAATACCGCGTAAGCGACCAAACGAACGAAAGTGAGTGCGAATGGAGCAATCTTCATATAATTATAAAAATAGAAGATTGCGACACCAAGGTATAAAAAATAATATATAATAAAACTAATATATATTTAGGAGGAAACTTTGGTTTTTATAATTGGCACTTTAAAAATAATTTTTTTACTAGGATTCTTAGTTTTCATACATGAGGGGGCACATTTTTTAGTAGCAAAAAAATGTAATGTTGCTGTTAGAGAATTTTCTATTGGATTTGGACCGAAGATTTTTTCAAAAGCAAGTAAAGGAACGAATTATTCAATAAGAGCAATACCACTTGGTGGTTTTGTAGATATGTATGAAGATGATTTAGAAAACAAAAATGTACAATTAAACAATAATGAAATTTCATTTTTAGATAGTAGCAAATCCAAAAGATTTGCTATAACCATTGCTGGAATAGTAGTAAATATTGTATTTGGATTTTTAGTATATTTTATATTACAATGTTCGGTAGCAAATGTTTCTACAACTATTGATAGAATTGATACTAGCTATGGAAATGAATTATCAATGCTTCAAGTTGGTGATACAATAAAAGAAATCAATGGAAAAAAGATTAGATTAAAATCACAAATAGATGCTCAAATTGCTAGTTCAAATACAGAAAATGTTAAGGTAAAAGTTGAACGTAATGGACAAATTCTAGATTTATCAATACCAGTTCAAAAAATAATTAATGAAGAAAATAACACAACTACTTATAAGCTTGGTATTTATATGAAAAAAGCTGATAAAAATTTCAAAAATCAAGTTTATTATGCTTTTTGGAAAACAACATATTTTGCTGAAATGCTAGGAGAAAGTGTTTTATCTTTATTTAAAGGAAATGTTAAAGCTGATGAAATGGTGGGACCTATTGGAATTTCGGAAATGATTGTTAAAACAGATGGATTATATGAGTTTTATTATTTATTAGCTGTTATTTCAATATCACTTGGAGTAACAAATTTATTACCAATTCCTGGTTTGGATGGTGGTAGATTACTTTTTATAATAATAGAGGCTATTAGAAAAAAGCCTTTTGAAAGAGAAACGGAAGCAAAAATACAATTATTAGGTTTTTCATTTTTAATTTTGCTATCAATGTATATAGCATTTAATGATGTAGGAAGAATATTGTAGAGGAGAAGAAATATGAAGTGTAAGATTTGTGGTGCTGAACTAAAAAGAGATGGAGATATTTGCAATAAATGTTATGAAAAGTATAAAAAAGAAGAAGAACTTGAAATGGATACAAAGCAATTATATCAATTAAAATCAACTTTTGTTCCTGGATATGAAATCTGGAAATGGGGAGAATATATACTTTTTGGAATTCTATTATTATTTGCTTTACTTTCAACACAAAAAGTAGCAATATTCTTTGGATTTTTAATTGTTTTTATCGCAGCAATAATTGGTGGTTTGAAATTGAAAAAGAAGAAAATACAAACTACTACTTGCACTTTTTATGAGAAAAAGATAGTATATAATTCAAATGGAAAAGAAAAGATTTTGCTATACAAAGATATTAAAGATATGGGATATTTTGAAGATTTCTCTCAAAAATTATTCAAAGTTGGAGATATAAGAATATATCCAGAAAATGCAATTCTAATAACATCTGCTATAAATATTGAAAGTGTAAGAAATGTAAAAGAAGAATACGAAAAAGTTAAAAAAATTGTACAAGAGCAAATTAGGATAAATACTGAAGAAAACTAATATAGTAAATTTGGATAAAGGATAATAAGGTAATGCAAAAATATATAAAAGACGTATTTGTAGATTATCAAAATGATAATCCTCTATTAGATGCGCAAATAGAGAATATAAATTTATATAAAAAGACAAATAAATTGCAAGTTGAAGTTTCTTCTGCAAACCAAATACATATAAATGAAATGGAAGATTTTGAAAATTATTTAATCAAAAGATTTCATGTAGACAAAGCTTTAATTGATATACATTATAAAGATATACAGATTGAGCAAGATGTAGAAAAACAATGGTCTACTGTAATAAACTATGTTACTAAGAAGGAACCTTTTAGCAAGGCAATATTAACAGGAAGCAAACTTGATGTTTCTGGTAAAAATATTTCTGTAAAATTAGCTCTAAAAGGAGCTGATTTTTTACTTGCTAAAAAGTTTGACAAAGGTTTAGAACATTTATTATCAAATATATATAATGAAAATTATCTTGTAAAATTTGAAGAAAATTTAGCAGATAATTATGAAGAAATATTAGAGCAAAAACGAAAAAGAGAAGAAGAAGAAGCTTTAAAATTCTTAAAAGTACAAGCTGACCAAGAAGCAAAAGAAGCTAGAGAAAAGAAAAAAGAAGAAAAGAGAGAAATGGCAGAAAAACAGAATACTGCTGTACAAGCTTCTGCAAGTGCACCAAATGAGAGTAAGCCTGTTGAACCAAAAGTTGAAGAGAAAACAGAAGAAAAAGATACACCTTTAATAATTGGTAGAAATATGAATTTAAAAGGTGATCCAATAAAGATAAAAGATATTTCTGTAGATTCAGATAAAGTTGTAGTTGATGGTGAACTAATTGCAGACTCAATGGATTCAAGAGAAATAAAAAATGGTGAAAAAGTAATACTAATGTTCAATGTATATGATGGCACAAGCAGTATTACTTGTAAGGCTTTCTTAGATGCTGACAAATTTAAAAGTGTTTCAAAAAGAATAAAAGGTTCAAAAGGATTAAAAGTTGACGGTGTAGCAAAATATGATCAATTTGCTAAAGAAATAACCATAATGGCAAATACTATTATTGAAACTCAAGGAACTAAAAAAGTAAAGAGAATAGATGATGCTGTTAAAAAGAGAGTGGAATTGCACATGCATACTCAGATGAGCCAAATGGATGCAATAACTCCTTGTGCAGATTTAGTAAAAAGAGCTGTTTCTTGGGGCTGGAATGCAATTGCAATTACTGACCATGGTGTTGTTCAGTCTTTTCCAGATGCACATAAACTTTTGGAAAAAACAGGTGATGATATCAAAGTTTTATATGGTGTTGAAGGTTACTTTGTTCCTGATAAAGACCCTGGTGTATTCAATTCAAAAGGACAAAGTTTAGATTGTGAATATTGTGTATTGGACTTAGAAACAACGGGTATTTCTTGTCAAACAGAAAAAATTACTGAAGTAGGAATTATAAAATATAAAAATGGTGAAGTTATAGATGAATTTGAATGTTTTGTAAATCCGGAAAAGCCAATACCACCAAGAGTTGTAGAAATTACACACATTACAGATGATATGGTAAAAGATGCAGAAACAATTGACAAAGTAATTCCTAAAATTATTGATTTTATAGGAGATTCTGTTTTAGTTGCACATAATGCAGATTTTGATATTGGATATTTAAAATACAATTTTGAAAAATATGGATATAAATTAGAAAATACATATATTGATACACTTCGTCTTGCTAAAGCTATTTTTCCAGATTTGAAGAAATATAAATTAGGGCTAATAGCAGACTCATTAAATATTCAAGTTGATGTAGCACATAGAGCTTTAGATGATGTAAAAACTTTAGTTGCAGTTTTTAAAGTTATGATAGATAAAACTAAAGAAGAACATGGAAAAACAATAGATGATTTTGATTTGAAGTTTGAAACAGACTTTAGAAAACTTCCTTCATATCATATTATAATTATAGCTAAAAATTATGTTGGATTAAAAAATTTATATAAGTTAGTGTCATATTCGCATTTGAATTATTTTTATAAAAAGCCTAGAATTTTAAAATCAATACTTAATAAATATAGAGAAGGCTTAATAATAGGTAGTGCTTGTGAGGCTGGTGAATTATATAGAGCTGTGCTTACACAAAAACCTCAAGAAGAGATAGAAGCTATTGCTTCATATTATGATTACTTAGAAATACAGCCTATTGGAAATGATGAATATCTTGTAAGAGAAGGCACTGTACAAAATGATGAGGGCCTTAGAAATATAAATAGACAAATTGTTGCATTAGGAGAAAAATTAAATAAACCTGTTTGTGCAACTTGTGATGTTCACTTCATGGATCCACAAGATGAAATATATAGAAGAATTTTACAAGCTGGACAAAAATATGAAGATGCAGATATGCAAGCTCCTTTATATTTAAGAACAACTAATGAAATGCTAGCTGAATTTGATTATTTAGGACCTGAAAAAGCTTATGAAGTTGTTGTAGAGAATACAAATTTAATTGCAGATATGTGTGAAAAAATAAAACCAATTTCACCTGAAAAATGTCCACCACATATTCCAGGTTGTGAGCAAACAATTAAAGATATAGCATATCATAGAGCTATTGAATTATATGGAGATCCAATTCCAGAAGTTGTAAAAACAAGACTAGATAAGGAACTAGATTCTATTATAAGAAATGGTTTCTCCGTAATGTATATTATTGCTCAAAAATTAGTATGGAAATCAAATGAAGATGGATATTTGGTTGGTTCAAGAGGATCTGTTGGTTCATCATTTGTTGCTAATATGACAGGTATAACAGAAGTAAATTCTTTAAAGCCACATTATAGATGTCCAAAATGTAAATATTCGGATTTTACAGATTATGGATATCATAATGGTTTTGATTTACCAGATAAAAAATGTCCAGAATGTGGTCATCCTTTAGAAAAAGATGGAATGGATATACCTTTTGAAACTTTCCTTGGATTTAATGGTGATAAAGAGCCTGATATTGACTTAAACTTCTCTGGTGAATATCAAGCAAAAGCACACAAATATACAGAAGTAATATTTGGTAAAGGAACAACTTTTAAAGCCGGAACTGTTGGTACCATTGCTGATAAAACAGCTTATGGATATGTAAAAGGTTATTATGAAGATAGACATATACCAGTAAGTAGTGCAGAGATTTCAAGACTAGCAGTTGGTTGTACTGGTATAAAAAGAACAACTGGACAGCACCCTGGTGGTATTATAGTTGTACCAAAAGGTAGAGAAATTTTTGAATTTACTCCTGTACAGCATCCAGCAGATGATCCAAATTCAGACATTATAACAACTCACTTTGATTATCACTCTATTGACCAAAACTTGTTAAAACTAGATATACTAGGCCATGATGATCCTACAATAATTCGTATGCTTCAAGATATTACTGGAATTGATCCACATACAATTCCTTTAGATGATAAAGATACAATGAGTATTTTCAGTTCACCAGAAGCATTGGGACTTACTGAAGAACAGATAAATTCACCAGTTGGAAGTTTTGGTGTACCAGAGTTTGGTACTAAATTCGTAAGAGGAATGTTAGTTGATACTAAACCGAAAACTTTTGACGAACTAATAAGAATTTCTGGTTTGTCACATGGTACTGATGTATGGTTAAATAATGCTCAAGACTTAATAAATCAAGGAATTGTTACTCTATCAGAATCTATATGTTGTAGAGATGATATTATGATTTATTTAATAAATAAAGGTTTACCACCAAACCCTGCATTTAAAATAATGGAAACAGTTCGTAAAGGTAAAGCTTTGAAAGATCCTGAAAAATGGGCTGAATATGTTGCACTTATGAAAGAACATGATGTGCCAGATTGGTATATTAAATCTTGTGAAAAAATCAAGTACATGTTCCCTAAAGCCCATGCAGCAGCTTATGTTACAATGGCTTTTAGAATTGCTTGGTTTAAAGTTCATATTCCAAAAGCATATTATGCAGCTTATTTTTCAATAAGAGCAAAACAATTTGATAGTGATGCAATGTGCCATGGTGCTGAAACTGTAAAGAACAAAATGAAAGAAATTGATTTAGCAGGAAATTTAGCAGCTAATAAAGATAAGGAAATGTATCCAGTACTTGAATTAGTTTTAGAAATGAATGAAAGAGGAATAGATTTCTTACCAGTAGATTTATATAAATCACATCATAGTAAATTCATTGTAGAGCCAGATGGATTGAGACCACCATTAAGTGCTATAAATGGTTTTGGCCCAATAGATGCTGAAAATTTATATAATGCAGCTAGAGAAGGTAAATTCATGTCTATTAGTGATATGCAAATTAAATCAAAAATAGGAAAAGTAGCAATAGAAACTTTAAGAAATGCTGGTTGTTTAAAAGGAATGAGCGAATCAAATCAAATGAGTTTGTTTGGATAAAATAATTTTTGTGCTAGAAAGAAATATTATAATAATTTTTAGATAAGAAAGAGGAAATATGTTAAAAGAATTTATAAGTAATCCAGTAAATTTAAAATATACAATATGTTACTTAATTGCAGTAAATATATTTGGATTTTTAATAATGGGAATAGATAAATTTAAAGCAAAAAAAGGTTATTGGAGAACACCGGAAAAAACTTTATTTATAGTTACACTAATAGGTGGTGGAATTGGAACTGTTGCTGGAATGTATACATTCAGACATAAAACTAAAAAAGCAAAATTTACAATAGGTCTTCCAACTATACTTATTTCTGAAATATGTTTAGTAGTATATTTCATATTTTTCTACTAAGTTTTATATAAAATGGAAAAAGTGGCATCCTGTTTAAGGATGCCACTTGCTTTATATAAATATGTCAATCTGCACATTGACATATAAAAAAGTTAGAAACCAGTAATGGTTGCATTGGGATAGCTTTTCCTGAGATAATGCATGAACACCCGAGGAGTAAAGAACGCCGACTCATAATAGATGATAGTGATTTCTCCGTAGAAATCATCGTTCTTTTTTATGTGATTCAAAATGTTTCCATCACACAAGTCACTCAGAATGTAAATATGGTCAGTACTGCTTGGCTGAATCTTGTTAAGAGCATTTGCGATATCAGTACCATTGCCAATATCATAATCAGCAATATCTGTTCCATCTGTAAATTCTTGCATTAAGGCTGCAAAGATATATTTTTTTCCACGAGCACCGTTAAGTTTTTTGAGCACATCAGACTGAAATGATTTCATACTACCAGAAATATCAGCCAGGATATAAGAATCTTTGCCAGCAGAATGATCTTCTTCTACACTTAAAGCAAGTGTATTAGCGATTTTTTCTGCATCTTTTTTCTCAGAATTTCCTAGCCAATTTGTTTCATTATCAGATATCTGATATGTAGGAGCTTTTTGAACAGGTTTAGTTTCAGCTTTTTTTGTCTCTTTTTTTGCATCTACTTTATCATTGGATGTTTTTTCAGTGCTGACCTGTTCATTTAACGAAACTAATTCGTTAAATTTAATCCATCCTAACCTAAAACCGGTATCGGTAGACTCTGCAACATGAAGCATCACATTGTTTGATGTTGAGGCTGAAATGTTAAAAGTTTGGGCTTCGGAATCATACACTGCTTCAGTAGGGATGCCGTTGGAATCAAGTATTGAATAACCATTTACCCGGATTGGAAGTTTTCCATCATATACAGATGTATAAGGGTTGCTATCACTGACAGTGAAGTGTTTTCCACTACCATAGTTGGTAGAAGTTTCCCAGTACACAGTTCCATCACTAACAGCATAGTTGCCGGTTTCATTGTTGATTACAACTTCTTCGGCAAAAGCAGTAATGCTAAGTAACATCGATAAAGTTAATGTTACTACAAAAACCAAAAGGTTTCTTTTTAATTTGGTCATAATATTGACCACCTTTCACATAATAATAATATATATGAAAAATTGTTCTTGTGCAGAGAACAATTAAAACAAAGGTAACAACCAAATAAATTATACCATAATTTTGTCGTTATGTAAAGTAGAACAACAATTAAAGGAATTGCTTGAAGAAGTTGGAAAATAAATTGCAATATAATAAATATTTCAGCATTATCAAGATTAAGATGTATAGAGAGATCAGGTTGGTAAAATAATATAAAAAGTAAAGAATTTCAGTATAATTAAATGCTGAAGTTCTTTATTTTTATATGAAATTATATATTTTGAAATGCGAAAAATGTCGAACGAATCTTTATGAAAATGAAGCGATTTTTATTGACAATGAGTAGAAATCGTATTACTATGTAAACACTTTAGAACGAGTTTGAGATTCAAAATTATTTATGTTCAAATTAGATTTTAAATCAAATTATTATTTCAAAAATATTATTGATTTCAAAATGAATTTAAGTCATATTCTTTTAATTCAATTGTTCAATAAATAATCAAAAATTTATAGATGTATTAATAAAAGTATCAAAAATTATAAAATAAAATATAGTAAAGAAAGCACTAAAATATGAAATTTTAAATATTTGTAAATAGTTAAGAAGGGAGGTAAGTCTTTATAGAATATAAAGATAATTCATAAAGTAATAAATATATTGAAAAATAATTTGAAATAAATATAATTTTGTATTCTTTTAAATTGTTTTAGAGAATAAAAAGAAGAAGGGAAGCAAAATATATATGTATTTTAACGAAAATAAAGAAGAAAAAATAAAAAAATTAAAAGAATGGGGAATGTATACACCGACAAATGATGTAATATTCAAGTATTTATTTGGAAGAGAGCAAAATAAGAAATTATTAGAGGGATTAATAAAAGCCTTTCTAGATTTAGAAGTAGAAATAAGAGAAGTACAAGAAGAAAGTACAATGCCAAGCAGTTACATAGGTGGAAAAGAATTTAGACTAGATATATTAGCCAAAACAAAAGAAGGCATGATGATAGATATAGAAGTACAAAATAAGGATTATAAAGAAATGCCAAAAAGAATGGTTTTGTATCCATCAAGAATAGAAAGCAATGAACTAAAAAGAGGAGAAGAATATGGAGAAGTAAAAAGAGTAATATCAATGTGGATATTTAAAGAATATTTTGA
>CAKPBB010000007.1 GCA_934140005.1 uncultured Clostridia bacterium
AGCTCAGTTGATAGAGCGTCGCCTTGCCAAGGCGAAGGTCGCGGGTTTGAGCCCCGTTTCCCGCTCCATTTTTTTATTATAAACATTTAAATACATATTTGGCGCCTTAGCCAAGCGGTAAGGCACGAGTCTGCAAAACTCTGATGATCGGTCCGACTCCGATAGGCGCCTCCAAATAAAAAAGATAAAATGTTGTTAATCAGCATTTTATCTTTTTTTATTTTTTTAATACTAAAAATAGAATTTATTTCTATTTTTCATCATTTTCATTAGCTAGTACTTTGCAAACTTTTACACTTACAATTCTATTATCTTCAAACTTTTCAACTTTATATATTGCATTATCTGTTTCTATAACTGGTTTTTCCTTTGCTGTAGGTATTCTACCAAGCTCTTCTAAAATGTATCCAGAAAGCGTATCGTAATCCCCATCAGGAATCTCTATATCTAATATTTTTTCTAATTCATATATTGAAATTGAACCATCAACAAGAAAAGTATTTTCATCTATTTTTTCATATTTTTCTGTTTGAGTATCATATTCATCATATATTTCACCAACTATTTCTTCCAATATATCTTCCATTGTAACAACACCTGCAGTACCACCATATTCATCTACGACAATAGCAATTTGTTTCTTATTCTTTTGAAATTCTTTAAACAATTCATTTATTCTCTTTGTTTCTGGCACAAAGTAGGCATCTTTTATTAAAGACTTTATTTTTGTATTTCTATTTTTATTTGATAATAAAATATCTCTCAGATAAACAACACCTTTTATTTCATCAATTGTTTCATCATATACTGGTATTCTACTATATCCTCTTTCTTCTGTAAGTTCCTCTATTACTTCACCAATTGACATATTCTCATCTACTGCAAACATATTTGTTCTATCAGTCATTATTTCAGATACAGTTCTATCATTAAGTTCAAAGACATTATTTATCATTTCTTTTTCATCTTTTTGAATAGTACCTTTTTCTTGTCCAGCATCAACCATC
Source organism: uncultured Clostridia bacterium (assembly GCA_934140005.1). GTDB lineage: Bacteria > Bacillota > Clostridia > TANB77 > CAG-508 > Scatovivens. The sequence continues at coordinate 1,008 of CAKPBB010000007.1, forward strand.
ATTCTTATTTCTTCTTCAGTAACTGTACTCTCATCATTTTCAGTTACTCCAAATATTTTTGATACTATGTTAGTTGAAAATGTTAAAAATTTAACAAAAGGAGCTGTTATCACAGAAATCACTTTTATGATTCCTATTGAAGCAAAAGAAATTTTTTCAAAGTGTTTCATTGCTAATCTCTTTGGTACTAATTCTCCAAATATTAAAGTGAAATAAGATAAAATAATTGTTATTAAAACAAGTGAAATTCCACGCCATGTTGAAATACTCAAACTTGGAATTAAATTATTTAATTGTGGAGCTAATTTATCAACAAATGTATCAGCTGCAAAAGCACTTGACAAAAATCCTGCTAAAGTTATTCCAATCTGAATCGTTGCTAAAAATTTGCTTGGATTTTTTAACATTTTTTCAATTGATTTTGCTTTTTTATTTCCTTCTTTCGCCATTTTTTCAATTTTAGCATCATTTAATGAAATAAATGCAATCTCTGCTGCGGCAAAAAAAGCATTTACAAAAATTAAAATTATCAATATTGTTATTTGCATATATATTCTATGTAATTAAATTACACAAAACACCCCTTTCTTTTGTTCTATTTATTTACTTTTATAAAATTAAAGTCATTTTTACCATAATTATTTAAAATTATTATATATCCATCTTTTATATTTCCATCTGAATTTTCAAGTACAATATTCAAATATAATCTACAAAAATATTCTTCATTCATATTATTTATAATATGAATGTCCATACTTAATTTAGGTGTAATGTTTTTTAAATTAACATTTGCATCTTTTAAAATACTTCCATTAAAAGAAACTCTTTTGTTTTCTTCTGACACTTCAAAATTTTTAAGTATATCTGCATTTACAAATTCTAATGTTATAGGATTTGTGCAATCTGTAAAATACTTTGGTGTATTATTATCGTTTACAACTTCACTATTAGAATGAATAATGTTGAAGTCTATTTTATCAGAATCTAAGGTATCTATATCTGAATATTTTCCAAATAGCTTTGAAGATTTATAGTTCAACTTCAAACTTGCATTTTTATCTGGTGTTTCTAGCTTTATATTATCAATATATAATTTATTTACAGTATTTCGCTCTGTTAAATCTTGCTGTTTGCTTTTATTATCTATATAAATTGCTATATCTGTATATTGTGAAATTGATAAGTTTTTCAAACTACTATCTTGGCTATTATCTTTTGCAGTTGCACTACTATACATCAAAATTTGATTTATTCTGAAATTTGAGCTTTGGTTATCATTAAAATTAGCTACAACTTGCTCGGAAAATTCTTGTATTGCCTTATTCTTTTTTAAAATATAATAATAACACAAAATTACTAATATTATGATTGCAATTATAATAACAGTTTTTACAATTTTTTTTATATTATTTTTCACAATTTCTCCTCATTCATAAAACTTATTATTTAACAAAATTAAAATAAACTTTATGGTGCAATTTTATCATATAAACTTTTCATTGTATTATACACTTTTGTTGCCCAATCTGGATCACTTGCATATCTAACATTTACTCCTTTTGCTGTTGAACCATTGTAAAAACTACCAACTGCTACATCATCATCTGAAATACTCGTTCCTGCTGGATTCAAATAATATTTTGACAACATTTTAGTCACTGTATTTATTCCACTAGCATATCCATCAAAATTAACAGATGAATTATATGGATCTGAATCATAAGCACCATAGCCAAATAAATTATTCTTGTTTCGTGAAATAGTAGATGTCCCCCATGCACTTTCATGAACACCAATAGCTGCAACAAATAAACCATTTACATTATATTTCTGTTCTGCATTATAAAAATTTTCTGCATTTTGTTCAAATATTTTATATGTATCTCTTGAATTATTAGAAAATATTTTTTTATAATCATCTAAAGTTAGTCCACTTTTTTGATTCATGCTCATATCTTCGTTTACATTTACAATAATTTTTTGTTTTCTATTTTTTTCTACTATATCTGGTTCAATATTAGCAGATACAAAGTATTTCTTTTCTGCATATCCTACATAATCAAATATTTGTACTTTGCACCAGTCTCCTTCTATATCAAGTAAACGTACATCATAATATTTTAAAATAATTCCTATTAGTTCTGAACTTGTATTCATTTCCTTATATAGAGATGCATTTTCCTTTGCATATAAAGAATCTCCTATATGTATCTTTTGTTCTGCTAAATATTCATTAGTTCCTACATCAATTATTTGTGTTGTTGGCTCTTGAATAGTTTTTATACCAATTATTGTATCATTTACAATTTCTGAATTTGTTGAAGTTCTAATGAAAGAGACTTCTTCGATTCCTTGAACTCCCTCTCTACTAACTTTTTGTTCGTCTTTTGGCAATTTTGAATTTTCAACATATTCTGTTTCAAAATCAATATTTCTTTGTGTTGTTAATAATTCTTTACTTTCAGTAGTATTTATATTATCTATTAATATTTGTTGTATATTGATTATATTTTCATTTTTTTCAAAAGTTCCAATTATTTCTTTTTTCTTATTTTCATTATTACTTTCATCTTCTTTTGCAAATATATAATTACTTGAAAACATTGTAATACCAAGTAAAGCTACAACTGTTAACATTGCAATACTTAAAGGATCTCTGCCCTTAAATATTTCAATAACATTTATTTTTTGTTTAGGTATAGATTTATTTTTTTCTTTTAATTTTTTTCCAACACTTTTTTTATTGTGTGCTTTTTTTCCATTTTTTTCTTCTAATTGCTGTTTTATTTGAGCATCTCTACTTTTCTCTAACTCTTTAAACACATCTGGAAGGGATCTTAGTTGATTTTCTGAACTTCTTTCAGATTTTTGAATATTTTTCTTTTCATCTAAATTATTCATTTTTCCCCCTCCTTCATTATATAGTTTCATTCTATTATACCATAATTATTTTATATCAATTAGTTATTTATATCAATAGTAAATTTTAGATAATTTCGCAGCCTTTGTTCATGTGCAAAATTTATGTAATAACTTCTCTGTACATTTTTATCGAAAACTTTTATATAGTATGCAATGTAAAGTACTTTCCTTGTATAAAAAAACTGCCTATAAATTACTCATTTATAAGCAGTTTTTTACTATTTCATTTTAAGGATCTTCATTTTCATCTTCTGATTTCTCTGTATCACTTCCATCATCATTTTCTTCTTCGTTATCTTCATTTTCATCGGTTGATGTTGATGTTACAGAACTTTCAATTTCCAAATAATCCTCTACATTTTCTAATATTGTATCTTTATTTGCTGTTCCATTTGCTCCATCTTCACTAGTTCTTAAGATTAATCTTATATAGTTTCCATTTGGTAAATTATATTCTTTTCCATCGTCTGTTACATCTGTTTTCTTAGTCATCTTTGAAATACCAGGTCTTACTTTTGCATCATCTGGAAATTGATGAGAACCATTATCTCTTGATACAGAAGTTGGTGTTCCTTCATCTGTATATGTCTTTCCAAGAACTGTGCCTGCTTTTACAAAGAATTTACCATCAGATGTCTGGATATAAGGTTTTGCTTGTTCCATTACATCTTGTCGTTTTTCAAGTCGTTCTCTTGTATCTTTAGAAATTGACGAGTCATAAACCTCTCTTGTATAGAAATTTGCGATCTCTCCTGTCGAAGATTTATGTCCACTCTCATCTGTTACTTCTCCCATAAGAGCTTCATCATTAGTAAAGTTTAAGTTTTCGTCAACAATTCTAACGTCAAAGCCTTCTATATATAAAATGTAATCTGTTATTCCAGCCAAATTATAAGCTTCATAAAAATATTTATATCCTCTATAATCATCATTATCTGCATCAATATAAGCTTCTACATCAGATTTATTTATTGCTCTTATTTTAACGAATCCAACTTCTTCCTCAACTTGTGTTTCTATATTTTCTATTTTTGTTGTTCCAGCTTCAATTATTTCACCTGTAATTGGTGATACAACATTTTCATATCCATCAAATCCAGTAAATTGTTTTGCAGCATTTTCAATTCTTATAATTTTTCCAGGAGCGTCTGGTGCATCAGCACCACTAGCAAATCCATTCCATCTAAATCCATTAATATATTTACTTTCCCAGTGCGTTGCTTTTCCGCAGTCATAAGTTATTATATCTCCATTTGGCGCAATTTCTTTTATTATTTGCATATGATGAACGTCACCACTTTCAGATACTCTAACCAGAATATCTCCCGCCTGTAACTTACTTCTACAATCTTCATCATTACCAATTACTATTTCTTCCCAACCATATTTTGCATTCCAATCAGTATCTGTGAAAGTAGATGTACTTACAGTAGTACTTCCAAATTCATCATATCCATACTCATATAAAACCCATGCAACATAACTACTACAATCAATTCTATTACTATCTTGGTATGGAGCTGGCTTTCCAGGAAATCTATATACATAATCTCCTTTGTTTACAATATATTCCCAAACAGCTTTAGCTGTCTCTAAAAAAGTACCTCTTTGTAAACCAGAACCATTACCAGTACCATCAGCCGCATATAAGGCTTCCAATCCTGCTATCGGACTTATCAAATCTAAATTAATTACATTATCTTGGTCATTTTTCTCTGGTAATTTTTTATTATTTTCTTCAGCCAACTGTATTGTATCTGTTTTTCCAAAGATGTCTAAATCAAAATCTGGTGCAGTAGGTAAATCTCCATCTCCTGTATCAGAAATAATTGGTGTTAAAGCTTGATCTCTTTCTTTTAAGTTTACTAAATCTACTGTTGAATGAATTAATGTACCATATGTATCTGTACTTTTGTCAAATCTTTTTACTGGCCAGCCAGCTGAACCAGTTTCTGGTAATAGCCATTCACCAATATCTGTTGGTGCTTGTGTTAAATCTTCTTTATCAAAGTAGTTAAGCTCTACTATTAATTCTTTAAAATCTCTATATATTGAATCAGAATCAAAAGTATTCATATTGGTTAGTATATTAAATGCTGTTAATGAATCTCTTGTTACTGAGAAATTTCCTATTAAGCTTGGATCTCTCTCGTCTTCTGGTGTGTTATCTTTTGACCTATCTGTATTTGCTTTATCTGCTGTAATTTTATCGGCTCTGTCTTTAGTACCATCATATTGATAATATTTATTAGTTGAAAATATTTTTTTGATTGTTGCATTTGTTTCAGTTCTTTGAGCATCTTGTATTTGTGTTGGAATTTGTGACATATCAATACTCATCCACAAGTCTTCTAAATCACTTTTTAATAAATTCTTGCACATACTTTCAAGGTCTATTTCAATTCCTGCAGCATGTAATGCAGCTTGTACTAACTGAATAAATTCCTTTATTGGCATCCATTCTGTTGGTGGTACAGTCAAATCATATGCACTCCAAAAGCCAGGATTAGTTAAATAATTTCCTTCTGCTTCTTCTGTAATAACTTTTGTTACAGCTTTTTTAGCAACTCTTATTCCTTCTTTTTCAGCATCTTCAGTTGTACCATTATATACTTCATCTGTTAAATTACCATCATTATCAAGTTTATATAATGTATATTTAACATTTCCTTCGTCATCAACTGTGTTTTCATAATTTGTCCATCTTTCTTTTGTTAAAGTCTCATAATCATAATCATTGCTTACAACAGACATTAATAGTGGGGCTACAAAATAAACATCTCTAAACCAATGATCAGTTACTTTACTTATATATGGATAATAAGTTTTATTTTTTCCTAAAGATAATATTTTCAAATCTGACATAGTATTGTCTATAAAGGTTTGACAATTACTACATACATCTGAAAATTCTTTTTCTCCTGATTGTATTTTTGGATCTTCTAATTCTGATACAGCTTTTTCTTTGCAACCACTTGTGCAATTGTTATTATCAAAAGTACTATTTATGAAATTTGCAGGTGTATAAGCAAGAACTGCACCATATCCCCCAGCCTCTTTATATTCTTTTAATTGTTTATAGGTTACGCAGTCATTTCCTAAAAGTATTAATTTCCTATTTTTAAAACCACCTATTATAGTGAATTCTGTCTCATGTAAAAGAACTACTACTTCTGTATCAAAGGACTTTGCCAAATCAATTGCTAAGTCCGGTGACATACTTGTCAAATGTACAGCTAATAAAAATTCTAAAGGTATCCCGTATCTAGCAGTCCATCCATCTAAGTTATAAGTAAAAGTTCCTACTGTTCCTGAAATATTTTTATCTCTTAATCCTAAATTAGAAAATAATAATCCAAGGGCAGAATTATTATTATCTGTTTGCTCATTACTTGCTTTAGATGTAATTTTTAAAGTTTTAGTTTCTCCATCTATTTCAATGTCATATCTACTAAAAAAAGCATCTCTATATGGTTTACCAGTTAATCCAATTTTTCCTTCTCTCAATAAACTATCTTTTTCTTCATATAGTCCTAAAAGTCCACTACCCCACTTTTGTCTATCAAATATTCCAGATAGTAGTGTTCCTAATGAAGAAAATGCTTTTTTTACATTTTTATTAAAGTTTTTACAAGTATATACATAATTATCTGAAATTAAATACGTTTTTAATATATCACTATCAATATTGGTTATCCCATCAGAAGTTCTTCCTATTCCATATTCATCTACATAAGCATTAGTTGCCATATTCAAATATTTCTTATAATCAACATCATCTTCTTTATCTTCTGAATTCGAGTTAGAAGAATCACTATCTGAATCATTATCATTATTTTTAGTAAATTTGTCTTTTAATTCTTCAAAAAAATCTTTTGAATATGGTGAATTTACTTTTCCAGTTAAAAATCCATATTGATATAAATCATATCCCATACTTTCCAAATAATCTGCAACATCTATAACATCCTGCATTTTTACAGTAGCTTTTTCTTCTCCTACAAAAAAAGCAGCTATTTTTTCGCCAAAGCTTTGTAGTATTGCATTTAGTTTTCCCATTAAAGCTCCTGGTAGTGTAAGTATAAACATTAGCAAACCAATGATTATAATAATAGCCACTATTACTAAAATAATAGGAACTAAATATGGCCCAATAATCTTTAGCACTGAAGAAATTACAGACATTCCCTTTGTATTACTCATTTTTTGCAAAATTTTCTGTTTTCTCATTTGTTGGTCTAAAAATTCTTTTGTTTTATTTTGAGCTATACTTGTATTTTGTTGTGTAGTTTCTTCTTCTTGATATTCATTTTGCTCAGATTCTTGTTCTACATTTTCTTCTGGTAATTCGTTATTTTCATCTTCTGAATAAAACATATTAATCCTCTTTCGTTTTATTAATACAATTTTCTATCTTTTTTATCATTTTACATTATTTTTCAATATGTAGCAATAGAAATAGTTAACAAATTTATTTCTTTGCATAAAAAATAACCTACTCTATTAAATTTTATTTAACAAAATAGGTTATTTTTAATTATTTAATTCTTGATTTGACTATCTAATAAATCTTCAACTGCATTTTCATCTTCCTCATTTGTATCTTCATCTTCATTTTCCTTGGTTTCATTTGAACTTGAAGCGGTTTCTATTTCTAAATAGTCTTCAACATTTTCTAATATAGTATCTTTATTAGCAGTTCCATTTGCTCCATCTTCACTAGTTCTTAAAATTAGTCTAATATAATTTCCGTTTGGTAAGTTATATGTTTGACCATCTTCTGATGTATCTGTTTTTTTCTCCATAGTTGCAATTCCAGGTCTTGCTTTTGCATCAGCTGGGAACTCTTGTGAATCTTCTTCTGTACTTGAAGTAGGTGTTCCTACATCTGTATATGTTTTTCCAAGAACTGTACCTGCTTTTACAAATATCTTTCCATCAGATGTCTGGATTACAGGAAGTGCTTGTTCCATCTTATCCTGTATTTCTTCTAGTCTTTCTCTTGTTGCTTTAGTTAATGTAGAATCATATATTTCTCTAGTATACATATTTGCTATTTGACCTGTTGATGTTTCATTTCCATTTTCATCTGTTGTTTTACCCATAATAGCAGAATCGTTAAGTAAACTTAAATTTTGATCAACAATTCTTAAATCGAATCCTTCTATATATAAAATGTAATCTGTAATACCTGCTGTTTCATATTCTTCATAAAAATACTTATATCCTTCATAGTTTTCATCATTTTCATTTATATAAGCTTCTACATCTGATTTATTTATTGCTCTTATTTTAATAAATCCAACATTTTCTTTTTGATTTGTTTCAATATTTTCAATCTCTGTTGTACCAGCTTCAATAATTTCACCTGTTATTGGAGTTACAACATCTTCATAGCCATTGAAACCTGTAAATTTGTTTATCGAATCTTCAATTCTAATAATTTTTCCAGCACCATATAGTGTACCATTTATTTCACCAGTTCCTTTTGCAAATGCAGACCAGCTTGTATATCCATTTCTATATTGATTAGCCCAGTGAGTATCATTTCCACAATCATATGCAACTACATTACCATTTGGTGAAATTTCTTTTATAATTTGTATATGTCCATGTTTTTTATCTGCTGTTTGTCTTACTAATAAATCGCCTGGTTGTAACTTACTTGTACAATCTTCTCCTGCCTCAACATCTATTACTTCCCAACCATATTTTGCAGCCCAATCAGTACTAACATAAGTACCTGTATAATATGTTGTTTGTCCAAATTCTTCGTATCCATATTCATATAAAACCCAAGAAACGTAGCTACTACAATCTATTACACTACTATTTTGATATGGAGCAGCTGTTCCTGGAGCGCCATAACTGTATTTCTTTGCATCAACAATATATTCCCAAACAGCTTGTGCTGTATCTAATAATGTATCTCTTTGTAGTCCTGATCCACTACCATTTATATCTGCTGCATAAACTGCCTTAAGTCCAGCTACTGGACTTACTAAGTCCAAATTTATTACATTATCTTGCTCATTTTTTTCAGGTAATTTCTTTTCAACTGTAGTTGCAAATTCTAATACATTTGAATCTCCTGTTGTTCCATCTTCTACATCTGGGGCAGTTGGCTCATTACCATCTGTTTCGCCTGCTCCTATTATTGGATTTAATATATCATCTCTTTCTCTTAAGTTAGTTAAATCTGCTTTTGAATGAATTAGAGTTCCATAATAGTTTTCATTTTTGTCATATTTTTTAATTGGCCAGCCAGCTGAACTTGTTTCCGGTAATAGCCATTCGCCAATAGAAGTTGGAATTTGTGTTAAATCTTCTTTATCAAAATAGTTAAGCTCTACTATTAATTCTTTAAAATCTCTATATATTGAATCAGAATCAAAAGTATTCATATTTGTTAATATATTAAATGCTGTTAATGAATCTCTTGTTACAGAAAAGCTTCCTATTAAATTTGGATTTCTCTTATCTTCTGCAGTATTATCTAATTTTCTATATCCTTCTGTAGCTTTCTTATCTTTTTCAATATCATCTGCTCTCTTTTGAGTTCCATCATACTGGTAATATTTATTAGTTGAAAAGATTTTCTTAATTGTTGAGTTGGTCTCAGTTCTTTGAGCATCTTGTATTTGTGTTGGAACCGCAGACATATCAATACACATCCATAAATCTTCCAAATCACTATTTAAAAGATCCTCACACATTTGCTCTAAATTAACATTTATACCTGCTGCTTCTAATGCTGCTTGTGCTAATTCAATAAATGCTTTTAATGACATCCATTCTGTCTCTGGTGTTTCAACATCATATGCTGACCACATATTTTCGCCAAAAATTGCTGCATTTGATACACCTTCTGCTTCGTCTTCAATACTTTTTGTAATAGCTTTTTTAGCAACTTTTATACCTTCTTTTTCAGCATCTTCAGTTGTACCATTATATACTTCGTTAGTTAGTTCACCATCATCATTTAACTTATATAGTTTATATGTTCCATCATCATTCATTTCATAAGATGTCCAACGCTCTTTTGTACGCAATTCATAATCATAATCATTACTTACTACTTTCGTCTTATTGGGAGCTACAAAATAAACATCTCTAAACCAATGTTCTGTTACTTTACTAATGTATGGATAGAAAGTCTCATTTTTTCCTAGTGATAGCACTCGTAAATCCGAAATTGTATTATCTATAAAAGTTTTACATTCACTGCAAACATCTGAAAATTCCTTTTCACCTGATTGAACTTTTGGATCTTTTGCTTCATCAATTGCTTTTTGTTTACATCCACTTCCACAGTCACTTGATTTGAATGAGCTTGGTGTATAAGCAAGAACAGCTCCATATCCACCATTTTCTTTATATTGTTTCAATTTATCATAGGTTACCCTATCTCCACTACTAGTTAATGAATTTTCAGCCTTCAAAAATCCACCTTTAATTGAATATTCTACTTTATGTAGTAAAACAACAACTTCTGTATCAAAAGAAGTAGCTAAATCTAGAGCTAAATCTGGTGACATACTTGTTAAGTGAACTGCTAGTAGGAATTCTAATGGTATACCATATCTTGCTGTCCAACCATCTAAACTATATGTAAATGTTCCTATAGTTTTCTTATCTGAGGCTATTTTATCTAAAATTCCACTTTGCGTAAACAACAATCCAAATGCTGAGTTATTATCATCTTCTTGAGTATTACTTTTCTTTGAAGTAATTGATAAAGTTTTATTTTCTGCATCAATTGTAATATCATATCTACTTCGAACACCATTTCTATAAGCATTACCTTGTTGTCCAATTTTTCCTTCTTTTTGTAGACTTACATCTTCTTCATAAATACCTATCAGTCCTGAACCATAGTCATTAGTTGTAATTTTTCCTAATGATATTAAATGTTTAACAGTAGACCATAAAGAACCAATAAAATTGCTCATACTTGCAAATACATTTTTTAAGTTTGGATTGAAATTTCTGCAACAATAAACATAATTATCTGATAATAAATAAGCTCTTATCGTTTCACTGTCAATATTTGTAATGCCTTCAGATACTCTTCCAATTCCATTGTTATCAATATATGCTTCATTTGCAAGCATCTTTTGAAGCTTCTTTTCTTCAGCTTCTGTTAGACCAGTTGTTGCCGTTCCGTCTGAATTGTCAGCACTATCACTTTTAATTTTTTCTAATTCTCGTTGATATTTATTGCTTTTAGCCGCATTAACTTTTCCAGTTAAAAATCCATATTCATATAAGTCATATCCCATACTTTCTATGTAATCTGCAACATCTATTATATCTTTATCTTGTATATTAAATTCTTCAGTTCCTTCTACCATAGAAGCCAAATTTTTAAATATCTCTGCTAATTCGTTTCCAACACCTTTCATTATTGAATTTAGTTTTCCCATCAATACACCTGGCATTGTTAAAACAAACATTATCAAACCAATTATAATAATAACTGCTACAATAAATAAAATGATTATCCATAATTTTGGCACTATTATTTTTAATAAAGATGACACAACTGACATTGCTTTTGTATTACTCATTTTTTGCAATACTTTTTGACTTCTTAATTTTTGATTAACAAAATTTTTTACATTTTCCTCAGCCGTATTCGTTGTTTCACTACTAGTATTTTCTTCTTGAGTCTCAGTTGTTCCATTTTCTACTTCTTCGTTTTCATCATCTGTTTCATTCTCATCTAAATAAAACAATCTATCACCTCTTTTGCTACAAACTACTTTTCAACAGATATGCTCATTGCTAATTTTGCAACTGCATTTGCAAGAGCATCTTCTATTTCTTCATCATTTGCATTAGATCCATAATATTCATTTAAAACTCTTATTTGATTAAATCCAATTGAATAAGCTGTATCATTATCATCAACAAATTTGTCAAATGAAAGTGTTAATTCCTTTGTTTCTCCAGGTTCTAAAATAATAGAATCCGTTTGTGAAACTAATCTATTTTCTTTAGATAAATTTAATACGATTTCATCATCTACTTTTTTGTCTAAAACTGTAATACTATATTCACTTCTATTAGTGAATACTATGTCATACTTTTCTGTACCATAGTTTATAGTTTTATCTTTTACTTCTATCTTTAAATATTCATTTTCTGTTGATATGCCTAGGTTCTCATGTTTAATATAATTTCCAACAGTCATATCAAATGTTCCTTCAGAATTTTTTGTAAAAGCCATTTTTTCTTCTGTATAAGTATATTTGCTATTAGTTAATCCTGTTGCTAAGATATCATCAGTATATTTAACAGCATAAATATACATATTATCCATATTTGAGTAATCTTGAATAAAATATTTTTTAGGAGTATACATTATAACTTTTAAATGTTTTATAAAATCAGAAAAAGTTGGATATGCATACTTTTTACAATCTGCTGAAATCATTTGATATGCTTTATCAAAGTCATTATTATTACAGTATGTAACATATTTATCAATCATTTCCTCTATTTCATTTTGATACTTTTCTGGCACTTTACTTGTAGAATCCATAACTGAAGTATGTGGTTCATATGTTGTTTCAAGATTTTTAGCAGGTGTATATAATTTCAAAAGTTGATTTATTAAAAATATAACAAGCCAAACAACTACTATTATGTATATTATTTTTTTATTTTTTCTAAAAAAATGTCTGATTTTCAATCTAAAATCTGTAAAATTCATATTATCCTCCTATTCTTCTGTAACATTGAAAGATAAATCTATATCATTTACATCATTTTCTCTTACAACAAATGTATATTCTTTTCCTGCATCATCTTTTTTACCATTTATTAAATCTTTTATTGTTACCCATAAAATATATGTATTTCCGTTGCGTTCAATATTATCAAATTCTAAATTTCCCATGCTTGGAAATTCTTTTTTTACATAATTTTCAAATTGTCCAGCTGTTGGAAAATAATTTTTTTGAAAATCTGTGTATAATAAATCATAGGCTTCTTCATATTTCTTTTTTTCAACAAGATTTATAAAATTAGAAACATAATATTCCATTCTGCCTCTTTCAGTCATATTAATAAGTTTTTCTTTCATATTATTAGCAGTAATTTCATTGTAATTAGCATCTGTTTGAATAACATCATTTGAAATCGTTATATTAGCTGTTTTTTTATTCTTTGAAGCATTTCTATTAACATAAACTAATATAGTTATTAGTATTATTAAAATTACTAATAAAATTATTATACTTGTTAGTATCTTATTTTTTTCATCTTTCATTTGCTAATCACCCTATCTTTTTTATTTATCCGTTATAATGAACACCATTTTTTGATGTAGCTTCAACTTGAGCATTTAAATTTTGTCTCATTTGATTTATTGCACCTAATTGTGTTGCAGTTAAAGTTCCAGCTGTTCCACCATCTCTTGTATCCTCTAAATTTGAAATTGTTTGATTTAATCCATTTACGAGATTACTTACTTCATTTTGTGTTGTATCTTTAATTTTATCCATTTCTCTATTTACTTCAGCAATTTTATTATCTACTTCTGTTAAGTTTGTATAAGTAACTGTTGTAGTTGTTTTTTGAATATCATATTGATGAATTTGAGGAGTTGCAGTTGATTTTGTATCTGCCATTCTACCAACCATATCCTCTGGTTCAACATTCACACTTGAAGCTGTTTTCATTGAATTGTATAAGCTTGCATTTGCATATGTTGTCATAAAATCTCTCATTTTTTGTTTTAAATCTCCTAAGTCAGAAGCCTTCATATCATTTACTGTGTTTTCTCCTAAAGTTGTTTTCATTGCATTCTCAAATTCTTTATCAAAATTAAATGCACCTGGATTATTAGCCCAGTTACCTTGTATATTAGTTGCTACCATTTCAGCTTGTTCTTGACTTATACCTTGTTTCAAACCTTGAAGTTCATTTGTAAATCTATTTAATATATCACTCAATTGTTTTTGATCAAATTTTCCATTATCACCCATCTGTTTAACATATAACATATGCTTTAATTTTTCTTCATTTGTTTTATATTCTTGACCAGTAACACTTGTAACACCTTGTAAAGTATTAGATGTTTCTTTTGATAATTCTTTCTTAGTATGCTTTAAAAATTCATTAGTTGCACCATAAGCTCCCATACCAGTCATTATTGAAGAAATAGCATTACTTGAGCTTAATCCATACATTGCAAGTCCAGCACTTGCACCAACAACGGTTGATATATATTCTTTATCATGTAAATGAGAGCTTATACTTCCTTTTGCACCTGATATACCTTTCTTCATTTTCTCGCCAACTAATTTACCTATATCTTTACTTATAGCATGTTCAGCTGAGAATTGTGCACTTGCTCTTTCTTTATATGAATTTTTCTCTTCTTCTGTAAGTGAATCCCATGTTTTACCATCACCATGAGCTAATTGCTCTGCTCTTCCAGGATTTCCATTTGATCCTTCTACATAAGCTCTTCTTGCTGCCTCAAATGTTTTTATACTACCACTAACACTTTTATATGCTTTAGTATTGGTTACTGCATTAGCAATTTTACCTGGTGCTGATGCAACAAATTTTGCACTACCAGATACTGCATTTCCAACTACAACAGCAGCTCCTGCAACTTTTCCAAGAGGAGTATTAGTAGCTGCAACTCCTTTTACTTTGTTTGCAAAACTGCTTGTTGCTTTAGAAATTTTACTAGCTGTTCCACCAAACATATTTCCCATCATCTTTCCAACACCAGAAGCACTCTTACCTAATTTTCCAGCATTATTAGCAAGTGTTGTTACAGCTGCAGTTGCAGCAACCATATCTGTTAATGAAGAAGCTTTGCCAAATCCGAAAATTTGTCTAATAATCTTTTCACCATCATTTACGAATTGTATACAAATTACTGCTAATAATCCAGCTGCCAATGTATTTGTTCCTACAACACTTGTCATAAAATTTATATTTACAAACATTGTATCTAAAGATGCTGTATCAATTAAACTAATTGCAATATTTACAAAAGCCAAATACATAATACAATGGAATGGTTGTATTAAAATATTATAGCAAAACTCTTTCATCCAAGTATTTAAGGCTTGTGCTCTTTGGTCACCTATTTTATCTATTGAATATGTAATTGTAATTAATGGTGATATTATAATTAAAAATCCAATTGTTAGCATTCTTTTTAGATAAACAAATAGAAATTTTAATGTTTGCCATACAATTATAGCATAAATAATTGTACTTGCTATTCCAGCAAATCCACTAATAGGTGAAACTGAACTTACTCCTATACTTGAAATCCATTGTATAAAATTTCCAATATAATCGTCTGCATTTCCAACAGTTTTTAAAATACCTATCAATACACTATTTATTTTTGTTACGAATATAATAAAATAATGTAGCAAATATAGTAATGCTAAACTTGAAGCCCAATCTACAAGCATCTTTTTATATATAACCTTATCTTGAGCAATTGTAGATAAAGCCATTCTTATTCCTATATATATTAATATTACTAGAAGAATTACAGTAGCTATGATTCTGATTACATAATACCAAGTTGCAACTTGCGTTCTAAAATCAAGTATCATACTAGGTAATCCTGAATCAAAATTCATAAAGTCTACATCTAATAAAGGTACTTGATTAAAGAATATTGTAAATGGAGTTACTAATACACCATCAGAAACACCTCCTAAACTTACAATACCTGATATTAAAACTTGTGCAGCTGCACAAATTGCAACAACACCAACTCTTAGTCCCCAAGTAGCAAATCCTACGAAAGCTCCAAGTAAATTAACTAAAAGATTATACATCGTATTAAACAATTCTGCTGCAGCACTTGTACCACTACTAGATCCATCTGTGCCATATGCTAATGTTGTAAAATTGAATACTGTTAAAAATATCAAAAAACACGCTAAAATTTTGAAAAGCGATTTTTTTCTCATAACTACCACCAAACTCTCCTATCTATTTTCTTCCTTTTCCAATTTCTTCTATTAATGCAGATATATCTGTCATTGGTTTTTCTAAACCAGAATTTAATTCTCTACTTCTAATTGTACCATTTTTTCTTCTTTGTGTCACTATATTTGTTGAATTTTGTCCATTTGCCCCTGTATTTCCAACATTTTTTCGTCCATTTGGTGTATTACCTTGTGCTCCATTTGGTGTAAATTGATGTTCCCTTACTGAAGTATCTTGTTCACCAACTCTACTTTCTGGATTTGTTCCACTTCCTCTGTACTCTCCAAATATAGATTCCTTTTTTATCTTATTTAAAGAATTAACCACATCTTCAGTATTTCTTGGCTCAAATTCAAGATGTTTAGCCTGTTTGCCTCTTGATTTATCTTGTGCAGCATAAATATTATTTCTTTCTATTTCAATTGTCATATATGCAAGTTCTTGTACAGGTTCTGGTACACTTGATATTAATTCTTTTCTACGTTCTTCATCTTTTTCAGCTATTACTGCTGTTAACATATCTGCCATATCTTTATGTCTTTTTTCTTCTACTAATCTCTTCATTTTTTCAGTTGTAGCAGTATCTGTATTTTCACTTACTCTTGCACTATTTAATCTAGTAAAAGCTTGATGTCTTGCTTGTACTGATGAGTTTACTGTTTCTTCAATATTTCTTCCACCTAATATTGGTTGTGCTATTTTTCTTGTGCCATCTGTTTCTGCAACTTGTCCAAATAATGGTGTATTTTGTTGTTTCTGTACTCCTGGTATACTTGAAATTGTTTTCTTCTTAGCTGATAAATTATCTAAAACAGATGCAGTTTGATTTGGTACAGCCTTAACCCAGTTTTCTAATTTTTGAGCTGTTCTTTCTTGTACATCTGTAACTTTTAAATCTCCTACTGATTTTACATCATTTTCATCTACTATTTCTTGGAATGATTGTGTTGTAAATTCGCTTACAACCATATCTGTTTTTACCTTTTCAACTCTTGTTTTTAATGCTTTTGTAAGCTCTTGTACATCTTCTTTTTTAGCATCTTTACCAAGAACAATGTTCTGTAATCTTTGTTCCACAGCTACTACACTTGCATCATTTGTTGTAAATTCTGAAATTGATTTTTTACTATTTGCAGCTGCTTCTGAAATAGCTTGTTTAATCATTTGGTCTGTAACCAAAATTTTCTTATCATTTACTTCTACAACTGTTGCTGTTGCATGTTCATCATTTCCATCAGCTGTTTTATTTCCAACACTATCTGAAAAGGCTTTTATTATGTCTTCTGCTGTTGCATAGTCTTGTGCATTAATTTGAGTACCATTAATTTCACCTATTACATTTGGATTTTGTAATTTTAATTTAATAAGTTCATTTGCAAATCTTTCTAAAGTCATATTTTCTGCGGCAACAACTATTGGCTCTTCTACTTCTTCTGCATTTTTCTTTTCTTCAAGAGCTTTTTCCATAGATTTTACATCTTGTTCTTTATCTGTTGTAGGAATATACATTCCATTAACTTCAACAGCTGTTCCTGTTTCAACAGCAGCTGCTTTATAGATTTCATTAGTATCGTCACTAACTTCACTAATCTCAATAGCACCAGTTTTTATTGCATTTGCTAAAGCTATTCCAACAACTTTTCTTTCTAATGCCTTTGTTTCCTTAGTTATTTCAGTACTATTATAAAATAATTTTTCTCTTTGAGCATATGAAAAGCCACCACTTTTTATTCTCTTGTATGTAGTAGGAATTCGCTTTCCTGGTTTAACACCTTCAATTAGGTTTGCTCCAAAAATATTACCAGTTGCAACTACTGTTCCTTTTGTAAGAGCCTTAACAAATTTCTGATGTTTAGTTGAAATTTCATTCACTATGTATTGGTCTTTTGCAGATTCTGTTTGAATACGAATATCTCTTGCATAATTTTCTACATCTTCAAGGGTAAAGCCAGCATCTAAATCAATTATATCCATTGGTACATATTCTGCTTTTGCACTCTTCCTTACATGTTCATAAGATTTTGATAATGCTGAAAGAGAAGTAAACATAGCAGAAAAGCCTATAACAGGATTTTCCACTGAAGTTGGAATAGAAGCTAACATTCCCGCAAATCCAGTAAGTAAATTTTTTATAGCATCTAATTCTCCTGTAATTACTTGTTTGTCCGTATCATTCATTCCAGTTAGTTTATTCAAATTTATATTAGCTTTCATTCTATTTTTCAAGCTATCTTCTGTTAAAGAATCTTCAGAGAATAATTTTTCTGCAAATGATAATTTCTTTCTTTCTACATATTTAACTTTACCATTTTCATCAGTATAATATCTACCTTTATATTTTGTTCTAAAACCAACGTATTTTCCTTTTTCCTCGTCATATTCAACATATTTACTTGGATCAAAAACATCTTTTATTCTTTGATTCATAGCAAAAGTTCTAGCTAATTTTGTCTTAGAGAATTTATCATTTAATTCTTTTAATTTTGCTTCTTCTATCTTTTGAAGAATATCAAGTTCTTTATCATCAACATGTCCAACTCCTGTTTCTCTTTCTAAATCACTATTTTCCCTTTCAAGTTCTTCATTCTTATTTTGAAGTGCATCAATCTCATCTTCTATAGCATCAATATCTTTTTCAAGACCTTTTAATATTCTTTCTCTTTTTCTCTTGATTTCGGCTTTATTTTTTTCAATAATTCTTCTATTATTTTTAATTCTTTCTATTTTATTTATTTTCATACCTTTATCAACAATTTCTTTTACATCATCATTATTTTCAAATTCTTGATAATCTTTTTCTGTAAAATTTGTTTCATTTCCAGCAATATCAACATGCATTTCCTCATCACTCGGATTTGCTTCCCTATTGTTCATTCTCCAAGCCATAACTCCACCAAACGCTTTTCTAGCTGGATTATAAAATAATTTTTCTCTTTCCCAGTTAGCAATTCCTTTTATTGCTTTTCCACCAAGATATGCTTTTGTTATTCCTTTAAAGCTATTCATTAATTCTCTACCAACATTTCTATCTGCAATGTCATCTACTAAACTTCCATTTCCACCAAAAGCAAATATCTTTCTGAATATTTTATCCGCATTACTCATGAAACTTAATAACATAAATGCAAGTAACATACCAGAAATTGAATTCAATGATAATTGTAAAGCATTCATTACAAAAGTAACATAAATTATAGCATGTACTGATTGAAGAATAACATTTAAAAAGTATTCTTTAAGCCATGTTGAAAATATTTTTGTTTTTCCTGATAAAACTTTGTTTAAAGCATAAGATACTGCAACAGCAGGTGACATTAATGTTAGCACAGCAACTGTTAAATATCTCTTAAAATATATAAATACAAATTTATAAGAATAATATACAAGATATGCATACATAACAAGTCCAGACATTCCATTTACTAATTTTGGATCATATGCTCTTGTTCTAATAGTATCATAAATACTTACTTCAATATCTTCATCTGTTTTTTTAGTATTATCTTTATTGTCTTTAGTTTCTAAAGAACCATATTGGTCAGGACTAGCTTCGTATACAGCTTCGGCTGTATCTTGTACCATTTCCACTAATAATTCATTCATATTTATAATAAATAGCATTATATAATGGATTCCAAAAACAAGTACCATTCCAGCAACCCAATCCATAAGCATTCTTTTATAAAAAGCTCTGTCTGAAGCTACGGATGTAATTGCCATTTTTATACCTATAAAAATTAGAACTAGAAGCATTATTACTATTGATATTACTCTTATAATATAATACCAAGTCGCAATTGCTTCTTTTAAGATAAGTACTGTATTTATTCCATCTTCACTCACTCCAGTTGCACCATTGCTTGCAGTCATTGTTGCTGATAATGAAAAAGTAGGTAAAATAACAATAATTGCAAAAATGGCTATTATAAATAAAATCATATATTTTTTACTATTTTTCATCATTCTACCTCTCTTTTCATAAATTTATTCTGCATCAGATTCTTCATTGTTTGTTGTATCTGAAAAATTAAATATATTAACATCAAAAATAGGAATCTTATTAAATACTATTTTTTCTATTGTTACTCTGTTATCAACATCTGTTATACTTTGAAATATGTCAAATGCAAAAAGTTTATCACTTGTTGCCATATCTGTTTTGCAAATTGCGTCAATTGTTCTTACTAATACCCATTCAAACAATTCTATCCAACCTACAAATACCGCTCTAACACCCATTGTCATAATACCAAGAATCCAATCTGCAATTCCTGCTAAAACATCAACTATATTTCTTCCACCTTTTGCAGAAACTGAATATGAAGATGATGAAGTTCCTTTATAATAAAAATCATCAATTTTTCCTGCTGCGTAAGTCGGTGCAGTGGCAAGGAATGTTGAAAAAGTAGTTACTATTATTGCTATTACTAAAATTTTTATAAATATTGTTTTTTTCATAAATTACTCCTTTCCACCTAATACTTAATTAGAAATTTATTTGAATTTCTTTATTATCATATTTTAATAAATTATTATAACAACTTACTATTTTGAAGTCTTGCTCACCAGTTAATATCTTTCCTCTTTTATTTGATTGTAAATCGTAATAATATATACCTTTTTTATTGATACTATATATAAAAATACTATCATTAAGCCATGCAAAAGTGTCAATTGCTTCATTAATTTCTCTGTTAGGTCTTGTACTATCTTTAGATACAAAATACATTTTTTCTATGATATTATTTTCATCTTTTTCAGCATAAATTCCATATTGTCCACTATACAAAGTATTATTTTCTGTCTTATTTGCTTCTATAAATTTATTACATTCTGTTAATAAACTATTTTCTCTTACAACTCTTGAAACTTCATCTTCAAATACATTATCTACTTGCATTTGTGCTAAACATTCAGGCATTTCTAAACATTTTGAAGATTGAAAACTAGTCATTTTAACATTATTATACAAAATAATTGCATTAGTATTTTCATAGTTGCATTTTACAGAAATACCTTGTAAAGGGTATGTTATGTAGAAACTGTTCTCTTTAACTATATACTCACTATAATTGCTCCATAAGTATGTAAGCTTATTCAAAAATTGATATATATCTGTATCTCCATTTGAGAATTCTTCTATTAAATTTATAAATTCATCATACTCAAAATTTTCTATTCTATAAATTGAAATTTCTTCTTTAGTAATAAATACATAAAACTCTTTTCCTTTATAACCATATACACCATTTTCTGTATCTTCAAAAGTTGGAGTTCCTAATTTTGCTTTTGCTAAATCAAAAGCATCTTTTACTATTATACCATTAATTACGGGATTTGTGTAGTTCTTGGTGAAAACAATATTATATATTTTTTTATCTAGCTTTCTTATTTTTAAACCTTTTTCAATATATTGATCATATTTTTGAAAAATGCCATCTGAATTACCTAAATTTAAGTTATAATAAAGCCAATCATTTTGAAGTAAATTATTTAGTTCATCTGAATTAACTTCAAAAGAAGTTATTGTTAATTCTTTATAATCTTTTAAACTAATCTGAGATTTAATATAAGTAAAATAATCTTCAATTCCATTGATATAAAATTTGCTAATATTATTATTAGCACAAATAACACTAACAGTTATATCATTTCTAGTATCAATTATTCTAAAATTTTGAAAATTTAAAACACTTGCAGAAAGTTGCATCAATCTCGTATAAAAAGACTCATTTATATGTTCATCATCTTCATATGGTTTTTCTGAAAAAGTAGCATATATATCTATATCATAATCTTTTTCATTACTTTTTTCCTGTTTTATAAAAGTACAATTATAAAACTTTAATACATCTTCTATTGTTTTAAAAGAATTTACATCTATTTCATTTGATTCTGTACTATGTGAAAAATCGATATTAGAAATGGCATAATAAGTAATAGCTAATGATATTACTATACAAAATAATATAATTAGCATCTTTTTGTCATTATTTTGATTTTTATATTTACCTTTCTTTGAATCAAACACAAATTTACTCCTTAATCAATTTCATTAGCTCTACGTTCTTTTTCTAAATTATAAAGTGCGTCTTCTGTTGAAACTAATGTTATTTTTCCTTCTGTAATATATCTTTTAGTTGTTGCTGTAAAATAATAGTTTGAGTATAATTTTATACCCATTGGATTATTATTTTCTATATCTATTATTACTCCTATAGCTGGATATGCTAAGTATAATTTTCCATTATCTTTATCATATTCATATGCTTCATAGCTTTGCCATAAAGATGTTACTTGATTTGCAAATAATTCTAAATTTCTGTTTTGAATATACTCACTCAAATATGTTTCAAATTTTGTATGTTCGTAGTAACTATATCCATAGGCTGAAATTTCGTCTTCATAAATAAACAAATATAGATCTTTAGTTCTATATCCAAGCATTCCCTCCACAATACTACCAAATGCATTGTCTGGATACTCATTTTTTATGTCATTTAAATCTGTACCAACTTTTATATCATGTAATACGTTTTCTTCAAAGCTTGATAAAAATACAATATTTCTGACTCTTCCAGCAGATACTCTAGCTTTAATTGTTTTATTCAAATAATAATTATATCTATTATCAGCAGTTCTCCCCTCTAAGTTGCCAAAATCACTTGAAATAAACATATTGTTTTCTACCAATTTAAGTAAAATATTATACGTAGATGGTATTGCTTGATATTTAGCAATCTCTGTATTTTTTTCAACTTCTACATATAAATCTCCATCTAGTTTATCAAAATAATTACTTTGATTATTTATTTTGTAAGATAATTCTCCTTTTTCCAAATCACAATTTATTTCTATCTGTATGTCTTTTTTCGAATCATATAAGTAAAATCTTGTTACAGATAATTTTTTAGAGCAAGCATTTATTAAACTTTCAAAATAATCTTTATTATTAGTTCCATCATCATTATATAAATTTTTTCCAAAATATAAATAAATTGCTTCTGTTGGTGATTTTACTTCTTTTACAAACACACAACCATAATCTTCTAATAATGACTTCATATTGCTATACGTAGCACTATTGTCATAAACTGAATTTTCTAAATCTTGCTTGTTTTCTAATAACTTTTTTTGTTTTTGTGTATTTTTTTCTTTCTTTAAAATTCCAAATAAAATAGAGGCTAATATAAATAGTATTATAAAACTAACTATAATAATTGTTTTAATTATCTTGTCTGTTTTCATTTACTTTTATATTTCACCTCCTACATTATTTAATGTTTTCCTTTAGGTTTTCCAATAGCTTTCAAGTGATCTATTGATTTACTATTATTTAATCCAAATATATTTCTTACTATTTTTTCTGCTGATGGAATTGCCATAAAGAACAATAATCCAAACATCGGTGCATATTTGGTAATTTCTCCAGCCGTAAATGCAAATATTAAATATAAAATTGCATGTATTGGTTGAATAAATATATGTATAATTAATTCTTTAAACCAAGCACTAAATGCTTGTGCCTTATTGTCTCCCATTTTATCAATTGGATAAGTTACTGTAATGAATGGTGCTATAATTATTAAAAATCCTAACATAATTGTTCTTTTCATATATAATAAGAAAAATCTCAAATGTGAAAAAGCGACACACCAAAGCATTAAAGTAAGTACCATTAATTGACTACCTGAAGATGTAAATAACTTAACCATTAATGTATTTACAAAATCTTGTTCAAAACTAATTGTTCCTGTAGCACTTATGCTATTTTTTATTTTATATGTAATATCAACTAATAATTTTCCAAGTACCATTATAGCTTGAATTATATATTGTAGCATAAATAATATGATAATTGATTCCACCCAAGATATAAGCATTTTTTTATATTTTGCTCTATCTGAAGCCACTGTTGACATTGCCATTCTAATTCCAACATAAATTAATACTAAAAGTGAAATTGCAAGTGATAATATTCTTGCTATATAAAACCATTTAGCAACATTTTCTTTTATACTAATCATTGATGTAGGAATTTGAACTTCATTATCTCCATCATCGCCTACACTACCAAAAAAATTATATTTTTTTACAGTAGAGTTAAAATCAAAATAATCAATATTGAATAATCCTATTTCATTAAATACAGTTTTTTCTATTGTGAATGAAAATTTGTTATCTGAAGTTGTCAATGTATTTAAAATATCAGTACCACTTGCACTAACAACCGTTAGTAAAACTTCAGATGTAAGTGGAATTATATTAAATAGCATACAAACTATTCCTAATACTGCATTTATTGTAGCCCCTGCTGCTGAAAAAATATCAAAATTTTGTGTTTTTCCAGTTCTAGGATCTGATGTACTACCTTCATATGTCAAATCATTAATCATATTGTTGCTATATGTCATATTTTGTCTTCCAACCATTGGAATAGAACTTGATGAAGCATCTGTTTCAGCAGTTTCTGCACTACAATAACTAGTAAATATGAAGTTAAACAATATTAGCACACATATAAGTGACCATAATATTCGTTTCATAGCTTTCTCTTTCTTTTATTATTGTTTTTCTGCTTCTTTTCTTGCTTTTTCTAGTGCAGCTTGTTTGCTTAAATTTGTTTCCATAAATTCAAATTCCTTCTTTGTTGGTTGAATTGCAAGAATTGCTGAATCCCCACCAACTCTAAGAAGTCCTTCACCTCTACTACATGTAATTAAGAAACTAGCTTCACCTTCACTAAGTTTGAAAACTTCTCTTAGGTATTCTATTTCTGATTTATCTTGTGCTAAAAATAATTTTGTTTCTGAAGAAGTTAAAACTGCTTGAACCTCTTTCTTCTCATAGAAATCTTGGAATTTCTGTGAAATTACTGCAAGAGATACATTTCTTTTTCTGGCTCTTCTGGCCATTGTATTTAAGAAATCAACAGCTTCTGGATAAGGTAATAGCATCCAAGCCTCATCAACAAGAACTCTTTTCTTAGCGGCTTTAGCTTTATCTTCACTATTTTTCTTTACATATTTTTCCCAAACCCATGAAAGCATTATTTGTTGTGCCAAAGGTCTAGCAAATCTTTCTTCTAGTTGAGAAATATCAATATTTATAAATGGCATTCCTTCTGATAATTCAAATGTTGATTGTCCGTCAAAATAAGCCATCTGCCCTTGATATTCTCTTGTATATTGTTTCATAACTTTAACTAAATAACTATAGTGGAAACGATAATCTTGGTTAGTATTTTCTTCTGCTTTTCTACAAATTCTTCTATACCAAGAGCCTATTGTAGGCATTTGTTTCTTAGTTCTTCCTAAATAATTTGAATTTATTTCAAATCTTCTATTATCATCTTTTACATATAGACTTTCTACATTATCTGTAATTCCAAGCGCTGCATATTCTTCTAAAACGGCTTCAGAAATAATTTGTTTTGTAAGTTCATTTACTTCTTTACTTCTTGTGCTACCTCTTGCCATTGTAAGTAAACCTTGTGTAACGTCTTCAACTTTATTTTCAACACTTAAAATTGTTCTTTCTTTTCCAGTTATTTCATCTTTTATGTTTTCTGGTTCTATATCAAATAAATTAATAATTGTTTTTGATGTTGGACTTAATACAACATTAACCCCACCAAGAGCCTCAGCAACTGCACCATACTCACCTTCAGCATCTAGTGCCAAACTATCAATTCCCATTAAAATTGATGAACGTGCTGTAATTGTTTTAATTGTAACAGATTTACCTGCACCAGACTTACCAAAAATTACCATATTATAATTTGTTAATTTTGAGCTAAAATTATCATATAATATTGGTAGTCCTGTTTGTTTATTAAAGCCTAAAGGAATTCCATTTTCATGACCTACATCTGATGTAAAAAATGGAAATACTGTTGACATAGCTCGTCTATCAAAAGTATGTGATTTTGATATCTTATTATCAACAAATGGCATATTTGATCTAAAAGCTTCATCTTGCATAGCCCAAGCTGGTTTTACATCTATTAGATTCTTTGACATTTCACTTGATAGAAGTTCTGTATACTTTTCTAGTTCGTCCATACTATAAGCAAATATAGTTGCTATTATTGATGAATCAAATAGCTTATTAAAGCCTGCGGCAATAGCATCTCTTAATTGTTCTGCTTCTTCTCTTTTTTGGGCTAATATTCTTTCCCTGTTTATATCTCCTCTATCTAATGCCACAATTCTTTCTGATTCAATTTCGTTGATTGTTCTATTTAAATCTGTTTGTGAACTTGCTTCACTAATAGGATTTATAAATACAGATACATTTAAATCTCCAAAAGTATACATTCCTCTTAAAAATTCTGGGAATGTACACATTCTTGGTAAATTTGCAACTATCATACTTCTTGCATATCTTGTTCTTGATGAAGCTATTTCTATATGATTTGTATAACTTGCATCAATTCCACCTGGAGCAATCAAACTTTTTATATTATTTTCATTTTTCTTGAATACACTTTTTGTTTCTTCACTTTTTGGTGTTTCTAAATCATTTGCTTCATTTTTACTTGAAAACATTTCTTTTCCTCCTTCTTTAGTTTTCTGAAGTTCTTCTTCTAACTATTTTCTTTTTTGGAGCATCTACACTTCTTGCTGTTTCTTCCTTAACCACAGGAGTATTTTTCTTTTGTTTTTCATCTATTGTTTTTTCTACTTCTTTTTTAGCTAATTTATAAACTTTTGGATCTAATTGATCTTCATAAGTATCTAATAATTCTAATGCTTTTTCTTTTACTTTTTGATCTTTATTTAATTGTCTTGATAATTCTTCTTGTTGTTTCATCTTATCTGCTTTTAATATACTATCTGTTGCAATATCAATTGCTTCAAGATTTATCTCTCTATCCATTTTCTCTTGTTTCTTTTGCAATACATCTTTACCTGAACTATATAGTGCATCATACTGTGCATCTAAAGCCTTTGATAATTGTAATAATTCCGCTTCATCTCTGTTATAAGCAATATATAATAATTCTGCTAATTCTTCTGAATCTAATATTTTACTTGTAATTTGTGATGTTGCTAAAGCACTAGCAATGTTTTGGCATCTTGTATATAATTCTGAAAAACACATATTATATATTTCTTCTTTTGTATAATTTCCAAGTCCTCCACCTATTTCAGCAGAATAATAAGAAACTACAACATAAGTCTTTTGTTGAAGTACGTTTCTATTTGAACTTAATTTTTCAACATAATCTGTAATGTTAATACCATATTCTAAAACATTTACTTTTCTTTTTCGTTCAAATTGTAATTTTTCAACTAAAGATCTATTTCCTTGTGCTTTTGCTTGTGCAATTCTTGCATCTAATTTATCAATATCTTCTGACAAATTATTTACTCTTCCCTTATATGTAGCAATTATATCTCTCAAGTTTAAAGTTCTACTTTGAATATATAATTGAATTGGAAATCTTAAAGTATTTAAAAATTGAACAAATCCCTCTTCAACAGCTATTTTTTCTTGCTCACTCATTAAGTCATAATTTACGCCATTGCATTGAAGAACCATTATGAATTGTGTGCCATTTTTTCTAACAATCATATTATCAACAATTTCATCAAATTCCATAAATTGATAAATTGATTCTGTTGTCAATTCACCTTGAAATCTACCATAGTTATCAATTTTCTTTTCTTTTTCTTTAGAGTTATCACTATCTACATCACTGGCTATAATTTTACTTTCTTCTTTTTTAGTCTTTGGTCTTAGCAAATATATATATAATGCTATTAATAAAAACATTATGAAAAATATTACGAAAATTAATATCTGTAACATAGGAATCATACTATCCATCTATTTGTCCTCCTTTGTATAGCTGTAAATCTTTCTATTCTTTTTAAATTTGAAATATCTAATAATAATTTCACTTAATGGCTCTCCACCAATTTTTTTAGTAATTGGAATACTCACTATAGTTGGTATTTTAACTGCTCCAACTACATATCCCAAAACACCACAAAGAGCTGTTATTATTAGTCCAACAGTTTTCATATTTAGTACCATAAATATTAATAAAAATATTGAACCTATAACAGCACCTATTGCAGTTGAAATTAAAGATTTTACAGTAAATATATATAAGAATCTTGTTTCTCCTTTATAATTACGAGGTATATAATATGTTCCCATACATTTCTCCTTTGTTTAATAATTTTATTAAAACTTTTATTCTAAAATTTTTCTACAATTGAAATAACTATCTTCCAAATGAAATATGCACCAAAAATAACAAAACCTGAAACAACTAAACCAATTAATTGTTGTTTTAATTTAGCTTGCGCTTCTGGAGTAGCTGTAATATATTTTATTCCCATATATAAAGTAACAGCAACTAAAACACCTGCACCAATAGTTGTTAAAATTGAACCTAAATCAACTAAATCTTCAAAAATGTTTTCACCATTTACATTGCCAGCTCCATCTTTTCCTTTATTCAAAAATGTTTGTGTTTGATTTTGCATCTCACTTAATGTTAGAGCTTCTACTTTTGATGTATTCACTAAAGATAAACTTATTATAAAGAAAGCTATCAATGTAATTAAAACTTTTTTTGTTATTTTCATTATTGTTCCTCCACATACTATTTCATTTAGACCATTATAATTTTATTATAAAGAATTATTGTACATTTTTCAACATATTTCAAGCAAAATATATATTTTTAATAGAAATGTAATAAAATTTTCAACGTAATATTTTTGTTAATTTTTATATTCATTTTTATAAAGCTTACGCATATTCAAAAAAAGATATGTTAGCTTTTAACATATCTTTTTAAACCTATTCCGGATTTCCTAAAACTCCATTTGTAAAATTAGCAACTAAAGCAACTAAATTCACACCAGCAAATAGTAAAATGCAACCAATTACAATTGGCATTGCTTTATTTTTTATAGTAGCTTTTTCTTCAACACTTGATACCATATATTTAGCTCCAAGTATTGTAACCGTAATAACTGCAATTGCTGTGCCACCTAATTGTAAATAACCAATAATATCATTTAAAATTGCATTTACACCTGTATTCGTACCACCACTAGTATCTAACTTTGATACATTTTTCATTGACTCTAGGTCTAATTCAAATCCTGCTGCATTTACATTTACAGCATATATCAAGATAAAAAATATTGTTAATGTAATTACAAATATTTTTTTCATAATCCATCATTCCTTTCTTAAGTTATATTCTATTCAACTTTTATGCTATTATCTGCAAAATCTCTTATTATTGTTACTAGGAAACTAGCTCCCATCATTACAACAGCACCTATAACATATACTGTTGCACCTTTTTTGATTTCTGCTCTATCATTTGGAGATGAAACCATATATTTAATTGCAAGAACTGTTAACATTATAATAGCAATTGCAGCTGTTGCTATTCTTACGGCATCAAGTATTCCTGCAAATAAATTTGTAACTTCATTACTTCCTTGTAAATCAGATCCACTTGAACCACCAAAACTACTTGTAATCTCAGAACCGCTTACAGCAAAAACCTGTGAAAATATTGCAAATATAAATAAACTTATTAATAAAAGAATACTAATTTTTTTTATATATTTCTTCATATAAATCTTTCCCTTCACTATTCATATAAGGCTATATGTTCCTTTACACACTATTATATTAATTATAAACTATTTAAATATTTTTTTCAACATCAGTGCTAAAATTTATCAAATCATTTTCTTTTACTGAATTTTTCGACATATTTTTTATTTTCATACCATATATGTCATTTTATATGGTATAATATCTAAAAATTTATTTGGAGGTTTAAAATGAAAAAAATATCAAAAAATAAAGTATTTTTTATTTTTTCATGCTTAGCAATTGCCTTTTTCACAGCAGCATTAGTTCCAAAAACATTTCAAAATGATACTTTTTTCAATATTTCTATTGGAAAATATATTTTAAATAATGGTATTGATATGCAAGAACATTTTTCATGGGTACCAAATCTAGCTTATACTTATTCCCACTGGGCATTTGATATAATTATATATCTTTTATACAATTGTTGGAATTTTACAGGTATCTATGTTTTTACAATTATTTTTTCAGCAATTATAGCTGTTACTTTATTTACTCTATTATCAAAAGCATATAAAACTCCTGTTTCTGCTTTTTTAGTAACAGCTGTTTCTGTCTTCGTAGTAAAAGATGCATTTACAGCACGTTCACAAATAATATCTTTCTTATGTTTTATAATTGAAATATATTGTTTAGAACAATTTATAGAAACAAATAAAAAAAGATATCCTTTAATATTAGTTGCATTATCAATAGTTATAGCAAATTTTCATGCAGCAACTTGGCCTTTAATTTTAGTTTTATTTTTACCATATCTTGCTGCTGGATTTTTCAATCTAATTTCTTGTAAAAACATTTATACTTTTTTAGCTAATTTTAAAGAAAAACAATTACAAAAATTAGATATAAATTCTTCTAAGGCAACTAAATGCAAAGAAGATATTGAATATTATAAAAAACTAGCAAAAGATAAAATTTTATCTGATAAATCAAAATTACAATTAAGAAATGATTACAACTTTAAAAATTTAATTATTGTGTTCATCATAATTTCACTTACAGGTTTAATTACACCAATACATGGTGTACCTTATACATATATAATAAAATCTATGACTGGAACAAGCAATTTTGAAAATGCAGTTTCAATTGATTACATTAGTGAAATGCAACCAATTATTCCCGTAGGCAGTTTAGCATTTTTTGTTTTTTTAAGTTTGATTATTTTTACACTAGCATTCATGCCAACCAAAATAAAAGTAGAACATGGATTTTTAATACTAGGTCTTTTAATAATGACACTATATAGCAGACGCTATGTATATTTATTAGTTCTACTTAGTGCATTTCCAATTTGTGAACTTATTTCACAATGTGTTAACAAAGATACGGAAAAGCAAATTGAAAATTCCATATTATCATTTATATTATGTATATGTTCAATAATCTTTCTATTTGTAAGTATTTTTAATAAACAAGAAGATCCTTATGTAGATGAAACAAAATATCCTACAAAAGTAGTAGATTATATAAAAGAAAATGTAGATTACAAAAATATGAGAATTTATAATTCTTATGATAATGGAAGTTATTTGATGTTAAATGATATTCCTGTTTTCATAGATTCTAGGCTAGATGTTTATTGTAGCGAATTTAATGATACTGATGTTTTTAAAGACTACATCTATGTAACAGCTGGAAAAGCAAATTATGAGAATATTTTCTCAAAATATGATTTTACACATATTTTATTATATAAAAAAGAAATTGCTAATCAATATATTACAAATGATACAAATTACAAATTATTATATGAAGATGAATATTTCTCTTTTTATCAAAAATTAAATTAAATCTTATTTCTATGCACATATAAAAATACTGTTGATATATTTTCTCTTATCAACAGTATTTTTTATATTTTTAAAATTACTATGCCTTTATATTTCCTTGTGCAAATTTTTGAATAATTGCTAAAATTCCAGATGCTGCAAACATTACAACTGCCCCAACTATATAAACAACTGCATATTTTTTTATCTCTGCTTTTTCGTTTGGTGCTGATGACATATATTTAATTGCTAATACAGTTAGCATTATTAAAGCTACACCAACTGCTACTATTCTTGCAACTTGTAATATTGCACCAACAATATTAGTAGTTGAACTAGCAGCTGCACTATTATCTGTTTTTCCATCAATTGCTGATATTTTGCTTCCAAAATCATATCCATCGGCATATACCATTGGCATGAAAGCACTTACAACAGTAGTGAATATAATTATAGACACTAAAACTATACTTAATTTTTTCATACTTCTCCTCCTAACTTCTAACTAGCTGATATATTGCTAGAGAATTTTTCAATTATTTGTAAAATTCCTGCTGCTCCGAATAGTACAATTGCACCTACTACATATACAACTGCATGTTTTTTTATAGAAGCTCTATCATTTGGTGCTGATGACATATATTTGATTGCTAATACAGTTAGCATTATTAAAGCTACACCAACTGCTACTATTTTTAGTATGTAAAAAACTGCGCCTATTACATTGCCAACAGAATCTGCTGCAGCTGAATTTCCAGCACCTTCAATTGAAGATATATCTGGCATTGCACTTCCTTCTGCAAAGACATTACCTTGAAACGCAACTAATACTGTTGAAAAAATTATTAGTGCTATTGCAAGGATCATTCCTTTTTTTAATAAAATCTCCTTCATACTTTTTCTCCTTTTTTATATTTCTATGCTTGCATGTTTGAATTTACAAATTTTTCGATTATTTGTAAAATTCCTGCTGCTCCAAATAGTACAACAGCTCCTATAACATATACAACTGCATTTTGTTTTATTGTAGCTCTTTCGTTAGCAGAAGAAGCCATATATTTAATTGCTAATACAGTTAACATTATTATTCCAGCTCCTACTGCAACAATCTTAATAATATACAATAATGTTCCAGCTGCTGTTTCTATTGAATTTCCAATTTGTCCACTATTTCCGTTATCAAAAGCTTTAACATCATAATTGTTATTGCTTGCAAAACTTGGAATAGATAATACAATGCAACTTAATAACAAAAAGATTGTAACACAACATATCAATTTTTTGCTCATATCAAGCTCCTTTCAAATTGATTCTTAATTTAAATTATATAACATATTTACATTCTTTTCAATATTATATAAATACAATTCCATTAAATATTTTATCTTTTTACAATATTTTTTGTCAATAAATTATAATTTTTGTAATCTAAAAGATATGTTAGAAATTTAAACTAAGCAATCTTCAAATATTTATAGTATTAAAAAAGCAAAAAAAGACTCTCTGTAAAGAGAGCCTTCTTCTTTTCAAATTTAGTTGTTAGGACCTTGGATATTTTTTGAAAAAGATTTGATAATTTGTAAGATACCTGTAGCGGCAAATAATACAATTGCACCTACAACATATACAACAGCATGTTTTTTGATATCTGCTTTATCACCAGGAGCTGCTGAAATATATTTAATAGCAAGAACTATTAACATAATAATAGCAACACCAGTACCAATGATTTGGACAATATTAATTAAAGCACCAATAATATTTTGTGAACTTTCAGATGCACCAGAAGTATCTTTTCTGTTATTAAATTGTCCAATATTAAGTCCATCATCAGATTGTGTTGCAAAAACAACTTGTGTTCCAACAGCTACTACCATCATTGCTACTAATAAAATAGCAACTATTTTCATAACTTTCTTTGTCATGGTTTTTTTCCTCCTTTATTTTATACTCATACTTATAATTTATTATAAACCTTTTTTGGCTAAATTTCAATATAAGTATATATTTTTTCATATAATGATATTTTAGCATATATCTATTTTTTTGTAAATATTAAATTTTGTTTAATTTTTGTTTTTCAACATTTTTATACTTTTTTCTGTTAATTTTACTTCTTAAAAAAATATATTCTATAACATCTCGACTTATTTTTTTATTTTTTTCCATTCTTCTTGTTTAAAACCTAACAATACATTGCCCGTTTCAATTTCAATTAAAATAGGTCTTTTTATTAGCATACCATTAGATGCAAGCATTACTATTTTTTCGTCATCTGTTAATTTTTTTATTTCTTCTTTTAAATTCATACTTTTATATAATAAACCACTTGTATTAAAAAATTTTTTAATTGGTAATTTACTTTTTTCAATCCAAATTTTTAATTCTTCTATTGTTGGTGTTTCAGTAACTATATTTCTACTTTCAAAATTTATACCATTTTCTTTCAAAAACTTTTCAGCATTTTTACATGTACTACACTTTGGATATTCTATCAATAAATATTTCATAAATTTCCTCTTTTCTAATATAATTTTATATAAGTTTAATGTTTCAGATTTTATTGTAATGTTTTTATGTATATCACATATTAATTTTATCATATTTTTGATAATTTATCCAGCTATTTTAAAATTTTCCATATTTTTTTGCATAAAGTATTGACTTTTGCATATAATGATACTATAATAAAGAAGTCATCGCGGGGTGGAGCAGTTGGCAGCTCGTTGGGCTCATAACCCAAAGGTCGTAAGTTCGAGTCTTACCCCCGCAACCAAAAAACACCATTTTATAAATGGTGTTTTTATTATTTTCTATTTAATTTAACTCAAAAAATCAAGTTGTCGACCATTTTTTGATATATTAGTATCATTTTTGGTCAATAACTAACCTTTTTAGCTTCTATATTTACAATAATTGCTTTGCTATATATTTTATGATAAAATGTTAATAATTTAATAAAAATCGCATTATTTTGTAGCATAAATAAAGAAAGGTACGTATGAATTCTAAAAAAACAAAAATTAAAAATATTATATATATACTAATTTACAGTATTCTAATTATTAGTATTGGAATGTTGCATGAACCATGGAGTGATGAAGCACAATCTTGGCTTATTGCAAGAGATGCTAATTTTCATGACATATTCTTTAAATACACATCATATGAAGGTTGCTTTCCATTATGGATATGCATATTAAAAATGTTTATAATTTTAGGTGGAAAATATAAATATCTACACATAATTTCTAGTGTAATTACCATTATTTCAGCTTATTTAATTATTTCTAACCAGAAAATAAAAAAAGAATTTAGATACTTAATCCCTTTAAATTTTTGGTTTTTCTATCAATATGGAATTATCTCACGAAACTACTCTTTGATTACATTATCATTTTCGCTCTTTTTATTCTTATATGAAGATAGGCATAATAAAAAAATTAAATATACAATTCTACTAATCTTTATTTCAATGATAAATATGTATGGAATGATTATTTCCGGAATTTTATTTTTACAATTATGTATTGAAAATTTCAAGAAAAAAAATCTATTAAACTTATACTACATTCCAATAGTAATTACATATATTTTTGAAATTTTTGTACTAATGCCACAAAAAGATTTGTTAATATACTTTTATTACCAATCTGGCACTTTACAAATATTTTGCAATTTATTTTTACGAATTATAACATGCCAAAATAATATGCTTATTCAATCATGTAATTTAATAACTGTTGTTTTAATTGTTTCTATTATTATATCACTTAAAAAATATAATAAAATAAACATTTTCTCATTTATGGAACTTTGTATACTTATATTTTTCCTATTAGTACGTGGCACTAGCCACCATTTTGGAATTTTATTTTTTATAATAATTGCTGACTTAATTTTTTATACTCCAAAAATAACCAACATAAAGGAAAAACATATTGTTGAAACTATCACTACAATTATTTTAATTACATATACATTATTAAGTGTAAAATCTAGTATTGATGACATTTTTAAAGATTATTCAGGTGCTTATAATATGTCAAGATATATATCTGAAAATAATATTCAAAATAATGAAATATTCGCAATAGGATACAAATGTACTGCAGTGCTTCCATATTTTGATGAAAATATTTTTTGCAACAGAAACACTACATTTTATACTTGGGATTATTCTAATAATGATAACAAGTTATATAATGCCTTAGATGTGATAGAAATTCTTACTGATATGTTCAATGATTCACCAAAATATATTCTATTGCAACAACAAAACTTATCTAATACTTTTAATAGTTGTTTTAAAGATGTTATTGATGATTCAAATTTATATGAAATTATTTATGAAACAGATGGTCAAAACTTTTTCAAAGGAAGTTATAATGAAGATGAAGGTTTTATATTATATAGGTTAAAATAATTACATTGAAAGTTATAAAATATGTGTTTTGATATATCTAACTTTAATTAAACAGGCTATGCAAAAAGGTATTGAACAACATATTGAAATCTTACAAAATAATTTAAATAACGACAATCCTACCGAAAAAAAACAAATTTCGCAAAGCCAAATTTCGACTGAAGATGATACTTTGGAATTGCAATTTACTAAAATTTAATTTTTTCGATATATTTTTCATTTTAATCAGATATTTTATTATAGAAATCCACAGAATAATACACAATCTGTGGATTTACTTGTGTATATTCTTTAATATTTCATTAAACTATATCTATTTTTTCATTTTAATTTCTCATCTAAATATTTATTTGAAAATTCTTTTACTTTGCTCCAATATACTTCTGGCTTCACTTTCGAAGATTGTATATGTTCTGCCCCATCTATTGTCAATTTTTCCTTTTCGCAACCTGCAACATTATAATTTAGCTCAAGCATATAATATGGTACAAAAGTATCTTCTGAACCATGTATAAATAATGTTGGTGTTTTTGAATTTTTTAGTTGATTAGTTACAGAAACATCTTCAAAAAAATATCCAGCTTTAACTTTAGTTACCAAACTTGCAATATTTAAAAGAGGAAATGTACTTAATTTAAACATCTTTTTTAATTGATAACTAAACTCATCTTCTACAGAGCTATATCCACAATCTTCAATTGCACATTTTACATTTTGTGGTAACATTTCTCCAGTAGCCAACATTATTGTTGCAGCTCCCATAGATACTCCAAACAGAATAATCTCACTTTTTTCATATTTTTTACTTATATATTCAACCCAACTAACTACATCTAATCTGTCTTGCCATCCCATCCCAATATAGTTGCTTTCACTTTTGCCACATCCTCTTAAATCTATATTTAAAACATTACAATTCATTTTAAAAAATCTTTGAGAATATTCTCCCATTTCTAAAGCATTACTTCCATAACCATGAACAATAATACACCATACATTCGAATCTATATTTTTAATTTCATATCCATGCAAATTCACTCCATCATTTGCTATTATATCTATTTCTTCAGAATTATCTTGTATCCAATTTGAATAAATCTCTTGTTCTGTTGGATATTCTTCATTTCCTCGATTACTTACATTAGACAGTAATTCTGTTTTATCAATGCTTGTACTTATTGTATATTCATACATATAATTTCCTATTATAAACATAATAGTAGTGCAAAAAATTAAAAATACTAGCAGAATTATTAAAAATGTTTTTAATACTTTTTTCATATTATCCCTTTTATTATAATCTAAACTCTAATTTTTTCCTTAATATTTTCAAATTTCTTATCACCTATTCCACTTACATTTTTTAAATCTTCAATACTTTTAAATTTTCCATTTTTATTTCTATATTCAATAATTCTTTCAGCTAAAGCTGGTCCTATACCTGGTATAGTTTCTAGTTCTTCTTTTGTAGCAGTATTTATATTTATTTTTTGTTCTTTAGTTTCAACCTTTGAATCTTCTATGACTATACCTTTTTCTTCAATTTCTTTTGACTCTTCTTCATTATAAATATAAATTTTCTCACCATCTTGTATAGCATATGCAAAATTCAAATTACTAGTATCTGCATCTTCTGTAAAACCTCCAGCCTTTTCAATTGCATCTGCGAGTCTACTTCCCTCTTCAATCGAAATAATTCCTGGATTTTTTACAGCACCTGCCATATGAACCCTTATCATATTAACCTCCTTTTTTTCCAATTCAGAAGTATATGTATTTGATATATTTTCAATTAAAACCTCTGAATTAATTTCATTATTTTTAATATTCTTAATGAATATTATTCCAATTATAAGAACAATTATACAAATTATGATCTCTAACTTATTTATTTTCATATTTACACCTTCCTTTTAATTATTAATTTTTTAAATATCATTGAAATTTATTTAAATTTAAGTTATTATAAATTTTGATTATGTTTATAGGAGAATCAAATGAAGAAATTTAAAAAAATAATATATATTTTACTAGTATTTTTAATATTACCATTTTTGATAGCCAATTTTTCTTTTGCAAGTGAGCAATTAGAAACATATTCTGCAGCAGATCTTATTGTAGAAAGTTCAACAGGAAAAATAATATACGAAAAAAATTCAAAAGAAAAACGATATCCTGCAAGTACAACCAAAGTAATGACTGCTCTACTTACTTTAGAAAAATGTAATCTATCAGACATAGCTACTGTAAGTGCAGATGCTATTATTCTACCAAGTGGATATTCAAATGCAAATTTGCAAGCAGGTGAACAAATATCAATTGAAAATTTACTATATGCTTTACTTGTAAAATCTGCAAATGAAGCTGCAACAGTTCTTGCTGAACATATTGCTGGAAGTGTAGAAAATTTTTCCAATATGATGAACGAAAGAGCAAAAGAATTAGGTTGTGAAAACACTCATTTTGTAAATGCAAACGGAATTCACAATGAAGACCATTACACTACTGCTTATGATTTATTTTTAATAACTAAAGAAGCAATGAAAAACGAAACTTTCAGAAAAATAGTTGGTACACCTTCTTATACATTACCAGCAACAAATAAATATCCTACTGCTGACAGGTACTTAAAAAACACTAATGATTTAATTAGAGTAAATAAAAGCACTCGCGCAGATAATTACTATTATCAATATGCTATTGGAGTAAAAACTGGTTATACAAAGGAAGCTAAAAATTGTCTAATTTCTGCAAGTAATAAAGATGGATTAGAATTTATTTCTGTTGTGCTTGGTGCAGGAAGTACTGAAAATGGCTTAAGTGAACGATATTTAGATACAATAAATATGTTTAATTATGCTTATGATAATTATGAAAACGCAACTATAAAAAATAGAGATGAGATTATTGATACTACTGAAATAAAGAATGGCACTAAAGAAACAAAAGATTTAAAACTCTCATTAAAAGATGATTTAATAGCTTTTGTTCCAAAAGATTTCGATTCAAATAGTTTGAGCTACAAAATTAATTTAAATGATAATTTATTTGCACCTATCATCACAGGAGACACAGTTGGAACAGTTACTTATACAGTAAACGATACAGATTATACAATTGATTTATTAGCTGGAAGTACAGTATATGAAAAAACAGATATTAGCATTTACCTAGTTATTGCTGGTTTGACATTACTATTATTTGCAATTATTTTGATGCCAAAGAAAAAAAGAAATAAAAGAAAATAGTATATTTATTATAAATGCTTGCTCTATATAAAGCAAGCATTTTTTATATATAAAATATTTATTGTATTTAAAATAATCTCAATTTAATTTCATCACATTTAGTATCTTTCATTTTACCTAATATAAACTAATTTATTCTTCTTCAATTTCATTGCCAGATAAATAATTATTTATTTCTTCGACAACACTCTTTGATTTACTTTTACTATAATCATATACCCATACCTCATTTAGTTTTACAGATTCTCCCGGTAGTTGTTCCATTTTTATATTATCAGTACTAAATTCAAAAGCATAAGGAATATATTTTTTTATAGTTTCTTCATCCAAATTAGTTTCTACATTACTAAACACTGCTGAAATTATTTTTTTGGTTTTAGTTATATTTTTGAACTGTAAAGTTTGCTTAATTGTTTCTTTTATAAATTCTCTTTGCGTTTTCATTCTACCATAATCATTATCACCATATTCTTGAGAATATGTAGTTCCATTATTATTATGTCTAAATCTTAATAATTGCTCTGCTTTTTCACCATTTATTTTTTGTAAACCTTTTTCCAAATGTATTTGCAAACCTTGTGTTGGATCATCATAGTCCATTTTTATAGGCACATCAAATTCTACACCATCTATTATATCAACAATATTTATTAATGCTTGTGTATTAACTATTGCATAATATTGAATGTTTATGCCTGTAATAACTTCTATTGTTGTAATTGTTTTTTCAATTCCAGAACGAGAATATAGTGCATTTATTTTATCATTTGCTTTAACAGACTTTGGATTTTTTCCTATATAAGTATCTCTTGGAACAGAAAGTATAGACGCCCTTTGTGTCTTTGGATTATATGAACAAATCATAATTGTATCTGTTAATTTAGATTTCAAATCTTCACTTATTCCTAGCACAAGTATATTGATCTGCTCTATATTTTCATCCTTACTAGTATTCTCACCTAAAACAGTTGCTACAACGCCTTTTAGGCCTCCACCATTTTCAGAAACTTTTACTCCTGTAAAAACTCCTGAACCAACAATTACTGTTAGCACAAAAATTAATATAAAAACTTTAAATTTAGATACTTTTTTCTTTTTTCTTCTTTTACTCAATTTCAAATTTCCTTTTATTTTATTTGGTTTACTTAAATAACAAAACCATTTCAATTCTTTTTTACTATTTTTTACTATATTTGTAAATTTATTCTCTATTTTAACTGATTATTAGGATAAAATCAATATTTTTAATTTTTCATCACTATTCCTGTAAACATTTTATAACTGTATTATTAACTTTTGCAAAAAAATACCTTAAACTTGCAAAAACAAATCCTACAAATTTAAGATACTTTATAATTTATTTGAAAAATAATTTTAATAAAACATTATTGTTATACATTGAGCTTCCTAATATTGAATCTTGTATACTACTTATAATTCCTAATTGGCTAATTATTGGTGACAATACAGAAAGTATTGCAAGAATAGCATATACTATAACAAATCCCTTAAAAATGCCAAATACTAAACCACCTGATTTATTAAATAATTTTATTATTGGCAAGTTGCCAATAAGTTCAGCTACAAATCTTACAATTGTTAGTAGCAGTCTTGAAACAATAAACAGTCCAAGCATCGTTCCAGTATAAATCATCATTATAGCAAGCTGTCCTGATACATAGCCAATAACATTTGCCTCTGTTTTATTTAAAGCTTCAGTAACAAATGAATTTATTAAATTCACAACTGATGCAGAAATATTTGTCTGATTTACATCTATCAAATTTCCATCTGCTAATGTTGTACCACTAAGATTTCCTGCTATTGCAGCACTCAGATTTTCATCTAAACTCGTATTTTCCATAATCATATTAGCAACAGGTTTATATAATACAAACATTATTATTAATGAAACAGCAAATGCTAATACTTGAAATATAACATTTACTAATCCTCGTCTATAACCCCAAAAAGCATTTGAAATTATAATCGAAATAATAACTAAATCTACTAAAATTCCACCAAATGCAACCCAGTTTATCATTTTTATCTCTCCTTTTTAAAAATTGATTATTTCTATTCTGTCTTTGTAGACAACTCCTGCTATCTTTTCTCCTAATACTAAACTTTTTACCTCTTTTTCAGAAGTGTATCTTTTTATTAGCCAACCATTTGATTGTACTATTTGAATTTCATTTCCATAATTTATACCTATATTGTTTCCATAGCACATAACACTTTTAGGCATACTATTATTCAAAATAAACAAACTTTCATTTTTGTTATTGGTTGATTTTATACGCATTTGATATGCATATGAAAAATTTCCAGAAGATTGTTTCTCTACTACTGCTATATTATTTCTCAAACTTATGTCACTAAAAATTACATCATTATTAAATTCACAATCAGTTTCATTTCCAGATTCAGAAACTTTTTCAATATAAGTATTAAACATACATACTGCATAATTTTTGTTAGAATAATCAATGTTTATTACAATTTCATCAGTTTTTGATTCATATGTATTGACAATTGCATTAACTGGATCTGATATTGCTTTTTGCATTGAAAAAATCTTTATATTTGATTTTACAATTGTTCCAGAATAATCTACATCACCAATAGCTAAATATTGATTGTCCGCAGAAATATCAGCACATATAGCATATGCAGATGATAAATTATATCTAAATATTTCTTTTCCAGTTGGACTAAATACAATTATTACTGATTTATATGTTGTATTTTTTACAATAACACTTGTATATCCGTTTTTATTAACACTTACCCTTGATATTTCGCCTTCAACTGTACTTTGCCAAACTGTATTTAAACCAGAAATCAAATATAATTTAGTTCCTGTTTTTTCTCCTATAAATAAATAATTTCCTTCTGAATCGAAAATCGCAGATGAAATATTTACTTCTAAGTTGGTAACTTGCTTACCACTACTATTGTACATTTTTAGCTTACTTTTTGATAAAACAGCTATGTATTTACTAAAAGCATAAATATTTGGATTATTTTCAGAATCTATATCTATTTTTTTCAAAGTGTCACTACTAATTTCTTTTTTAATTACTTTGGTATCAACAAAAGTTCTAAAAGATTCATCTGTAACATATCTTGCTGAAATAATTGAAATAACTATTATAATCAAAATAACTATACAAGATTTTCCAAATGATGGTAATTTTCTTCTTCCTGAGGGCTCTTTTGACTCTTCCTCATCTTCAAAATCTTCATACTCTTTATTTGAAAATTCTTTTTTTATTTTTGCATATTGTCTATTCTCTTTCCTTTTGTTCTTTCCTTTTACTTCTTGATTTTTTTTCATTTATTCAAATCACCTATTGATTTAATTTTACTATTTTACTATACCAATAAAACGATATTTTTGCAATAGCAATTTGATTTGATACAAAATTTGTGTTGCTGGAAAGCTTGTGTTGTTAGAAATTTTGTGTCACTAGAAAGCTTGTGTTGCTGGAAAGTTTCAAACTCAATTGATATTTTTATTTAATTTTTCAAAAGAATAAGTTATACTAAAATAAAGTTTATATGAGCTATCAACTATTAAGTTGATAGCTCTAAGATTGAAAGGATTATTAGATATGGATAATAAAAAATATTTGAATAAAATTTTAAACGTTAAAATAGATAGACCTATGGGAAGCAAACATCCGAAACATGACTTTATATACCCTATTAATTATGGTTTTATCCCAAATACTATAAGTGGTGATAATGAAGAAATTGATGCATATGTTTTAGGAATATATGAACCACTAGATAGTTTTGTAGGAAAATGTATCGCAATTATTCACAGAACAAATGACAATGACGACAAGTTAATTATTGCACCAGAAAATAAGAGTTTTTCAGATTCAGAAATTCAAGCTCTAACAGATTTTCAAGAACGATATTTTGATAGTATTATTATTAGAGATGACAATTATATTGACTGGAATCCTATTATTCCTGAATTGTCAGTATCTAATTTAGAAAAAAGTTTAGAGTTTTACAAAGTAGCTGATTTTACAGTAAAATACGAAAGACCTGAAAACAAATTTGCTTTTATAAGCCTTAATAAAATTCAATTTATGCTTCAAGAAATTACTGATCATGAAAAATGGGATATTGCAACACTAGTATATCCTTTTGGTAATGGAATTAATTTTCAGCTAGAAGTGGAAAATATCGAGAAAATCTACAACAATTTTGTTGTAAATAACTACAAAATAGCATTCGATATTGAAGAAAATTGGTACAGACAAAATGATGAATTACTAGGAAATAAAGAATTTTTAATTCAAGATCCCGATGGATATTTATTGAGGTTTTCTGAAGATCTAGGAAAGAAAAAGGAGTGAAAAAAGAGGATTGGAATTATGACCTTCGAGTTATGAGGCGTAGTTGAAAGGTTTGTGTAATTTAGTGGAATCAAGGGTTTTAGCTGATATTTCAACAAAAATTGGGGAAATGATTTTTCGAACATTTGTGTATTTTTTAGAACTTTTTTGAGAAGTTTTTCCCCAACTTTTCCCCAAGAATTTTACACATATGTTCGCAAAAAAAATGGGAAACCAAAAAATTTATTTTGGAGGTTTTATATTATGGAAAAAATTACTTATCACAAAGAAGGAGATTATTTAATACCTGATTTAAGTGTAAAAGGGACTAATTCTGATTATCATATTGGTTTATATGGTAGATTAAGATTAGAATATTTAAAGAAAAATAAACTTGGTTTATATACTGATTTAATATTAAATGGTACACTACCAGACCTCCTAATTGAGATTGATAAAACTGCAAATGAAAGAATAAAAAAGATTATTAATGAACTTGCTAAAAAAGAAAATATTGATGAGAACTTAAAGCAAAATAATCAATTAGAGTGGGTTAGATGTATGAATAATATTAAAAATAAAGCTGAAGAAATTGTACTTAATGAGTTAATTTATTGTTAAATAAAATCTGTAAAAAGTGGATTTCTTGTCCTAGCTAGCAAGCACTGAATTTGTTCACACGAATTTTTCGTATTTTCAAATTCTATGTAATGGGACAAGTCCCAATCCCTTTCATAAAAAATTTAGTTAAGGAGAATAATTATTATGAATTTTAGAGAAGTAAGTGAAGATGATATATTAAAAGAATGGTTAGAATATAGAGAGGAGACTGCATTTTGTACTTTATCGCCTCAAGATAAAAAGTATTGTATTAATTTTGATGAGATATCTGAAAATATATTAAAGAATGTGCCAAATCAAAATAAAAAATATGTTCAAAAGCAATTGGATATTCTTGATAAAAATTTTATGGACTATCTTTGCTATTGGAATGAGAAGTATTATAGGAATGGGTTTTGTGATGGTGTGCAGATGATTATGGGATGTATTGAAGAATAGAAAAAGCCCATTTGGGCTTTTCTATATATTTTAAAATTTTAATGAATACGAAATTCATCAAGTATTACTCCTGCCTTTTCATAATTAAATTCTATTAATATCTTTAAAATATTTTCATAGGCATCAATTAAGTCAAAATCCATTTTTATATCATCACTAAAATTCATAAATGCTCTAGTAATAATTCTATCTATAATTATTTTTGTATCACCTTCAAACTCTACTTCAAAGTCTTTCTTATTAAATTTCAAAATTTCTTCCACAGATATTAATATTTCTGGTAATAATTCATCAATTTTTAATAAGTAAATCGTTCTCATTGAATTTTTTATATCGTATTTTCCATATTTACACAACTGTTCGTTTAAAAATTTTTTATCTTTATACTCGTATTCAGTTTTAATTTCAGATGGATTCCATTTTTCATATTTTCGTGGAGATAAATATAAGCATTTACATAATTTTTGTTTTACATTTTCGCATTTTATCCTTTCAATTTTTGATTCGATATATTTTATTTTTCTTTCAATTATCGTTCTCATGTTTTTATCTTTAT
Source organism: uncultured Clostridia bacterium (assembly GCA_934140005.1). Taxonomy (GTDB): domain Bacteria; phylum Bacillota; class Clostridia; order TANB77; family CAG-508; genus Scatovivens. The sequence goes on from CAKPBB010000007.1 coordinate 45,971, forward strand.
ACGAATCAAAATATAAAGCAATAAAACAATTTAAAATCTCTAGATAAAATTCAATAGCTTCTTTTTTAAATTCTGAAAAATCACAGTCATCAAACAATAAATCAATTATTTTTTCATAACCTTTATCAATATAATCTAACTCTCTTTCAAATAATCTAATGATTTCATATTCTTGATACACATCTAAAATATTATTTTTATATTCATTAGAATCATCGTTTTTCATCGATATTATGAGTTTTATTATCTCTTTTATTATTTTACAAAATAAATTGTCATCAAAATTTTTTCCACAATTTGCAATATGGCATAAATTCTTTAAATCATAATCGTTAATATTAAATTCAGCTATATTTAACTCTTCCATTGAATAAAGATATTTTTCTATTATGTAATTTCTACGACTTATATATTTCTTTCCTTTTTCTTGGTTGATCTGTCTATCCACGCCCTTTAATCTAGGAATTTTATTTGGAACAAATTTAAAGTCATTATCTTTGTGTTTTATATACAAAGCATTAAACTTTTGATGCTTCATTTCATCTTTAGATAACTCTATAATTGTATTAAATAATACGCTCGATAATTTTTTATCTTTTTGCAAATATTTTATTATTTCTTTTTGTATAGAATTAATAATCCCATCATCGCCATTTGTATTAATAATATCTAAAACAATCAATTTAATTTTGTTTTTAGTTTCTATAGAAATATCCGAATGTAATTGTTCAATTAATTTTGGAACTAAGGTTGGTTCAAATTGAAAGCTATTATTTTTAAATATTTGTTCTATTCCTTCAATCCAATAACTACAATACTCATCTTTCTTTTCTATAGATACATTATCTTTTTGTAGTATTACTGATATCATTCCTATTATTATTTTTTCAAGTCCGATTGCTTGAATATCATTATTATTTTTTATAGTTATAAACTCGTCAATAAGGTTTACTAATAATTGAGAGCAATCTTTTTCTTCTTTTAAATCTACACTACATTGATTTAATTTTAATATTAAATCATCACTTATTAATTTGTTTTCTTCATGTATTTCTACTACTTTTTTTGCTTCTCCTGTCACATTAGCCTCAATACTAATTATATTGTTATCTAACTGTGTTACTTTTGCATTTCTAAAATCCATTTTCTGAATTTGGAGATATTTAGAAGCGTTTTCTTCATCATTATTAACAACAGAATATAAATAATCTAATATATTATAGCATTTTTCTATTATTTCTGAATCTGCATTTATTTGTATGTTTTGCGCATATTGTTGTATACTAATATTACATTTCGAATCTCTTGAGTACCTATTTTTTATACCTGGAATCCCTACTTTTTGAAATATTTGTTTTTTTAGCATTTCTAATTGAGGATTTGATAAATATCTTGAATATCTGAATATATCCCATTCTACAATATCTATACTTGATATTAAATCAAGTGCATAACCTGGAAATTCCTTTTGATAATGCATTCCTATATTTTCTATCACAGTCAGTAGTATAATATTATTAGATTCTTTATATATTTTGGTTCTTATGTATTCTAAAAATTTAAATATATCTTTATTGTATATGTTTTTATCTATGTAATTAATCATTGCTTCTTTAATATTATAAACAATATCACTTAATAAATTATGAATATGATGATCTTCTGTACATCCCATCCACATATTAGGATTTCCATAATATTCTCTTTGTATATTATTCTCATCTATAAAAATCAAGTTTATTTTCATAATATTTTCTGGATAATTTTGAGCATATTTTTCTACACATTCATTTACAAATTCTATTGCCCAATCTAATCCTTTCCAAAAGTTATTTCTAAATATATTCCAAAGAAAAATATTATTTTTTACATTAGGATATAAGTGATCATAATCATCTCTTAATCCATATGGATTATCTTCTATATCATAAAATCTATCATTTTCATTTTCTTTTTTCCATATCATGCTTGCCATATTACATAATTTTTCTGGAAGATTTATAGTAAGTTTAGGCCATGAGTTTTTAATTATAAATTCAGCTATTTTTTTAGCCATTCTTTTTTTACTTGTATCAGCTCCATTATAGCATTCTATAATTTTGTCAAAAAAGGTATTTAGCCATTCTTTACAATAATTTGAAAGCTTAAAAGTTACAATTAAACATTTATTAATTTCATCTAAAAAATTAAAAGAAATTTTTTCAAAAGATTCATCTATATAGTATTGCATAATTATACATATTTTTTTTAATATTTCATCTTTCTGTTTTCTTTGATTAGTATAATCTAAACATAATTTTACTATTTTATTTTTATCTATTAAATTTTTACAATAAATATTATTTTTTTCAATAATATTTATTACATTATCTCTTCCAACTCCAGTTGGAATAAGTTGAACATCACAAAAATCCTCATAATTTATAATTTTAGTATCATATGAATATAAATTAATTATATCAATAAATTCTAGTAATAAACCTTTCTCTAAAATTTCTATCTCATTCTCTTCAAAAAAAGAATTACTATAATTAGACTTTACAATTCCTATTTCTGTCTGCTTTTTCCATTCTTCTGATATTTCATTATCAAATATTAAATTATATATAAATTTATACCTATTTTCTTTAGCTAATAATTTATTTGATATCCATATTTGATACCTTCTATATACACATCTTCCTATCTTCTCAATATTTTTATAAAATACCTGATATTTACCTTTACAATCACAATATGTATTATCAAAAAAATTTTCAAAACAAATATCTTCGTAAATATCGTATTTTAATCTAATTCCCTCATTATTATAAGTAATAATTCCTTCAGTTTCTAAAACATTTAAAATGCTTGAATCAATATCAGTTTCTTTTGTTCCTAATGTAAATTTCTGTGCTCTATCAAAAACAATTTTATTTACCGCATCTTCAATATCTTTTACGTTGATTTTATATTTATTTTTATTATTCTTTAAACAAATTATATTATTCCATATATACTCTCTAAATTTATTAATATCCGTTATATTATCAATATCTACACTATTTTTTATCATTATGTTTATATAAAATGGTGTTTTTAATAAACTTTCATATATTTTATCTTGAGACATTTTATTAATTAATGGATACTGTTTTTCTAAATCTTTTAATTCATCTTCACTAATTTCATTAACATTGTAATCAATTATATTGTATTTTGATTCTATCTTTAAAAAAGCATTTTTATCGCTTGTCCTACATGATGTTATTATATAAACATTTTCATATTGATTAGTTATATTATATAACGATTCCAATAAATCCAACTTCGTTTTAGGAGCATCTGCTATAAACTCTAAAGCATCTATAAAAAATACAATCTTTTTACCATTAAGTAATTCCAAAATATTTTTAATATCCAAATTCCAAATATTATCTATATGGCTTTCTTCAATAAATCTTTCTGCACGTGCAAATAGTATAATATCCTCTTTTTCAATAAGCTTTTTGCATATTACTGTTTTTCCAACACCTTCTGTACCTTGTATTGACAAAAATTTAGCATTTTCTCTTTTAATCTTTTCTATTAATTCTGTTCTATCAATTTCATACTCATCATTAATTTTAACATCTATATTACTAATTCCAACATTTTTGCTATCATTTACTGCTTTTTCAAACTTGTTCGAATATTCATTAAAATTTTCAAATTCCGTTTTTAGTAAATTATATAATTTCTCTTGAAATATTAAATCATTTTGTGCCTTTTGTATAATATCTTGTGTCGTAATTAAATTATCTTCTTTTGTAAATGATATATTTCCAATTTGTTTTTTACCTGTATAATCATTAACATTTTTTATGCTATCATTATGTAAAACAAAAAAATATACACTATTAATTTTTGTAAATCGATTCTTTTTATCATCTCTTATGTTTTCTAAAGTGTTTTTAATTTTTTGATGCACATCAATTACTGTACTTACTTGAACTAATATTTCTTCATTTTCTGAAATTAAATCGAAATATGGAAAATTACAGGTATCATTATTTAAATTATGAAAATCAATCCCATAGTATAATTTACAAATCTCTTCAGCAAATAATTCAAACATTTTTGCCGAATCGAATAAACCATTCTTATTTGCCATTTCTATTTTTTGTTGATATGCAGATATATAATCTATAATAAATTTCATTCTATCAGCAGAATACATCATTTCTTTATTCTCCTTTTTTATCTTTTATATTGTCAATCAATTTTTTGTACTCAATATACTTTTCTTTCATATATAATCCTAATCCTATTTCAATTTGATTATTCTTTATTTCTAATTCTGTACTTCCAGCATAAGTATATGTATTTCCATAATCTTCAATCTTATCAAAGTCTATATTGTTCATGTAATAATTTTTAAAATCTTCAAATTCATCTTCTGATTCAAATTCTATTATTATATCATTAAGATTTCTCATTGCATTTTTTTCTTCTGAATCATCATAACCTTTTGGATAATTATACAAAAAGTCTCTCAAAATAATTTCTTTAGAATTTTTTATATAATACTTATATTTATAAGTATTTCGATGATTATAATCTATAAATTCACTTGATGGTACTACTGTGGTTAGTCTTCCAGAATCAAGGCTGACAATTTGAGTTGAATATATACACGTGTCATTATATTTCAAATATAACATAGAAAAAGAAGTGCTTTCATTTGTCATCAGGTAACTATAGAATTCTGTATTATAATTATTTTCATTTATAATTTCTATTTTATAACTAGGATTCTCTTTATAATAGTACCCCTCTATATTTTCATCCCTTATTTCAGTCCAATTTTCTGTATCTCTTAGTGTTTCAAATATATATTCTAGTTTATTTTTTTGACTTAAAATAATTCTTTTTTTCAAATTATAACAAACAATATTCTCAGTTTGATCTTTCCATGATTTTATTAACTGAACTGTATATTTATCTTCATCACTATCAATTAATTTAGCACAACTTTGACATAGCCAAATTCCATTATCAAAACTTTTTCTTTCCTCTTCAGACATATTTTTATTGTATCTTGGCCCTCCAGGTGCAGCAGTACATATATGAGCTGCAACACCTATATTATTAATGCTATTCTTACTATCTGGACCTATTGTTATTTTTCTACAATTAGGATTTGAACATATATATACTACTCTTTTTGCCAATTTATTATCGTATCTGTAAAATTATCTCTTTTATTATTTTTCATTAATACCACATCTTATTATTTTTTACATTTTAGAGCTACTTCTATTAATAGTTCTTCTAATCTTCGACTTCCACAATATCTCTCAAACTGATTAAACATTTTTTTATCTTCAATTATTTCTTTTGATATCCATCCAATTACAAAAGAAATACCAATTATTGAAATTATTGCTATTGGAATCATATTCCAAAATCCTATATTCTCAGTCAGACTTTGAAGAGCTATTTCCCATATTGTTAAAAATAGTGTTCCTATAATAATTGGATTTAGATACTTAATTTCACTTTTTTCTCTTTTGCTCCTAATCTCTTGAATTAAAATTTCAATTTTATTAATTGTATTTATCTTATTATTTCTACAATATTTTATAATCCATTGATTTTGGAATTCATCAATTTTTTTATATACACTTCTCATATATTTTAAACTAATAAAATACCTCGATGATTTACTTACTTTTATTTTTTTTCCAATCTCAACAACAAAAACTAATTGACTTACAAAAAATAGTATAATCATTATAAAAAAATATAATAATATGTAATTACTTTTCTTTAAACATATAACATTTATGCAATATATTATTGAATTTAATATTATTCCTACTTTCCAAATAATATTTGCAAAATTACTTTTGATTGCACATTCAGTATTATATTTATTTAATAATTTTCGCATCTTGATTCCTCCTTATAAACATAAAAAGCAAAATATAAGCTAAAATTCACTATATATTTTGCTTTTCTTTTGTTAAAATACTTTAATTTTAATTTATTTCTAAATAATTATTTCTTATATAATCCTTAAATGATTTAACATCTTCGAATACTCTATATTTTTGTAAATTAACTTTACTAATGTTGCTATTTTCTTCGTCTATCATAATTGCAACTGGTTCACTTAAGTTGTTTTGTATTCCATCAGGCCACGCCAAATCAATAATAATACTTTCATTATCACTTACTTTTAGTTCATAGTTAATTTCTCCACCCGAAAGTCCATTTTCTTCCATCCAGTATGATAATTCCAATATTTTTTCATCTTCATTTATATCATTTGATACACCTTTTCTATTAGCATAATCAGTAATTTCTACTTTATCAACCTTATTATCTAAAAGACTATTTAAGAAATTATTTGCACTTTCAGCTAATAATTTTCTTCTTTCATCTAAAAATCTTTCATAATTTTCTACTTTAAATAATTCTTTGTCATTTGTTGGAATCCAATGTGATTCTATTGCTCCCGGTTGTTTTTCCATATAAATTGGAATATATTTTTCTGGTTTTTCATCAGATATATCTTCATTTGTTTTTCTAGTAATAAACGTATAATTAGCCAAAGAATTTACTACAGATTTAGTTCTACCATTTTTATATAATAATGCTTTAGGAAATATATGATGAATCTCCAGTGAAGAATTTTTTCCTAGTAAATAATTCTTTAATTCAATACCACTTGAAAAATCTTTTGATTTATTCATTCGTGTTAATAAATATAGTAAAGGATAGAATCTAGCACCAGTTCCCCAGCCCCAGAAATCTTCTGGTTTTATAGTTAAATCTGCTCTATCTTGTCTTAATTGATTTATTAGTCCATCTATTCCTTCACCATTATTTACTACATTTAAGTCTCTTGCAAGAACACTCTCTGTTGATCCTGCATATCTTCCCCATAAAAATGTATGAATATACCAATATAATAATTTGTTCCATTCCGCATCGTTTAGTTCTCTATTCTCTTTATTTAAATACCCTATCATTAATGGAATAGCAAATTTACTACTTAGCACTCTTGTATTATCTAATCCAAGTCTTGAACCAATTTGATTTAATATTTCATCTATTCTATTCTCGACATCTTTAAGACTTTTCTTAAAGTCTTCTATATCTACCTGTTCTAATTCAGAAAAATAAGCTTTGCTTGTTAAGTGAACAGTTACACATCTTAGTAACCATTCTAATTTAAATTCATAACCAGCTTCTTTTAATCTATTTAATATACCTCTTAGCTCCTGTCTTGCTTCTGGCCATAATGCACATATTTTGGCTAATGCTAAATCACCTTTACTTAATTTAGTACCGCCACTATTTAAATTATTAAAAATTTCAACTACAACATCTAAAGTCTTGTCTTCTCCAACAACTTCCTCTATTTGTAAATCTTTTTGTGTTAAATTTAAATAAAGTCTATTTAGTTTTTCTATATAATCCATATAAAATTCTTTTTTATCTGATTGAACAATATAGTTTGCAGCCCCTAATTTTAAAACTTGTGTTACATCTACCCAATATTGATCATCTTTCATTTTAATAGGAGCATAAAATTCAAATATTTCTGTATTCAAGTTAAAATATAAATTTTTAAATGCTTTATCATCACCTTCAAAGAAGGAAGGGGCTTCACCTTTAATTAATCCATATAACGTTGTTATTCTTTGTTGGCCATCTAATATTAGTTTTACAGATTTGTTTGCTTGGTCAATATTTCCTCTTGTATATGATTCATCAGCTTCTGTTGTCCAAATTAGTATTCCACCTATCGGGTAACCCTTATATAAAGAATTTGCTAATTTTTTAACTTGCTCTCTATTCCATACATACCCTCTTTGGAATTCTGGTAATGCATATTGTTTCGCATCAATTTGTGCTAAAATATCAATAATTTTCATTTTAAACTCCTTTTTGTAGCTTTTCCTTTATTTCATTTTGATATATATCAATCTCTGCCTTTAATTTGTTCTGTTCTTCTATAGATTTTTTTATCTCTTGTGCAATTTTTTCTTGTTCTTTTATAGGAATATCTATAATTGGAAATTCTTTTATTTGTATAGGAAATATATTTGTATTGTTTCCTAAACCTTTTTTATATGCTTCTACTATATATTGAAAATATAAGCTTCTAAAATAGTAATATGCAAATTCCCTATTATAATTTTGATTCAATCTTATTCTTATTATAAAGTCGGCAAAAATCCCCTTATATTCATCCTCAATAATTGCTACCTTACCTATTGTCCCTTCTCCTGAACGTGCTAATAGAATATCCCCTTTTTGTATATTCTTTTCGATATTATTTTTAGCAAATTCTTCAGATACAGTCTTAGCATTTTCACTATCAAATACATAGTTTTTTATGTCAGCCATTGAAACATAATAGTATTCTTGTCCTTCTTCATAGTCATCTGGAGAAATTGATTTTCCTAAACACATTGGTTCTTCTAAGAAATCTTTTATTTTCTTTTTAGAATTTTTCTTTAATTCTTCAAAGACAAAATCTTTTGCCTCCTTGTGAAACTTGACACTGTTCCTTACATCTATATTATTAGAAAATTTAAGTAATGTTGTTTTATAATTTCTCTCATTTTTTAATTCAAAAAATTTATCATAGTTAAAATTAAAATATTTTCTAAATGTTTCATTAATTATGTCGTCTTCCGAGATAATTCTATCTTTTAAAGAAGAAATTTTATTTTCTATATTTAAAATTATTGAATTATATTTTTGCTCATTCTTTATTAAATTATCAACTGCCTCCTTGTTAAATTTCATATATGTCAAGTCTTTTTCATTTATTGTAGGATATCCTTTACCTGTTCTTGTAATTGATACTAAATTTTCATAAAAATTTTCACGTAACATATAATAAATAATAGTTTTTATTTTTTTTGGAATCAAATGAATAAAAGCAGTTGTATAGTATATCTCTTTGTTTTCTTCAGTAATTCTTACATATTTTTTTAAATTTGGTCTAACCTTTGAAATTAAAATATCATCTGTTTTTGCTTTTAAGATATCACCTTTATCTATTTTCTTATAATAATCTTCATCTTCTATTCTTCTCTCATTATTATCTAAATCAACTGGTTCAACATAGCCATTTTTATCTACATTTCCTATTTCAGAATATTTAAATTTTTCTAGCTTGTCTACACAGACTTTATTATTCATGGCAAAATCAAATAATTCTTTAAAAGAGTAATATTTCTCTTTTTTTATGTTTTTTTGAAACAATATGTATTGTACATCGCTTCTTAAAGATTTTTCTTTTCCAAAATCATTTAATTTTATATTCATTACTTTTATAGACATATTTTCACCTTAATCCCATTTTATTTCTCTCATATAATCTAATACCGTCTCTTTTATTCCATCATCATACAAAATTTCTCCATTTTTACTTTCTCTGTATAATTCATTTGGCATTTTCTTAGGTTGTCCCTTTGACTTTCTTTTATATCCAACATTTTCTACTTCCGCCATAAAAATTTCATTATTATTAGTTTGAGCAACTTGATTAAACACCCATGTTGTATTTATATATCCGAATTCATCTTTAGTTGCTTTATCGAAAGAAGAATTTTCCTGTATTTCTTCTTCATATTTTTCTAATATTTTGTTCAATTCTAATTCACGGTCATTATTATCAATTATATTATTCAATATTTTTACTATTATATTTCTTTCTTCATTTAAACTTAGATTTTTAATTGATGGCAATTTATCTTTATTTTTTCTTCCTTTATAGACATCTACTATATTTAAGGCTCTTGTTTTTAAATCATTCCATTCCTTACATGACTTATCCCATTCTAAATTCCATTTTTCTATCTCTTCATTAGTTTTTTTCTGAGCAAATAATATACTAGTCTTAGTAGTTGTATATGGTGCAAATGTAACTTGTGGTAAAGAAACAATAGCTTTAATTTTAAAATATTTATACAAGAATAATCTTATGTATTTATTTTCTGTTGTGTCATACACACTTTCTGGTAATACAACTGCCATTCTACCATTTGGTTTTAGTAACTGATAATATCTCTCTATAAAAAGATTTTCTGAGTTTTTCTTATTTCCAAAAACAAAATTATCATTTAAATTCTTTTTGGTATCATCATCTAATTCAACACTAAATGGAGGATTCGTTAATATTAAGTCAAATTGTTCATTTACGTTTTTATTAAAATATAATTTATCTATTTGAGAATATTTTAATACATTTGGAAGAACTTCTTTATTGTATGATGAAAATGGTAACAATCCATCTTTAACAAAAATATTTGTTGAACCATCTCCATGTAAAATCATGTTTACTTTAGTGGCTATTCCCAAATTGAAATTTATTTCTGAACCATAAATATAATCCTTTGCCCACTTATTTTCCCTGTTTTCTGGTAAAAACCATTGGTTAAACTTATCTTCAATATCTCTAGTATCATCTAATTTGTCTCTATTTTCATATTTTAGATGTTTAGTAATAAATTTCATATATTCTATTAAAAATGTTCCTGAACCTGCTGATGGATCAATCATATATGGTATTTCTAACTCTTTATTAACTTTATCAATAGCTAATTTATCAGTTTGTAATCCATATAACATAAATTTTACAATATTAATATGTGTAAAAAATTGCCCTTTAGATTGCTTGAATCCTGTCGTTATTATCCCTTCGAAAAAATCTCCAAGTATATCTTTTCCATTTAAGCTGTTTTTTCCATCAACAAAAGAATATCTTTCTAAAGAAGATATAGCATATTTTAATTTTTGTAATGAAAATTTATTTTCATCAATAACAAATGATTTTTCAAGTTTTTCAACATCATTTATATATAATCTTTGCTTAAGTGCTCTTCTATATAATTGATTTATTCTTTCAAATAATTGTTGATTTGTTTCTACATATTCATCATCATTATCTTGATAATACATTACTTGAAAGTCATATTTTTCTCCTGTTCTTTTTTCGCTTTCATCTTGTATCTTTGCTAATATTATATTTGTAAGTGAAGAAAATACTTCATTATCATCAGTTCCTCCTCCACCCCATAATACATTATGTAAGTTTTGTCTCATAGAATCTAAGGTTTTATGGTTATAATCTTTTATTAAATCTTTTTTCCCACCTTTTATATATGGCTCTTTTTGAACTCTACCATATTTTTCAGGTAAATCCTCTGAATAGTTTCTATCATTCTTCCATTCTTCAAATGACTTATACTTTTCATAATCTATAATCATACACTTATCATTAATTTTATTTTCATCGCTTATATCAAGTGAATATAATACAAGATATCTGACCTTTTTCCCTTGACCTTGCTCTTGAGATGCTAAATTAAATAATTGTTTTTCAATTATCTCATCTTTATCCTTTTCATATTCATCTGGACTTTTTAATTCCATATATAGAAAAGCATTTCCACTTTGATCTCTTACTATTACATCTATTCTTGGTTTATTTACTTTTGGTCTACCTATATCATATTCTTTTTCAATTTCTATTGCAGATTTTTCGTACCCCAATTCGTTAACGAGCTTTGATAATATATATGCTCTAACAATTTCTTCATCTCCTGTAATACTCTTTATTTTCCTATATTGCATAATATCCTTATCATATTCAATTTCTTTACCTGATACATTAATTTTTGCAACTCGATTACTACAATTAGTAATGTATTGTTCTATTACTTCCGAACGCATATTATCCCTCCACAAATTAAACTATTTACTATTTTATATCATAAATCTCATTTTTTAACAACATTATTCTACAATTTTCTATTTCTAATTTTTCTACGTTTTTCGACAAAAAATTCTATCTCTCATACCTTCTATCTTTTTTCTTCTTCTCTTTTAATTTCTTCTCTTGTTCTTGTTCTTGTTCTTTTTCATTTATCTTTTGTTTTTCTTTATCATCTACTTCTTTTATTTGTTTCTTCATCTTTGGCACGCCATCATAAATTTCATCACACAACCTAATCTCTTTTCTAACCTTTGTCAAAACAGAAGTAACATCAATTATTTCTTTAGTAACACTATCTTTTTCATTTTCATTTTCTAATTTCTGTCTTTTGTAATATAATCTGTTCCTTACATTTAATATCTTTTGTAATTCTTCCTGTTTCTTTTCTTTCACATTATCAACATCACCCAAATTTTCAATCTTATACTTACATAAAAATCTAATTCTTTCCGAATACTCGTCCATCTTTTTTACTTCTGTTCTCATCTCAGGAGTCAATTTATATTGTGTATTATTTCTAGTGTATAACTTTAACAAATATCTATAGTAGTAATACAACGCAACAATTCCTTTTGGTTTATATTTATTTTTCACTTTATCTCTCGTTGTAAAATATTTATTTTTTATTACCTTATAAGGAATTATTCTTTCTTGTCTTATATAGTCATTTTCTAAAATTCTTCTTTTTATATTTTCCAATGAATAATCTTCTCCAAATGCTCTTTCAACTCTTATATTTCTTTTATATGGTTCTCTTTTTATGCTTAATTTATCTGCTCTATAATAATAGTTATATCCCATTGATACTAACATCTGTTGGAATTGTTTTAATGTGTATGAATGTTGTATTGCGTAATCTATATCTTCTTTTGCAAATTTATAATAATCTGAATCTCTCATAGATTTCTTATAAAAATTTTCAAAGTTGATTCCTGATTTACAAATCTTTTCTTTTAAAACACTTAAACCATATTCTTCACATATTTCATCAGATGTTTTTCTTAGCAATGCTGTATTTTCTAAATTACTATAATACTTCTTTCCATCTTTAAATGAAACTGAATTAATTACAAAATGATTATGAGGATGTCTAGTATTCAAATGAGTAGATACTACTACTTGAAATCTATCTCCCCACATTTCATTTGCAAGTTTTACTCCAATTTCATGTGCTATTTCTGGAGTAACTTCTCCTTCATTAAAGGATTGATAAGCATGAAACGCTAATATACCATTTTCTTTTCCATATATCATTTTTATAAGTTGCATTTGTTTAACTGAATCTTTTACTTCACAATTTATGCCTGTTGTATAAAATTGTTTTTCTGTTTTATCTGGATTAGTTGCATAAGTCATTACTTGTCTGATACTATCAAACCTATCCATTCCATATTCGCTATAATTGTTTTTTGTCTTTTCTTCATTTGTCGCATAGTTGATTACATGGTCTAATCTCTTTTGTACTTTCCATATTTTTGTTGTTGCCATTTAGTCTCTCCTCTCATCTTAAAAGGGGATTGGGGAATTTCTCCATTTTGAATTTCGAGCTGACGAAATTCATTGCTTGTTAGGACAACAATATGCTCTTTTTTAGTACTAAAATTATTACTTTTCTCTATCAAATGCACACTATATTTTGAAAAACACTTGGACTTTTTAAATCAAAATCCAAGTACTTTTCGTCTTATTTTGTTATTATAAATTATCTAATTTATAATAATTTTTTCTGTGAAATTTAAAACCTTCTTCATCATTTATATCACTTTTTATTTCACACTCCTCTCCTTCTAATTTAAATATTTTATTTATTTTTCTTAACAAAATTTCTTGTTTTATATCTCTTATTAAGCATGGAACTTTGTCATATCCTAGTGCTTTTGTTGCCAATAATTTTATTCTACCATCTAGAACATAATACCCATTTTCTTTTTGAATAACTTCGAATGGTTTCTTAATTTCTTCTTTTTTTATTACCTCCATATATTTAAAAACTTTTTCTAAATTTCTGCTACATATTACGTTAGATTTATCTCCTTTTATATCTTTTAACTCTATTTCTTTATATTCTTTATAAACTTTCATATTATTAATTTCTCTCATATTATCAAATCCTTTCTTTTTTCTATTTACTTTTTTATGTTTTTATACTACAATAATTATATAAAGATTTGGGTTAGTATTTTAGTTTTGCGGCTTATACTAACTCTTTTTCTTTTATATTTTTTAGCGTTATTCCATAACACGTTTGATACAATTTTGATATTATTGCATCTACCAATTGTTCATCTTGAATTTGACTAAATCTTTCTATTAATCCTTGTTTATCAAACCTAGTTGTAATTATTATTGGTAATCTATTTTCATTTCTATTTTGAATTATTGTATACAATTTCTCTAATGCCCACTGACTTATTTTTTCTGTTCCAAGATCATCAATTATAATCATATCTACATTTGAGTATAACTCTATTAATTCATTTTCTGACTTTGTATTGTCTTTAAATGTTTCCTTGATCATGTCCAATAATATTGTTAATCTTCCCATTAAAACGATCTTATCATTTTCTATTAATTTGTTAGCAATTGATGCTGCTAAATGTGTCTTTCCAACTCCTGACTCGCCAGTTATTATCAGTCCGTCATTTTGCATTTCTTCTATGCTTTTATTTGTATAATCTCTAGCAACTTCTACTGCAATTTCATTTCCCGAATTAATATCAAAATTTTCAAAGTTCTGTTCTTGAAATTTTCTTCCGACATAGTTCTGCTTGTAAATTTTGTTTATAATATTTCTAAAATGTTTTCTTTTTTCCTTTTCATATTCTTGTTCATCTATCTTCTTCCAGTATTCTTGTGCTTTATTACAATCACATCTTTCGTATTTAATTGCATCTGGAGATATATTAGCATATAAATAATCAAGTCCTATTGGGTCTAATTCTTTGCCACAAAATTCACATTTTTTCAATTTATTGTGTATAACTTCGCTACAATTTATATTGTCTAAAACCATTTTCGCTCTCCTCTCTTATATTTTCTTCTTTTTTATTTTCTATATCTTTTGTATTCTTTTCTTCTGTGTTACCTAACGTTTTGGTAACGTTACTTTTTTCATTTTCACTTTTATGCTTTTCACGAAATCTTCTTTGTCGTTCTCGACCTTGCATCTGATACTTTTCATATTTTTCAATACTTTGATACTTGTCCCAATTTTTTATCAGAAATGTTTCCCCTTCTTTTATTAACATTTCTAATTCTAGAAACTTTTTCAAAATTTTTTCAATTTTTTTATTAGATTTTCCCATAATCTTTGAAAAATTTTGAATTGTCATTGGATTATTTTCCCCTATTTCTAATCTTCCTTTATTATTACATTCAACTGCTAATGCAATTAACTGAATCCACACTCTAAAATAAGTGTCTCCTTCAGGAAGTTTTAGAAGTATTTGAATTTTCCTGTTTGAAAATATATTAGTTTCTGTTTTAAACCACGGTAATTCATACATTGCCTCCTTTCCTCACTTTCTATCAATTAATATTTAATTGATTCTTTTTCTTTGCTACTTAGATATTCATCTAACACTTGAACTCTAAATAGAAATTTTCCGCCAACTTTGGAGCATGGTATTTGTTTTCTTCTTACTAATTGATTAATTAACAAATAAGAAATTCCTAAATACTCTGCTGCTTCTTTCATTGTTAGTGTAGTTCTTTGAACTTTTTGTAGTCCCATACATTGTCCTCCTTTTCTTTAAGTTATAAATCTTCGTTAACAAGTTTTATAAAGTTTTTCGTGTTAACTAATTGAATTTTACCACGCTTTATGATAAAATCCTATTAAATTTAGTAAATTCAGTTATCAAAATGAATTTTTTGGTTATTTTACAATTTGTTAACAAGGGAGATTATATATGGAAAGAAAAAATAAAATAGGTATATCCTTTGATGCTTCATACTTTTCTCAAATATTTATCCATACTTCTGGAGCATATTTGAGTAAGCCTATTAGTAACAATAATAATAAATATTTAGCAAATTTAGGAACTATCCCGCCTAATGATAGATTTGGACAATTGGTTTTAGAACTTGAAAATGCAACTTCTGAATCAAAACGAGAAGAAATAATTAATGAATTGAAATCAATAGTAGAAATAGATAGGACTGCTAATACTATGCCACTTTCTTTTAAAGATAACATAGAAGAATTAAAAGGTTATATAATTTTTGAACCAACCACTGCTGTTGAACATTATGATCTTTCTCTATTAGATTTTATAAGTTATGATTTTGATATATTTAATGATTATTTATTATTTTTTATAAATTTCTTTGATTATTTTATAGATAAATTAGATAACAAAGATATTAAATATATTGAATTAGACACCTTATATCCAGTAAATGAAATAATAGAAATAGCTAAAAAATACTATGATACAGAAAAAGAAAATTTAATATATTATCAAAGTCTTTTCAAGAAATGTATTAATTTTGTTTATTGCATTGATAATCCTTTTGATATGAAGTATTTAACTCATAAGCAAAAATTCTTCTTATATAATCAATTATATCAAGATACTTTTGCAGAATTTAAACAAGACTTTCATTCAACAGACTTATTAGATTATCAATATAATGATTTTCCTATAAGAAAAGAATTGATTGGACTTGAGGATATAAATGTTTTAATTTCTGCTATTGAAGAAATAGACCCTACTGGAAGAAAACTTAATAGTTTACAACAATTTGAAACTAATAATTTATTCACCAGTTTTTATATTACACTATTCAATGTAGTAGCAGTAAATAAAATGCATATTAAAATATGTGGTAATTGCAAAAGATACTTTCTAACTTCGAAAGAAAATGTTACATATTGTGATAGAATAATTGAAAATAATATGACCTGTAAAGATATTGGAAATAAAGAATATCAAAAGAGAAAAAAAGAAAATGATACAACCTATGATAAATATAGAAAAATCGGAAGTAGAAAACAACTTCGTGCATCTCGAAATCCTGAAATAGATATGTATCAAGAAGATTTAAAACAATATAGAAAAATCGGAAAACAAATGTATAAGGATGTTTGTTCTGGTAAAATTTCTAACGAAGAATTTGCTAAATGGGTTGATGAGCAAGATAAGTAAAAAACAAGTACAAAATGTACTTGTTTTTTATCCAACTTGATTTATCCAATCTCTTATATTAGTTCCAACTCTTTCTATATCTCTATCTCCAAGTTCTCCACCATGCATTATAACATTTCTAGATCTTTCCAATGTATTTATAATTTGTCTTGCCCAATCCAAAGATATTAAATAGTCTTCAAATTCATTCCAGTTTTGTTGAATTATATTGTTTAAATCTCCCATTTCAGTATAATTTAGTAATCTGTCTCCCCTTTGCTGATGCCATTTTATTTTTTCCTCTTCTTTCCTTCTACTCTCAGCTCTTTTTCTTATCGCTTCTGATACTGATTCTTCCCACCAATTTTCTCCTTTTTCTTCTGATAGTGTTTTTGCAATAAAATCTCTAACCATATTTTCAAAAGAAGTAATCGCAACATAAACCGAAGCCATCTTTTTGGATATTATTACATGTTCTTCATCTAACAAATCTATTGATAAATGTTCAGCAATCTCTGAATCGATGTAATTAGAATTATTAGATCTACCTAATAATTCTGTCCTTTCCATAGCTACTTTAGCCAAATTTCCTCTTAAAACAAATGAATATATCTGATCTTCCAATTTAATCTTCTCCTCTAAAATAAATGTTTTTTCATACTTGAAAAAATAGCATCATAAACAGATTCATCTCTAGTTTCTGGTAAATGAATTTGAATATCATAATGTAATTCTAACTTTTCTTTTTTAGAGTTAGAAATTATTTTTTCTTCAACAGGCTTTGGCTCTTGACTCTTTACTTCCTCTTTAGTCTGAATTTCTACAATTTTAGTTTTATTTTCTTTTTCATTCCAATCTGCTATTGAACATAATGCTGAAAAAGTCATCGCCATTAATGAAATAACTTTTTCCGTCTTTTGCCCTTGAGTAAGTGTTCTTAATTTATTTTTTACCTCATCTGTAGATAATGACTGAGCATTTATATTTATATTAAATAAATCCTCATAGGCCTCCCTAATTCCTTCAGCTAAAACTTCTTTATATATTCCTTGATCTAAAAATCTATAATATCTTTCTGTTGGTGAACCACTTTCATCTAATAGTCCTAATGCTTTAAACAAATTTATATATAGTCTATCATTGCTACTTTTAAATCCTAAATCTTCTAAAAATTTATATGTAAATCTATCTGGTGCCTTTGCTGTTAGTACAGCATTTATTACAGGTTCTAAATTTTTAGTTGAAGTTAAATATGCATTTGTTAATGACATTTTTCATTCCTCCTTTATCTTTTGTCGCATTATATCACATTTTCTGTTAAAAGTCCAGCAATTCATTGATACGACAACTTTTGACGAATTTCGACATATCTTTATATATAATTTTTTAAAGTTTATTTTTGTTATCTATTGCATTTTGTTATCATTTATTATATAATTTATATTGTTAACAGATATATACATCCCCTCCCACACATAGGTATGCCTGAAAGGAGGTGAAAAAGGTAATGGCTGGGAGTATTGAAAAAAGAGGAAAGAATAGTTACAGATTAGTTTGCCTTGCTGGGTATGACTTGCAAGGAAGACCTATTAAGAAAACCAAAACAATACACGGAACTAAAAAAGAAGCTGAAATAGAACTTGCTAAATTTGTTGCAGATGTTCAAAATGGTCTTGTAATTGATGGTAAATCTCTTAAATTCTCTGAATTTACTGAAATATGGAAAAGAGATTATGGTTCAAAAGAACTTGCGCCTTCAACTTACAAGAGATATTGCAGAATGCTAGAAACAAGAATTTTACCCTACTTTGGACATTTCTATATTAACAAGATTAAACCTACTGATATTATGCAATTCTATGATTTACTTAGTAGAGATACTCAGTTAGTTAGAAAGAAAAGCAACAATGGTAAGAAAACTCTAAAACCTTTATCTGGCAAAACAATTTTAGAGCATCACCGACTACTTCGTGCAATGCTACACAAAGCTATATATTGGCAATTGATTGTATCTAACCCTGCAGAACGTGTTCAACCACCAAAAGCTAAAAAGCCAAAAAGAAGATACTATGATGATGAGCAATGTAAAGTATTATTAGAAAATTTAACAACACTTGGTCAAGATCAAATAAAATATAAAGTTGCAATCATCTTAACAGTATTTACTGGTGTAAGGCTTGGTGAATTAATGGGATTAGAATGGCAAGATGTTGATTTCAAAACTGGCATTATAAGTATAAATCGTTCAAGTCAATATTTAGCAGACAAAGGTGTATTTACAAAAACACCAAAAACAGAAAGCTCTATCAGAGAAGTAGCAATTCCAGATTTCGTAATTTCCTTGCTTGAGGAATATAAGTTATGGTATGAAGAACAAAAATCCATCTACGGCGAATTATGGACTAATTCTAATAGGTTATTTGTACAAACTGATGGCAAGCCTATGCACCCTTCTACAATTAGTAAATGGTTTGTAAAATATGTTGGACAAATAGGACTACCTGTAATTAACTTTCACGGATTAAGACACACTAACGCTACATTATTAATAGCACAAAATATTGATGTAGCAGTTGTAGCAGCAAGACTAGGACATGCTCAAATTACAACAACTTATAATTTCTATGTGCATCCTATTATTTCTCATAATAGATTAGCAGGAAATGCTCTAGAGAATTTGTTGCTACCATCAAAAAATTAGTCTAAAATCTTTTTTCAGATTTCACTAAGGCAAATCAAAAGCCATTAAACTTTTCACGATTAAAAAAGTAAAAGACTACTAAAAAATATTTTAGGTTTCCCATAGTCTTTTACTGAATATTTATTAGAAATATAAACGTTTTATGAGGATTTCTTCCCCAACTTTTCCCCAATTCCACATAAAAAGGCTATTTTTAGTCATTATTGTTAACTAATTGGAGGATATAAAAAATCGCTACAACTTAGATAGCTGTAACGATATAAGTTTGGTTGCGGGGGTAAGACTCGAACTTACGACCTTCGGGTTACGAGCGAACATCAGTTCTTTTTTGTATAATATTTTATTTTGTTCTAAAATGGTGTAAATTGTTACTACTCTAAGCATTGACTTGTTATATTTTAGTGTGTTTTATTTTGCAATATTACCCCTTATTTTCCGTTTTTGAAACTTTCGCCACTTTTTTTGATGGTAATAAATGGATTGTTCGATTATTTTTAAGTGCAATTTTTCCTCTTAGATTTCTGGTCGACCAATGGTATACCAAGTGACAACCAAGTGGATACCGTTTGGATACAAAATGTATACAGATTGGATACATTCTGTGGACGACTCGTAGACTGATCGTTGACGGAAATATTTTTATTCTTTGTTTAATTCATTATAAATAAAATTTGTAATTGTTACTCCAAAATCTATCATAAATTTCTTTTGCTGTATGTTAAAAGATTCTCTTTCTATTATGCTTTCCTTTGAAGAATGTCTAAAACATTGCGTCGTCTTTCTATATTTTTTCACAAGCTCGTTATTTAAGTATGATAATGAATTATCTTCAAAATTAATGTCTATAAATTTTCCATTTTCCTTTAATAAAAACTCTATTAAATTACTAATTTCTTTTAATTTTTCATCTACTGTCATTTGCTCAAATTTTGCATTTCTTGTTGAAATCATTATTATTTTCTCATTTAAATCATCATCTATAAATGATTTGCTAATTTGTTGTTTTTCTTTTTCCTTAATATATTCTTTAATTTGGTTAATTTTTTTCTTGTCATATTCAGTTAATTTATTGTTTTTTAATTTGTAATCTTCATAATAATCAATTAAATCATTAATTAATTTGACAACTTTATTTTCTGATTCTGTATTCAATATTTGTCTTAATTTATTTGCTTTTGAAGTATACTCTTTATACTCTGTATCATTGTATATATCTATACCGACAGACCCTTTTATAAAGTTTTGAAATGTACTATTTGAAAAATCTATTACATATCCCGTTCTCATATCAAATAAATCTTCTATTGCAGTTTCTATTTTATTATCTATTTTAGACATATTATTCCTTCTTTCTATTTATAATTATCTATATCATTATACCAATTTTATTGTTTTTTTCAAATATACTTGACTTTTAATGTATTTTAAGCGATTAATAACAACAATTTTTAAGGAGGTAGCTTATGGGAAGTTATAGAAAAGTTGGCAATGACATTTTAAAAGAATG
>CAKPBB010000008.1 GCA_934140005.1 uncultured Clostridia bacterium
CATTTTATTTTGCATTAAAAAGATGGGAAGATGCAGCAATAAAAAAAGAAATGAGAGAAACAGGTTTAGCAGAAGGCAGAGCAGAGGGAAAAGCTCAAGGAATAATTGAAGGAAGAGAAGAAGGCTTAGCAAAAGGAAGAGCAGAAGGAAGAGCGGAAGGTGAAAGAAAAAAACAGATAGAAATGGCTAAAAAATTATTAGAAAATAATATAGCAAAAGAAATAATTTTATCAACCACAGGTTTAACAGAAGAAGAATTAAACAATATTGATAACTTAGAATAGTTATTTATAAAAGAGCTTTAAGTATCAGACTTAAAGCTCGATTGATATTTATAAAAATTCTATCATTAGTAGGTTTTGAAGTCAACTATTCCAAAATAATTTTTATGAAATAAAAAATGAATATAATAAAAAGTATTATATGAAATTTTAAAGCAATTGCAATATATTTTCTATATTTATAACATCTTCTTTAGAAATTTGAGCATAGTCTATGAACATTGTAAATTTTCCAAGAGTTAAATTCAATTGTGTTGCTATATACTGTTGCACAGTAACAAATTCTTGAAGATTCATAAGTAATTTATTATATATATTGCAAGCTCTAGCATGTAATTGAAAATTAAGCTTTCCATTTTCATTGCTTGCTGTAATACTTAACATACAAGGTTTTATTTTTGAATTTTGATCATCTTTTATCCAATTACAAGCAATTCCTACTCTATCTTTTTGTATTCTATTTATTATATATTCAATTTGAGAATTAGGGCCATCAAATAATCTATGATAGTAAAGTTTTGTCCATTCATGACATACCTGCTCCTCATTTTCTCCTGATATAATAAAATTGTTTATAATATTTATATCTTTTTCGCTAATTGGAAACAATTTATCAGGTTTAGTAATTTTATGAGATTTTAATTCTATTACTAATGTATCTATTTTAAAGAATCTTTCATCTTGAGGTTTATTTCCTTCTAAGTATAATTTTTTTAGAGATGTTTTCCATGCTTTATTTAAATCATTTTCAGTTACAATTATCATATATATTCTCCTTCTGTTAATATAAAATTCGCTTTATTATGCAACTGAATTATACTATTTTTATTATTTTTTTTCAATATAATTTGATTTTGTAATTGTCAAATAAAAGTTTATATAAATTTAATACAGAATATTTATTTATAAATAAAAAAAGCTTTAAGTTTAATACTTAAAGCTTTGCTAACATTTATAAAAATTTTATCATTAGTAGTATTTGAAGTCAACTGTTACTGAAAAAATTTTATGAATAAATTTAAATTTAAAAATATAAGTAGATCATGGAAGTATAGCAAAATGTACTATTCCATGTTCTTTTTTATTTGCTTTAAGTATTAAACTTAAAGTAAAATCCATAAAAAATAAAGAGGAAGTCAATGACAAAGTTATATTTAGAAAAAGAATAACTGTTATAAGCACTAGTATTTATATTAGTGCTATTTGTGTTATTTGAAATGGTTTTCTTTCAAAGAAAACAAAGGTATCATTAGATAGTTTGTTTTTATGGATAAGAGAGAAAAGACTTAGTTACTTTATTTTTAAGTCTTTTCTCTAAAATTATACATAGGAGGAAATGCAAATTGAAAAAAAGAAAATTATTTCAAAAAAACTTACTGAAAAATAAAAAAGGTATAACTTTAGTTGCTTTAGTAATATCAATAATTGTGATGTTAATTCTTGCTGGTGTAAGTTTAAATGCAACAATTGGAGAAAATGGGATAATGTCACAAGCTAAAAATGCAACATATATGCAGAGCATAGCTATATTGGAAGAGTATTTTAACAATTATTATATAGAACACTATGAAGAAATGACAGAAGATGAAAATAAAGTATTAACATTGACAACTAAACAGCCAAATTGGTTTTATATACCGGCAAATGAAGGAATTGGAAATTTAAGATATGTTATAGATAGTGATGGACATGCTTTATACTTAATTAAGAAGAGTGGACTGCCAGAAGAAATAAAAAAGCAAATAAAACGGTGGTGATGCAGCAAGTGAAAGTTACTTAGACTATGTTGATTTAAATGATGTATATGGAATTACTTCGGATTTAAAAGTATATTATTGTTCAAAAGGAATTGATACAATACTTGGAATATCACAAGAAGAATTAAATAAAGAAAATTTATTAAGAGTAGTCTGGACCAATACTGCTAATAAAGAGTTATATGAATTATTAAAAGATTATGATACTTCTGATGAAGATGGGATAAAAGATGAACAATTAACAGTTCAAGAATTAAAATCGATAAAAAAACTTGAAATAAATGACCAAAATAAAATAAGCAATTTTGAAGAATTATACAATTTAACAAGTTTGGAGGAAATGATTATCGAAAATCAGAGTTTAAACAATTTGAATGGAATACAAAATTGCCCCTCACTAAAAAAGATTTTCTTAAAAGGATGTAATTTAGGAGAATATGAGGCAATTGGAAAATTAGAAAATAAATTGGAAATCTTTTGGTTATATAATATAGATGATAATGAATTAGAAAAAGTATGTAATAAAGAAAATGGTTTAGGAAAGTATAATTTAAATAATTTAAAATCATTTGCTATAAGTGGAAATACGGGGTATATATGTTCAGAAAATAATTATGTATCGAGTTGGAAAGCAGAAAAAAATATTACTAATTTATCACCAATTTTGAATTTAACAGATATAACTAAAAAGGCTATTCAGAGTTTATCAATTCAAAACAATAATTTGAGTGAAATAAATGAATTGTCCGATTTTGAAAATATAACACTATTGAGAATGGAATATAATAACCTTGTTAATCTTAATGGCTTGGAAAATCTAAAAAAATTAAGATACCTAAATGTTGCAAATAATAATTTGGGAGTAAATGAGACTAATATAAAAGATGAAGAAAATGATGTGCTAAAAGTTTTAGAAGACAAGAGCGAATTATATTATTTAAATCTATCAAATAATACTGATATAAGATGGATGGAATATTTGAAAAATTGTACAAAGTTAAAGAATTTATATTTAACCAATAATACAAAAATGAATGGAGAAAGTCTAGCTACATTAATACCTGTAATTAAGCAATGTGGTTCTAATTATTCTATACCACCAGAATATAGTTTATTATTGATAGGTGATGCAAATGTTATTGATTTAAGTAATCAAACAATAAGCAAAGACAATTTCTTATTACTAAAGAATAAAGAACAAATAACACATTTAAATTTAAAAAATATAAAATTACTTAATGAAAAAGGTTCTTTATTAGGTGAGCAAGATGTTAATGATATTGTAAATGAAGTTCTAAGTACTTTGATAAAAATGCAATATCTTCAATTGGAAGCTAGTAATTCTGATTATAGTTTAAGCAAATTATATAATATATCTTTTGTGCAAAATATGAAAGATCTTATAGAATTAGGATTAATTGGAACTAATATATCAACTTCGAAATTTGAAAAAGGCAAAGAAGTTGGACTTAAATTGTTAAATGATAATTGCGATAATTTAGGAATAGTAGCAATAAATCAAGATAATATAAATCTAGCTGATATAGAAAAAACAGTTAAAAAATGTATGACTTTTGGAACAGAACCATATTGGCAGAATGTGGCAAATAGAACTTTTATTTGTTCAAATCCTAATACTTTAAAAACATTAGAAAATTGTACGAATCTGTCAAATATATATTTGACTGGTGGAGTAAACTATAATATCACACTTGATTTTACAAACTTTAAAAATTTAGAAAGATATGATACTGGCTGGAGTGAAACTCCAAATGTAATTTTACCAGAAAGTGTTACATCTGTTTCATTAGGATCATTTTCAAGAACATGTGATGTATCAAGATGCAAACATATATTGGAGTTCTACCATAGTGGTTATCCATCAGAAACAAATTTGAGAACAACATTATCTACTATAAGAGAAGACTGCATTATAGATTCTTTACAGTTAAGAAGAGAAACCTTGAGTAGATATACCGATTTACACATACTATCATCAATAAAAAGTAAAAATATAAAACAGCTATATTTATATCCAAATGCAGACAATACATCTATAAATACTTTAGATGGAATAGAAAATCTTGTTAATTTAGAAGAATTTATTTCAAATAGTTTTGTTGAGATAAGTGATATATCTAAATTAAAGAATTTAACTAAACTAAAGAAAATCTCAATTTATAAGTCAAAAGTAAACGATATATCAAGTTTGAAAGAATTAGAAAATTTAGAATATTTAGATATATCAAATTCTTCTATAACAAGTTTAAAGCCATTGGAAAATTTGAAAAAACTACAATATTTGAATTTACAAAATAATTGTATATATGATACATCTTCATACGTAAATTCAGATGGTAAAGAGGTTATATATAGAAATTTAGAAATTATAAAAAATTTACATGGATATTCTTTGAAAAAGATTTATTTATCTGGAAATAAAGGTATTACCAATTTTAATTTAATATCAAATTTGAAATGGGATGAAAAGAATGGGTTTTAAAATATTTGGTATAAGTTGATATATATATTAAGTGTATTAATCTATATGCAACGAAAGTTTACATAAATTTGACAAAAACTTATAAAAATGCTAAAATATATCTGTTATAAAACTTTGAAAGGGGCTTACCAAAATGAAAAGACGGAAGCAGACCAAAAGCGTAAAACATGTTCAAAAAAGTTTTTGTGAATTAGAAAGGAATGGGTGGAAGAGAGAAGTCGAATTTGATTTAATGAAGCAACATGCACCAAACCAAATGAATAAGGCGATGCAACAGCTTGATGCGATTTATTATTATCCTTTACCGATGGGCGAGTATCGTATCAATTTGAAGAGGTTCAAGTATGACTTTGGAGAAATTATGTACATTGGAATGTATAGAATAATTGATGCATTCCATGATGAAAAAGGCCAAGTTATAACGACAAAGGAAAAGAAGTGGATGCTTAGTACTTTCTTCAATGGAGAATATGATGCGATAGAGATGTATCCCGCTTCAAGCAAACTTGTTAACGAAATGAATATATATCATTTGTGGTGTATAAAAAAATCAGATAAGATATTACCATTTTCTTTGGAACCAACAGTGGTGGAAAAGGAGTCAACTCCAAGTGGTGTTTTCATTCACCATATGTTACCTGGCTTTTTTGATTGGAAGGACAAGTATACTTTTAAATGCATGGCGTATGGTTTTGAGGCAAATGCATTGGAGGTGATTAGACCGGAGGATGAAAAATCGCATTTTGTGCTTCTTCCTGAAAATTCGGAACTCGTGGAGCTTTTTAATATAATAGGCAAACTCGTTTTTTAAGCGAAAATCAAAAAGTTGATTGACTTTGATTGTTGCAAATGCACAGCAGTCAGCTGTATAGTGCAGAGCAAACCAAGAATGGAGGACTCGAGGAAGAGTGCTCCATTTTTGGTTTTATAAAATAAATATTAAATAGATACTTGTATATAGGCTTGCGAGTATTGCTTGTAAAATTTTTCCAATCAGGTATGGTTTGATTGATAATTTCTTTTGTGAAATAATACTAAACACTTGAAGTAAAACAGATATTCCACCAAAACCAAGTAAAAAAGCAGACATAATAATTTTAAAATTCTCATTATTAAAATTCAAAATTGATAAAGCCTTTAGTCCATTTGTAAGTTCTAAAATTCCTGAAAAAATACTTTCAAAAAATCCAGTAGGTACATTTAATAGCATATCAAACTTTACTAAATAGTTAAATATATTTGCACTTTTCAATATAGAAAGTACAACTGAAAATAAAACTATAAACCCACCAACTAAAAGTATTGAATTTATTGAAGAAATAATACTACTTCCAATAGTTTCGCCAAGGTTTCTAAAAGTAATGTTTTGTGTATTGAAATTATATTGGGGAGTAGAAGCTATGATATTTTTATTTCTTTTATTTAATGTATTTGGATTCCAATATTTGTATATTATTCCAACTGAAATAGATGCTAAAATATGAGTTACTAATAATAAAATTCCAATTGATTTATTCGAAAAAAGAGAAATACCAACTGTTCCAACAATAAATAATGGTCCTGAATTGTTACAAAAAGCAGTTAGGCGTTCAGCTTCCTCTTTGGTAATAGAGTTATTGTCTAATAATTCACATACTATTTTTGCTCCAACAGGATATCCACTAATAATACCAATTAGCAATGCAATAGCACTTTCACCAGGTAGATTGAATAATGGTCGCATAAGTTTACCAAGATATTTTCCACACATTGATATTATATTGGTTTTACACAATAAATTACTTGCAATAAAAAATGGCAGAAGAGATGGAATAACAGCTTCAGACCATAACAATAAACCATTTTTTGCAGCTTGTATATTGTTTTGAGAAAATGCTAGCAAACTTATTATAAATATAGAAAAAACTATTGCAAAAAAATATTTTTTTAAAGAAAAAATTACCAATTTAACTTTCAATTTAATCACCTATAAGACTGTATGCGAATTTTGAAAATATATGTTACATTTAAAAAGCATAAAATATATAAACTTTATTCTCTAAACATTGAAATTTCTAAATAAAAGTTATATAATATATAATCGTTGTAAGACGACTATTTGAAAAGGGAGAGTATATAATGAATTCACTAGTAAAAGTTGTTCCAAATGTTAAAAAGTTTAACGATTACTTGTTTGAAGTTAAAAAAGGTACAAAGCCAATGATGTTATCTGGTTTAACAGACGTTGGAAAGATTCATATGGCATATGCCACTAAATTTTATTCTGAAAAACCAATTTGTATCGTTACATATAATGAATTGCAAGCTAAAAAAATAGTTAGTGATTTAGCTTTTTTCGGAGAGACTGTAAGATTTTTTCCTAAAAGAGAAGTAATAAGTTTTGATTATCTAGCAGAAAGTAAAGATACATTATTTCAAAGAATTTCAGTATTAAACAATATAGTAAAAGGAAAAAGTAAAATAATAGTAACAACAGTTGAAGCTGCTATGCAAAAAATGATTACTAAAGATAGCCTATATAAAAATGTAATGCATTTGAAAGTCGGCGATTTTTTAAGCCTAGATAAGTTAAAAGAAAAGCTAGTGTTACTAGGATATGAAAGATATGATTTAATTGAAGGAAAAGGACAATTTAGTATTAGAGGTGGAATTGTAGATATTGCAACTTCTAAAAATCATGGTGTAAGAATTGAACTTTGGGGAGATGAAATAGATTCTATTAGAAAATTTAGTATTGCTAGTCAAAGAACAACAGAAATGCTAAAAGATGTAGAAATTTATCCTTCTTATGAATTTTTATTGGAAACAGACGTAGATACTATTTGTAATAGAATATCAGAAAAAACTTATATTAAATCAATTAAAGAAAAAGTTGATGAAGATATATCTCAAATAAAAAATGGTGAATTCTTAAATAAAATTGATAAATATTTTGATTGTTTTTATGAAAAATCAGCAACTTTATTAGACTACTTAGATGATAATTATATAGTTTTTATTGATGAAATCGAAAAGATAAAAGCAAGAGCAGAAAATATTTCAAAAGATAATGAACATTTAATTCAAGATTTAGTTAGTAAAAACAAATTAGTTCCAAATAATTTAATAGAAAATGAAGATTATATAAGATTTAGTGAAAAATTAGAAGATAAACAAACAATATACTTAGAAAAACAAGATATTGGTTTTGTTGATAAACAAAGTATGCATGCAAAAAGAAACGGATATAGCTTTAGCTATAGGGAGGTTAACTTTTTTCGTAGTTCAATGGATCTACTGTTTCAGGAATTACAGGAAGCAAAGAAAAGAGGAAAAGCAACAGTAATCCTTGGTGGAAACACCGATGGCAGTCGAAAAATATCTAATTTATTATTAGAAAAACAAATAGTTAACGACTTTAAAGAAATACTAGAAGAGGATGAACTTGAACCAGGTAGTATAACAGTTACAACAGGTGCATTATCAACAGGTTTTGAATGTTATGATATGAATTTACTTGTAATTTCTTTAGCTGAAATTTTTGAATCAAAACCAAAAAGAATTAAGCCTTCATCTGTATTTAAAGAATCACAAAAAGTAGTATTTGAGGATTTAAAAGAAGGCGATTATATAGTTCATAAAGTAAATGGTATTGGTCAATATCTTGGAGTAATGACAATAAAAGCAGATAATGTAACTAAAGACTATATAAAATTAAGATACAAAGATGATGATATTTTATATGTTCCAACAGATGCTTTAGATAACATTAGAAAATATATTGGCGCTGAAAAATCAGGACCAAAACTTAATAGATTAGGATCTAAAGAATGGGAAAAAACTAAAGCAAAAGTAAAAAATAATTTAAGAGCTGTTGCAGAAGAGTTGATACAATTATATGCTAAAAGACAAAAGATGCAAGGTTATGCTTTTTCAAAAGATACAACATGGCAAAGAGAATTTGAAGATAATTTTCCATATTCTGAAACAGAAGATCAGCTTCGTTGTATAGCTGAAATAAAAAAAGATATGGAAAAACCTAGACCAATGGATAGATTACTTTGTGGTGACGTTGGATATGGAAAAACAGAAGTTGCAATAAGAGCAGCATTTAAAGCTGTAATGGACCAAAAACAAGTTGTTTATTTAGCACCAACAACTATTCTTGCACAACAACAATATGAAGAATTTAAAGAGAGAATGCAAGAATATCCAATAAGAGTAGATATTTTAAATCGTTTTAAAACACCAAAAGAGCAAAAAGAAACTGTAAAAAAATTAGAACTAGGTGAAATAGATATATTAGTTGGTACTCATAGAGTTTTAAGTAAAGATGTTAAATTTAAAAATTTAGGATTGTTAATTATAGATGAGGAGCATCGTTTTGGTGTAAAAGCAAAAGAGCAAATAAAAGAATATAAAAATAGTGTTGATGTTTTAACAATGACAGCTACACCTATTCCAAGAACATTGCATATGTCTATAGTAGGAATGAGAGATATGTCTGTTATATATGAGCCACCTCAAAATAGAAAACCAGTTCAAACTTATGTACTTGAATATGACCCAGAAGTTATAAAAGAAGCAATTACAAGAGAACTAGAAAGAGATGGTCAGGTATTTTACTTATTCAACAATGTTGAAAATATATTAAAAAAAGCAGATGAAATAAGAAACCTTGTTCCAGAAGCAAAAGTTGATTTAGCACATGGAAAAATGAGTGGCGCAGAACTTGAAAACATTATGCAAGATTTTGTTGATAAAAAAACTAATGTCCTAGTATGTACAACTATTCTTGAATCTGGTATAGATATTCCAAATGCTAACACAATTATTGTTGAAAATGCTGATAGACTTGGACTTGCACAATTATATCAAATAAGAGGTAGAGTTGGACGTTCTGATAAACAAGCTTATGCGTATATAACTTATAAAAGAGATAAAATGTTAACAGAAGTCGCAGATAAAAGATTGAAAGCTATAAAAGAGTTTACAGAGTTTGGCTCTGGATTTAAAATTGCCATGAGAGATTTGGAAATTAGAGGTGCAGGAAGTTTAATGGGCGAAGTTCAACATGGACATATGGAACAAGTTGGATATGATATGTACTGTAAATTATTAGATGAAGTTGTAAAGGAAATTCGTGGAGAAGCAGTTGTAGAAGAAGTAGATGTTCAAATAGAACTTGATGTTTCAAGCTATATTCCAGATGAATTTATAGAAAACTCAAGTTTGAAAATTGAAATTTATCAAACTATAGCACTATGTAAAAATGAAGAAGATATTTTAAATGTTACAGATGAAATAATTGATAGATTTGGAAAGATGCCAAAAGAAATTGAAAATTTATTGGATATTGCTAGAATTAAAATTCTTTGTAGAGAAAAAAGTATTCTAAAAGTTTCACAAAGAGATATGAACATATTATTCTTTTTTGAACAAGATAAATTCAATATTGATATAGTTGATAAATTGATGAAGACATTTAGAAATAGAATAAAATTCTCGCCAGCACAAATGCCATATATTACTTTTAAATTACAAGATAAAAATGATACATTAGAAGAATGTAAAGATTTTCTAAAGAAACTTTAAATAGAGATGAGAGCTGAATTAAGATTTAGCTCTCATTTTATATAGCAGGAAAGTAATATATACTACATATTATAAAAAAAAGAAAACCACACCCTTAAAAAACTTGTTTTCGTAGGGTGTGGTAAGGATATCACCTTCTTTTAGTCTTTTCGAAGAGGTCTGTCGACCCGCCGGCATCAGGACACAAAGTCCAAGTTGCTAAGTTGCAGACTCAAACTGTATGCACCTTGAGGGGCGCAACAATTCGACTGTACTGCAGGAAGCCGACCAGGAACAGTGTGCTTGACATGAGCGATGCTATAGACTTCCTCTAGCTGATCATAGTTGAGCAAACCACCATAGACCAGATAAAGGTTGTAACCGCCTTTGGTGTCGGGTTTCAGTTCGCTCCGCATAACGACATAGCCAAACTTGTCCTCGATTTTGTGAATGATTTCGTACATAATGTCATTGAAAGTAGTCATGTTTTTTCTCCTTTTTTGCTATAAAAAATATTTGCGTAATCATTATTATATCATATATGTTACATAAAATCAAGCTTTTTTACTTTTTTGTAAATTATAAGAAATATTTGTAAAATTAAAGAAATTTAATTATTAAATTTGATATAAAAATAATAAGTGGTTATAATAAAATTAATGATAAATACTTTACAATTATGTAGGACATGTTATAATGAAAAAGTAATTTATTAGAGAGGTGTTAAATGCTAATAACAAGTAAAGATAATGATTTTATAAAACATTTAAAAAAATTGAAAGATAAAAAATACAGAGAAGAGTATGGAGAATTCATTGTTGAAGGTATCAAAATGATACAAGAAGCAATAGATGAAAAAGCAATCATAAAAGATATCATTGTATGTGATGATTGCAAAAATCAAGAATATTTCTCAAAAGAATTTTTATATGAAATAGCAAAATATAATTGTATATATGTTACAGAAAAAGTATTTTTACAAATTACTGATGTTACAAATCCACAAGGAATTTTAGCAATAATTGATAGGAAAAAAATAGATTCTGACATAAATTATGATAGTGATTTATTTTTGATATTGGATAATATACAAGATCCAGGAAATATGGGCACAATATTAAGAACGGCTGATAGTATAAATTTGAAACAAATAATAGTTGCAAAAGGTACTGCAGATGTATATAATCCGAAAGTAGTTAGATCAACAATGGGAGCAATTTTTAGAGTAAAAGTAATAGAAATTGAAGATTTAACTAAAGTAGTTAAAGAAATGAAGAAAAGAAAAATTAAAGTATATGCTACTGATTTAGCAACAAATTCAAGCATATATGATGTGGATTATAAAAAATCAGCTATCATTATTGGAAATGAAGCTAATGGAGTATCAAAACAATTATTAGATTTAGCGGATCAAAAGATAAAAATACCAATGATTGGTAAGACAGAAAGTTTAAATGCAGCAGTTGCAACAGGAATAATTTTATATGAAGCAGTAAGGACAAAATAATTTTTTTGAAAAGAGAAAAGTAATGGAAGAAACAGATGATATAACGGAAAGGGACTTTAAAGAATTTTTTGAATGGATTTTTGATAAAGAAATTACTTTAGATAAAGAATTAGACTTAACTTTATGTAGTACACAGTATGAACCTTACATTTATTTTCCTACAAACTTTAAACCTTTTCTTCAAACTAAACCTATGCAAAGACTAAAGCAGGTTACTCATTTAGGAAGTGTAATCAAACAAAACGAAAATGCATATCATACAAGATATGCACATTGTCTTGGAACATATAATAATGCAACAGTTTTTTATATATTACAGTATAGAAAGCTAGCTTGGAGAAAAAGAATTGAAGAAGAAGGAAGAAAAATAGAAGTATTAGCAGATATTGTTGAAAGCTTAAGACATGATGATGGACATAATATTTTATCTCATGGTTTGGAAAAGATAATAGGTCGTGAATATGGTGCTCATGAAATTTTAGGAAATAGATTTAAAAGTGAATTACCAGAAACTATTGATGCTATAAATTTTATTCATCCAGATTTAGCAACAAATATGCAACTAGTTTCAAGGCCCTCTTATCCATTAATAACTTTAAGAGAAGGAAATGTTGACTTTGATAGATTAGACTTTATTTGTAGAGATTCTATGTACTTAGGAATCGATTCTGAAAGAAATTTAATGAATAGATTAATAAGAAGCTGTTCAATTCAAACAATTATAGAAGAGGGTAAGAAAAAAGAGGCTGTTGTTTATGATTATGAAGCTTTAAAAGATATAGAAAAGTTTTTGGCATTAAGAGCTAAAAACTATAAAGATTTTTATTACTCAACAGAAGTAGCTGCTATGGACACAGAGCAAGAAGCTTTCTGCAGAAAGTTCTTAAGTTTAGACGAACCTGATGGTTCAGAATTAAAGGAATATTTGCAAGCATGTGTATCAAATGGCGCTAAACATTTGGACTTAAATGAATTTTTACAATGGAATGATATTAGATATTTTAATGAACTGTTTAATATAGCAACTTCAACTTCAAATGAAGACTTAAGAGATTTAACTTTAGATTGTATGCCAACAGTCTATGGACTATATAGTTTAGGCATTGAAATGATTGATACAAAAAAAACTAGAATAGAATTTACAGAACAGGAAAGAGAATATATACAAAATGTAAAAAGAATTTCCAAACCAGAAAGTAAATTACATCAATTATTTCAAAATAAAAATGCTACTGGAAGAAAAGTTTTAAGTTTTCAAACAGAAACAGAATTAACAGATTTTGAAAAACAACTTTCAAATATAGGGATTTTATTAGATGGAACAAATGGTGTTTTTGGTCTAAAATCAAAAATAAAAGTATACAATCCAAAAGAAACAATATATGTTAGAGGAAATAATGGTAATATTTATACTTTAGAAGAACATCCAGAAAGAACTTTGGATTTAAGTCCAAGATATAACTATGGTATAGTTGCAATACCATCATTAATGAGAATGGATGGAGTAAGTGAACAAAAAGTATTAGAAACTGAATCAATTTTTAAATCTTTTGAATTAGAACATAAACCAAAAGAAGTAAACAAACCTTTTAAGACATTTTGTTTTAATAAATTGAATATAGAAAAATAAAAAGAAAGACTTTTAAACTTTAGAATTTAAAAGTCTTTTTATATATCATAAATAAGCTATTCTTGATTTAATATTTTTTCTGGCTCAACTAATAAATTAAATATTTCAGGATAAATTGCAGAAGCACTTTTATTCCAATTATTTACAATTTTTTTAGCTTGTTCACGAGAACCTGCATTTAATTCAAGATGAAATATTGTACTGTTGTTTTCAATTATTTTACAAGTTACAGAGAAGTCTGTTTCTGTAATTGGTGTATATTCTGCTGATATTGAGTATTTATCTTTTATTAAGTCAAAACTTTCTTTAAATGTACTATCTACTTTTAACTTTAAAATACCAGGTAAAATGTCTAATGTTAAATCTAAAGCTTCTTTACCTTCTGTAGTTAGTTCATATATATCATCATTTTCTTTTACATATTTATTTAAGTAATTATCTTCCAACAAATCCAATAGGAATTGTTCAAAATAAAAGTAATTCATATCAAGAATGGAAATAACTAATTCTAATAATTCATTATGTGAAATTGATTTTCCGACTTTACTCATTATATATAAAATTAAAACTTTATTTTCTGCAAGTGTTTGGTCATCTGAATTTAGTTTCAATGTTGCCTCCTATAAGTGGATATATTTAGTATAAAATCCATATTTTATACAATTATATCACGCATTTAAAAAAATTCAACTGAAATTTAGTGAAATATTGTAATGTTTTATAGAGTGTGCTAAAATTATAAAGAGTTTGTTCGCAGACTTATTGTCAGAAGCCATTTTTACAGTTAAGAAAGGTTGTATGGAAATGAAACAGAAGAAAATTTTATGGATTTCAGACTATGGCATGATGCAAAAAGAGATAAATGGTTTGAAACAATTCTTTGGAACGGAAATTGAGATTGAGCGGTTAGCAATTAAAGACTCTAGAAATATTGATAATGTCTTGAGCAAAGCCGAAGATTGTGATGCTTTTGCTTTTGGAAGTGGGATGCTAAAAGCGGTTGCTAAAGGTTTGTTTTTGGAGGATCCAAAGAAAAGACCGATTTTCCATTCTAAAGTGAGGGAAGCTTTAGTAGTTACACCTACCATGAATTTAAAGGCAGAGGTTAGATTAGAACGAGAATTCATGTGTTGGAAAATTATTGTTGATGCAAACTTGAGAGAAGAGAATTTATTCTGAATTGAGAGCAAAAGGGGGCGAGAACCTACAGTGTAGGCTTGCCCTCTTTTGCTTTAATATTTTGTCAATTTATGATATTTAAAAATATATTAGTATTATTGAAAAATGAAAATGAGATTGATATAATTGCACTAGTAAAAATAGTTTAGGAGGAAGGTAATGGATAATAAATTAGAGTGGAATTTAAAAGAAATTTATAAAAATGATGAAGAATTTGAGAATGATGTAAAAGCATTACAAAAAAAAGCTAATGAGATTGTTGCGTTAAAGGGAACTTTAGGAGAAAGTTCAGCAACAATTTTAAATTGTTATAAAAAATTAGCTGAAGCACTTGAATTAGAGGAGAGATTGTATGCTTTTGCAATGCTTAAATATCATAAAGATATGAGCAATGTTGATAGTATAAAATTATATAAAAGAATTGAAAAAATAACTACAGATTTTTCAGAAGCAATTAGTTTTGTTTCACCAGAAATTAGTAAAATTGCTGATGAAAGATTAAGAGGTTTTTTAGCAGAAAATGAAGAATTAAGGACAGAGTTTAATAAATCAATAGAAGATATTATAAAAGAAAAGAAACATATTTTATCAGAAGAAGTAGAGAAAGTTTTAGCTAAATATTCTGAAGTTTTTGGCTCACCAGAAAATGCTTATGATACTTTTGTAGATACAGAATTAGATTTTCCAGATGTTATAGCTGAAAATGGAGAAAAATTAAAAGTTACTCATGGTACTTTTTCAACATATTTAATGAGCAAAGACAGAAATATTAGAAAACAGGCTTTTGAATCAATGTACTCATTATATAAAAGACATGAAAATATGATAACAGAGCTATATTTGGCAAGAGTTAAACAACGTACCATTTCAGCTAATTTAAGAAATTATAGTTCTTCATTAGATATGGCAACAAATAATGATGATTCAAATGTTAAAGTATATGAAACTTTATTGAAAGAAGTAAACAAAAATTTAGACTTGAACAGAGAGCATATTAAACTAAAAAAAGAGTTACTTAATGAAGAAGAATTTCATTTATATGATGTATATGTAAACACTTTAGATGTTGAAGAAAAGGACATTCCTTATGAAAAAGGAAAAGAAATTGTTTTAAAAGCTTTAGCACCAATGGGAGAAAAATATATAAATATGCTAAGAACTGCTTTTGATAATAATTGGTTAGATGTATATGAAACACCAAATAAGAGAAGTGGTGCATATAGTATGGGAATTCATACAGTTCATCCTTATGTTTTGCTAAATTATCATAATTCTTCAAGAGATGTTTCTACAATTGCACATGAACTTGGACATTCAATGCACAGTTATTATGCAAGTCACAGTCAAAATGTAATAAATGCGAATTATACAATAATGGTTGCAGAAGTAGCGTCAACTGTAAATGAAATTTTACTTGCCAATTATTTAATAAATCAAGAACAAGATAAAATAAGAAAGGCTGCTTTAATAAATGAACAGTTAGATACCATAAGAGCTACGTTATATAGACAAGCTATGTTTGCAGAATTTGAAAAAGAAGTTCATTCAGCAGTAGAAAGAGGTGAGAGTTTAACTTCAGAAAACTTAGATAACATTTATTATGAACTTGTAAAGAAATATTTTGGAAATGCTGTAATTGCAGATGAAGAAATAAAATATGAATGGGCTAGAATCCCACATTTTTATAGTTGTTTCTATGTTTATAAATATGCAACAGGAATTACATCAGCAATAGTTATTGCAAGTAATATTTTAGCAAATAAACCAGGATATGTAGAAAGATATATAGAAATGCTTAGCAAAGGTGGAAGCATTGGTTCTTTAGATTTACTTAGAATGGTTGATGTAGACTTAGAAAAAGAAGAAACTTATGAAATAGCATTTGATTATTTTAGAAAAAACTTAGAAGAGTTAAAAAAATTAGTCAAATAATTTATAAAGAATTCACATAAAAAACATAATGTTGTTATAAAATTTCAAAAAATAAATATTTTATTGAAATGGAGCAAAATATGAGTGATTTAACAGTATTGGTTGTAGATGATGAATCAAGAATGAGAAAACTAATAAAAGATTTTTTAAAGCAAAAGAAATTTAATATATTAGAAGCAGAAGACGGCGAAGTTGCTTTAAAAATTTATAACGAAAATAAAGAAAAAATAAATTTAATTTTATTAGATGTTATGATGCCAAAACTAGATGGTTGGTCTGTTTTAAGACAAATTAGACAGGAAAATAAAGAAATTCCAATTATAATGTTAACTGCAAGAGCAGAAGAACAAGATGAATTATTTGGATTTGAACTAGGTGTTGATGAATATATTTCAAAACCATTTAGTCCTAAAATTTTAGTTGCTAGAGTAGAGGCTATTTTGAAACGTACAACTAAAGAAGAAAAAAAATTAAAAGACTATGATGGTATTGTTATAGATAATGAAGGTAGAACTGTTACTGTTGATGGAAAGCCAGTAGAATTAAGCTTTAGAGAATATGAACTATTAAAATATTTAATAGATAATGAAAATATTGCTTTATCAAGAGATAAAATTTTAAATACAGTTTGGAACTATGATTACTATGGCGATTCTAGAACAATTGATAGTCATATTAAAAAAATTAGACATAAATTGGGTAAAAAGGGAAAACATATTCAAACAATTAGAGGAATTGGTTACAAATTTGAAATTAAATAAAGTTTAAGAGGAATAATATGAATAGAATTTTTAAATCAGTACGTGCTAAGTTATTTCTTACAGTATGTATAATAATGCTTATGACAATTTTATTTTTAATAGTTGTAAATAGTGCTATGCTTGAAACTTTTTACTATTATAATAAAAAAGAAAGTTCATTAAGTTTGTTTGAATATATAAAAGAAAATGAAAGTAAATCAACAGAAGAAAGCTTTAAAAATGAACTTGAAAAAATTGCTGTAAATAATAATTTTGATATAGAAATAATAAATTCTTCAAATGAAATTTTATACACAACAGATGGAAATTTTGTTGAAAACTTTGGTAGTATTCAAGAAATAAAGTATCCAGTCAGATATAGTGTATTTAATCGTTCAGAAATAATGTATTCAAAAGACGGCGTGACAATTAGAAGATTACAGGATAATGTAAATGGAATAAATTTTATTTTATTAGAAGGTAAACTTGAAAATGGAACTAGAGTTTATATTAGAATGCCAATTAATACAATAAAAGAGAGTACTAATATATCTAATAAATCATTGTGGGTAATTGCAGTTGTATCAGTTACTGTTAGTGGACTAATTATAATGATTACAACTGAAAAATTTACTAAACCAATAGAAGAACTAAACGATATAGCAAATAGAATGACAAAACTGGATTTCAGCAGAAAATATAGAATACAAGATAATGATGATGAGATAAATGAACTTGGTAGAAGTATAAATAAGCTTTCAGATACTTTAGAAGATACAATATCAAAATTAAAGAAAAATAATATGGAACTTGAAAAAGATATTGAAACTAAATCAAAAATTGATGAAATGAGAAAACAATTTATATCAGATGTATCACATGAATTGAAAACTCCAATTGCTTTAATTCAAGGATATGCAGAAGGTTTAGTTGAGAATGTAAATACTGATGAGGAAAGCAAAAACTTTTATGCAGAAGTAATTTTAGATGAAGCAAATAAAATGGACACAATGGTAAAAAGACTTTTAGAATTGATGAAACTTGAATATGAAGATAGAGAATTTAACAACAAAAATTTCGATATAAATGAACTAATAAAAGAAGTAATAAGAACATCAAATGTTGTTTTAAAAGAGAATAACATTGAAGTGGATTTTAAAGTCCAAGAACCAATTATTGTATATGCAGATGACTTTTATATTGAACAAGTTGTTAATAATTACTTTACAAATGCTATAAAAAATGTAGAAACAGTAAAAAATAAAAAGAAAATTAAAATTACAATAAAACAGGCAAAAGATGAAAAGAAATATAGAATTTCTGTTTTTAATACAGGAAAAAATATTGATGAAGAGAACATTCCAAGAATATGGAATAGATTCTACAAAGTAGATGAATCAAGGGAAAGATCAAAAGGTGGTCATGGAATAGGGCTTTCTCTAGTAAAAGCTATTATGAATAAATATAATAATAGTTATGGTGTAAAAAATAAACAAGATGGTGTAGAGTTCTATTTTGAAATCGAAAAAGAAAGAAAATAATCAAAAAAGTGCGTTTTATGAAAGAAACGCACTTTTTATGTCGAAAAATGAAGATGAGTTATATAAGATTTTTATAAAAAACTGTTTACAAAGCAAAAGAAAAGTATTACTATAATGATAGTTTATTCATAATTGCAATTAAGATAAATCAAATAAAAATTCTAGTTTGTTTCAAACAATTTTCAAAAATTAAAATTTAATATAGGAGATGGTTAAATTAAAGAATAAAAGTTTTATTGCTATTTTTACTTTTATTATGATTATTTGTACAGTTTATTTTTATTCAAAGAATTTTAGTCCAAAAAGTTTTAGTTATGAAAATCAAGAATATTCAAATAATATTATTGCTAAAAAAATAAATTCAAAAACAAATACATCTAATGTAAATACCCAAGAAAATATATGTGAGGAATGGTATTTGGAAATACCAAAAATAAATTTATTTGCTAAAATAGCAGAGGGTACAGAAGAAAAAATTCTAAATGAATATATAGGACATTTTAAAGAAACTACTTTTATAAACGGAAATGTAGGACTTGCAGCACATAATAGAGGATATAAAGTAAATTATTTTTCAAGATTAAAAGAGTTGGAAATAGGAGATACAATAAATTACTGTTATAATAATGAAATAAGAACCTATAAAGTAATTTTAAAAGAAATAATTGATGAAACAAACTGGAGTTTTTTAGAAAATACGAAAGAAAATAAATTAACTCTCATTACTTGTGTAGAAGATATGCCAGAGTTAAGAAGATGTATACAAGCAATAGAATCAAAATGATAAGAGGTGGAAATTTGAAAAAAATTTTAATAATTTTATGTACTTTTATATCAATAGTTAGTACACTTACATCATGCTTTGCATTTCAAATGGAAGATGTAACTATACATAAATTGTATAGTTGCGGAGAACTAATGAAATATAAAGGTGTGCCTAAAGTTGCAGATTACGCAGTTTATACAAAGGATGGAATTGAATATCCAGCTTATTGTGTAAATGCTGAATTGCCAGGAGCAGATGAAACCGGATATGATGTATCTGTTTCAGAAAAATTGCACAATAATGAAGTATGGAAAGTTATAATAAATGGATATCCATATCGTACAGTAGAAGAACTAGGAGCTTTAAATGAAAAAGAAGCTTATACAGCTACTAGAAATGCTATTTATTGTGTAATGGATGGAAGAGATGAAAATGATTATTCTGCATTTGATACAGAAGAGGGAAGAAGAACTTATAAAATTTTTAGAGAAATAATAGAAAATTATAAAAAATGTACTTTAAGTGAACCAACAGATGTAAAATTAGAAATAAAACAATTAACTTCTTGGAATATGGATAT
Source organism: uncultured Clostridia bacterium (assembly GCA_934140005.1). Classification (GTDB taxonomy): domain Bacteria; phylum Bacillota; class Clostridia; order TANB77; family CAG-508; genus Scatovivens. The sequence continues at coordinate 19,970 of CAKPBB010000008.1, forward strand.
AGGAGAATATTCTACTTATGTTTCAAAAGAGTATGAGCTTGAATCAAATGTTGAAGATGGTGAATATGAGATTGAAATTCAAGGATTAGTTCCAGAAGGTACTAAAATTTTAAGTATAGATAATGAAGAAAAGAACAAATTTAAAATAGGAGAGAAGTTTAAAATTGTAATGCCATTACAAAAAATTTCTCAAAGTGAGTCATTTACAATTAAAACAAAGGCTAATTTAAAATCTTATCCTATTTTATATGGAAAGTCTTATGATGCCAAAAAACAAAACTATGCAATTACAGGCATGACTTATGAAGTAGAAGAAACTTCAATAACAGAAGATTACATGGAAAATTTAACAAAGATTAAAATACATAAGCAAGAATATGGAACAAAAGAACCTTTAAAAAATGTAGAATTTCAACTGCTAGATGAACAAAAAAATATTTTAAGAAATGTACTAACAACTGATGAAAATGGGGATATTATTTTAGAAAATATGTTACCGGGAAAATATTTTTTAAATGAAATAAAAACTTTAGATGGTTATAATCTTTATACTGATTATATTGAATTAAATCTTGGTTTGAATGAAGAAATAAATGTTATTATAAATAACACTAAGAAAACTACAAAAGAGATAAATAAAAATTACGAAAATATAGAAATAGTTTCAAATAAAGAAGAAACTAAGATTACAGAAGATATAAAAAATACACAAGTAGATAAAAATGAAGAAAAAACAGAAGAAATTATAAATGTGGAAGTAAATAAAAAGGTACTTCCAAGAACAGGAAAATAAAAATTTGTATTGTTTTAAATTCATTTATAAGCAATTAACTTCTTATAAAAATAAAAGTTCCCTGCACATTTCTGTACAGGGAACTTTCGCTCATGTCTCTCGACCAAAACTAGTTGAACTGAGCCTTCAAATCAATTCAACTTTGCCAGGAGTTACACCTAAATTGATTGGCAGACCAATCTAAGTGCGCCTAATTCCAATTTCCTACAACCAATCAACCACTGTGTGATGCCGTGAAAATAGACTATGGGCGGACCCCGGATGTTGCACATTATTGCAATCCTCCTTTTATATTTCATATTTAATAAATTAAATTACTAATTAGATGCGGTTGCAACTATTAGGAAAATAAAATACTATTTATGAGTCTGCAGTGAATTACTGCTAAAAGTGTTTCTATAATAACATCATTTAAGCCAAAAGTCAATAAAAAATTTACACAAAATTCATTTTACTGATATTGTCTTTTTTAGTACTATATGTTAAAATTCTAAATTAAGAATAGACAAAATGATAGATGACAAAATATATATTGAATGAATTTAATTGCTATGCATATAAAACTTAAAATAAATACAGCAAAGCAAGGAAAGAGAGAGGATTTATGAAATATAGCGAATGGAATGGTTTTAAAACTGGAAAATGGGAAAAAGAAATCAATGTTAGAGATTTCATACAAAAAAATTATACTCCATACGAGGGAGATAGCTCATTTTTAGTTGGACCTACAGAAAGAACAAAGAAATTATGGGATGAAGTATTAGAACTTTATAAAAAAGAAAGAGAAAATGGTGGTGTGTTAGATGCTTCAACAGATGTTGCATCAACAATTACTAGCCATGCTCCAGGTTATATAGATAAAGATTTAGAAACAATAGTTGGACTTCAAACAGATGCACCTTTAAAAAGAGCAATTATGCCAGAAGGTGGAATTCGTATTGTTGAAAAATCTTGTGAAGCTTATGGAATGAAAGTATCTGAAAAAATAGAAGATATTTATCATAACTATAGAAAAACTCATAATGATGGTGTTTTCTCTGCATATACACCAGAAATAAGAGCAGCAAGAAGTGCACATTTAGTAACAGGTTTACCAGATGGATATGGTCGTGGAAGAATTATAGGAGATTATAGAAGAGTTGCTTTATACGGTATTGATTATTTAATAGCATGTAAAAAAGAAGATTTTGCTAATACTCGTGGAAACTATATGTCAGAAGAAATTATTCGTGAAAGAGAAGAAATTTCTGAACAAATTAAAGCATTAGAAGACTTAAAGAAAATGGCTGCAAGCTATGGCTTTGATATTTCAAAACCAGCTAGTAATTCTAAAGAAGCAATTCAATGGCTATATTTTGGATACTTAGGTGCTGTTAAACAACAAAATGGTGCAGCAATGAGTTTAGGAAGAACATCAACATTCTTAGATATTTATATTGAAAGAGATATAAAAGCTGGATATTTAACAGAAGAAGAAGCACAAGAATTGATGGATCATTTCATAATGAAATTAAGATTAGTTCGTTTCTTAAGAACACCAGAATATGATGAACTATTTAGTGGAGATCCAGTTTGGGTAACAGAAAGTATTGGTGGTATGGGAATTGATGGAAGAACATTAGTAACAAAGAATTCATTCAGAGTTCTTCATACTTTAAGTACATTAGGTCCTTCACCAGAACCAAACTTAACAGTTCTTTGGTCAACAAGATTGCCAGAAGGCTTTAAGAATTTCTGCACAGAAACATCAATTAAAACAAGTGCAATTCAATATGAAAATGATGATTTAATGAGAGAATACTGGGGAGATGATTATGGAATTGCTTGTTGTGTAAGTGCTATGAGAATAGGAAAACAAATGCAATTCTTTGGTGCTAGAGCAAACTTAGCAAAAACTTTAACTTATGCAATCAATGGTGGTAGAGATGAAGTTTCTGGAAAACAAATTACACCTAAATTTGCTCCAGTTACATCAGAATATCTAGATTATGATGAAGTATGGGAAAAATTTGACCAAATGATGGATTATGTTGCAGGAATTTATATGGATGCATTAAATATAATTCATTATATGCATGATAAATATGCTTATGAAAGCTTAGAAATGGCTTTACATGACAAAGAAATTTTAAGAACAATGGCTTGCGGAATTGCTGGTTTATCAATAGTTGCAGATTCTTTCTCAGCTATGAAATATGCTAAGGTAAAAGTAATTCGTGATGAAACAGGATTAGCAGTAGATTATCAAATTGAAGGTGATTTCCCAAAATACGGAAATGATGATGATAGAGTTGATGAAATAGCTGTTAAAATTCAAAAAGCATTTATGGATAAATTAAGAAAACAAAAAACTTATAGAAATGCAAAACCAACTATGAGTATATTAACAATCACATCAAATGTTGTTTATGGTAAAGCAACAGGAAATACACCAGATGGAAGAAGAGCTGGAACACCATTTGGACCAGGAGCAAATCCACTTCATGGAAGAGATACAAATGGAGCAGTTGCAGTATTAAACTCTTTAGCAAAATTAAATTACAAACATTCTGAAGATGGTATTTCTTATACATTTGCTATTGTACCAGGAGCACTTGGAAAAGATGAAGAAACAAGAGTTAAAAACTTAACAGCTTTATTAGATGGATATTTCTGTCAATTAAGTCACCATGTAAATGTAAATGTTTTTGATAGAGCATTACTTTTAGATGCAATGGATCATCCAGAAAAATATCCACAATTAACAATTCGTGTATCTGGATATGCCGTTAACTTTATCAAATTAACAAGAGAACAACAATTAGATGTAATCAACAGAACAATTCATGAAAGAATGTAATTTATGGAAATTTTAGGAAGAATACACTCATTTGAATCATTTGGCACAGTAGATGGTCCAGGCATAAGATATGTTGTCTTTATGCAGGGCTGTCCACTGCAATGTAAATATTGTCATAATAGAGATACTTGGAATACACAAGGTGGTACAGAATATAGTGTTGATGCTATAATTTCAAGAATAAATAGATGCAAAACCTATATTGAGGCATCAAATGGTGGTGTTACAATTTCAGGTGGAGAACCACTTTTACAAGTTAAATTTTTGATACAATTATTTAAAAAGCTAAAAGAAATGCATATTCATACAGCATTAGATACTGCTGGAAGTTTGAAAATAAATGAGGATATTGAAGAACTATTAAAATATACTGATTTAGTAATTCTTGATATCAAACATATTGATGATGAAAAGTGCAAAAAATTAACAAGTGTATCAAATAAAAACAATTTAGATTTTGCAAGATACTTGTCTGAACATAATATTCCAATGTGGATAAGACAGGTGTTAGTTCCGGGATATACTGATGATGAACAAGATTTGAAAAAATTAAAAGAGTTTATTATTAGTTTAAAAACTGTGAATAAAGTAGAAATTCTACCATATCATGATTTAGGAAAATTCAAATGGGAAGAATTAGGATTAGATTATCCGTTAAAAGATGTAAAAATACCAACAGATGATGAAGTAAGAAAAGCAAAAGAAATACTAGGAATTTACAATGAAAAACATAATGGATAAAATTATAATAAAAGAGAACAGTACACTATTATTTAGGTGCTGTTCTTATTTTTGCAAAAATATTATCATACATAAAATTTTTTACTTCTGGCCATTCCTTCTCTGGTATATTAGATAGTTTCATTGTATTTCCACTAAAAGCAGAAATTTCTAAAACATCTAAGTTATTATAGTTACTAAAATTATTAAATATTTTATTTTGATTATCAACTGCTACATAAGTTTTTTGTATTGTAGGAACATAAAAAGAAAATATTAGTTTTAAATTCAATTGTTCATTATTTTCATTAAAAAATATATATTTGTCCATATATCCTCCTTAATTTAATGGCTTTAAAGTTGTAAAAAAAGGATTAGATAAAATATCGCCATCATCAATTAGATCGTTTTGAGAATTTTGTACGCTTTGTGCATTTGAGTTAGAAACTTCAAGTCCAAAAATTCTTTTTAGTGTATTTAATTGCAATAAATTTTTTTCATCTAAAACAAAATCAACTTTTGAAGGAATATATGTGAAATTACCAACTTGCAGAATCTCAGTTGAATTTTTATAATAATTATACATATTAGAACGAAGTAATTCAGTTTTGTAGTATGAATTTAATGGTTCTATATCTTGTTTATTTAAAATAATACTTCCAGTACAAGGGAAAATAGCTTTCAAATAAATTCTCCTTTCATCTTGTGTAAATTATATATAATATTATAAATATAATTCAAAAAAATATCAAATATTTATAAAAAAAACTTACTTTTATTTTATAAAATTATATGTTATAATCAAATGCAAATTGAGGAGGTGAAAGCTTTTATAGCTAAAAATGAAATTAAATATAGTATTAGTAGAACCAGAGATACCACAAAATACAGGAAATATAGCAAGAACCTGCGCAGCTATAGGTGCTAAATTGCATTTGGTACATCCACTTGGATTCTCAATATCAGAAAAACAAGTAAAAAGAGCTGGATTAGATTATTGGGATAAAGTAGAAATAGAAGAGCATGAGAATTTTGAAAAGTTTTTGGAAAAATATAAACCAGAAGAACATAATATGTATTTTGTAACAACAAAAGGAAAACATGTTTATTCTGATGTAAATTATTCAGAAATGCAGGAAGTTTTTGCTTTATTTGGAAAAGAAACAAAAGGTTTGCCAGAAGATATATTAGTAAAGTATATTGATAAAACAATTAGAATTCCAATGCGAGAAGGATTGCGTTCTTTAAATTTATCAAATTCTGTTGCAATTGTTGCTTATGATATTTTTAGACAAGCTGGTTTTGATAATTTACAAGAAATAAGTGGATACTTTGATGATAGATTATAATAATTTACATTAAAATATAGGAATCAAAAGCTTGTTATTGTTTTATTGGAGGTTTTATGAAAAAAATAAAAAATATTATAGTAGTTCTTGGAATGATTGTTATTTTAACTTCTTTTTTATTCATACTTTCAGGTTGCAAAATTTCAGCTGAAACAAATTCAAATGGTGTATCAGTAGAGGTTGATGAGGATACAAAAAGCAATTTTGAAAATATATTAAAATGGATAAATAAAAGAATAAACAGAGTATTTACTTTTTCAAAATAAAATAAGAAAGGAATTAGTCAATAAAGCTGTTGACTATGTGAGATAGAGATATGAATAAGAAATTGATTTATGTTTTTTTAGTAATTGTAGGTATTGCAATGTTATTTATATTAACAGGTTGTTCAAATAAAGATACAGCAAATAATAACTCTGCTAAAAATAATACAAGTAATAGTACAACTAATAGTTCATCAAAGAATGCAACTAATACAGAGAAGGGAGAAACAAAAATGAGTGATATAGATTTTAGAGAAGCTGCTGAAAAACAAATGGCTTTACCAAATAGTGGAGACCAAATTGCTATTATGCATGTAAAAGATTATGGAGATATAAAATTTAAATTCTTTCCAGAAGTAGCACCAAAAGCAGTTGAAAACTTTTTAACACATGCTAAAGAAGGTTATTATAATGGGTTAACTTTCCATAGAGTAATAAATGAATTTATGATTCAAGGTGGAGATCCAAAAGGTGATGGAACAGGTGGAGAAAGTATATGGGGTAGTGGTTTTGGAACAGAGCTAGATTATACTTTAGTACCATATAGAGGTTCTTTATGTATGGCAATGTCATCATTACCAAATAGCATTGGAAGTCAATTCTTTATAACACAGGCTAATTATTCTTCTAGTATGTATTCATATTTTAAGAGTTCATTCCCAGTTTCTTTATTAAATCAATATAAAGAACATGGTGGATATTTAAGCTTATATATGCAATATACAGTATTTGGACAAGTTTATGAAGGTATGGATATTGTAGATAAAATTGCTGCAACAGAAACAGATAGTAATGATAAACCATTAACAGATGTTGTAATAGAAAGCATTGAAGTTACAAATTATTAAAATACTTGTTTGATACTATAGATAAGAAGTTAAAAAAGAGGTGGAAAGATGTTTGCATATATAAAAGGTGAATTAGCAGAAAAAGGACAAAATTATGTTGTATTAGATGTAAATGGTGTAGGGTATCAAATATTTGTTTCTGACTTAGCAATAAGTCAAATAGGAGATATTGGAAGCAATGTAAAACTATTTACATATTATTATGTTAGAGAAGATTTAATTTGTTTATATGGTTTTTTAAATAGAGAAGAGCAAAGAATGTTTGAATTATTGCTTTCAGTAAGTGGTATTGGCGCAAAGTCAGCTATTGCGACTTTATCTAATATTACGCCATCTAGCTTTGCTTTAGCGGTTATAACTAATAATGTAGCTACTTTGACTAAAATACCTGGAGTTGGAAACAAAACTGCACAAAGGTTAATATTAGAATTAAAAGATAAAATAAAGACAGAAGAAGCCGTTGCAAAAGCTCCTGAAACAAAGCTTGTAATAGAAACAAATGAAAATGTAGAAGAGGCTACAGCTGCACTTCAAATATTAGGATATACAAAGAAAGAAATAGAAAAAGCATTAGAACATATTTCATTGGAAAATGCATCAGTAGAAGAAATTATCAGAAAATGCTTAACTTTATTAGGAAAATAAAATCTATACATGAAAAAGAGGAATTTTTATGGATTTGAATAAACCATTAGCATATAGAGTTAGACCAAAAAAATTAGAAGAATTTATTGGACAAGAACACATATTAGGAGAAGATAAATTATTATATAGAACTATAAAAGCGGATAGATTATCGAGTATTATTTTATGGGGACCTCCTGGTTGTGGAAAGACATCACTTGCAAAAGTTATAAGTGAAACAACAAAATATAAATTTACTAAATTAAATGCAGTTACATCTGGAGTATCAGATATAAAAAAAGCTATTGAAGAAGCAGATAATATGTTATTAAATCCTAGTGGAAAATGTATATTATTTATAGACGAGATACATAGATTTAATAAATTACAACAAGATGCATTGCTTCCTTATGTTGAAGATGGAACTGTTATTTTAATTGGTGCAACAACAGAAAATCCATATTTTGAAGTAAATAAAGCTCTTATTTCAAGGTCAATGGTTATAAAATTAGAACCACTTAAAATTGAAGATATTGTAAAAATAATAAAAAATGCAATAACTAACCCAGAGGGGCTTGGCAATTATAAAATAAAAATATCAGATGAAACAATTGAAAAAATTGCAGAAGTGTCAAATGGAGATGTTAGAACAGCTTTAAATGGATTGGAAGTAGCTGTATTAACTACTAAAATGAATTCAGAAGGTGTTATTGAAATTACAAATGAAATAGCAAGTGAGTCTCTAAATAAAAGAAAAGCTATGTTTGATAAATCAGGAGATAGTCACTATGATAATATTAGTGCTTTTATAAAATCAATGCGAGGAAGTGACCCTGATGCTACTGTATTTTATTTAGCTCGTGCAATAAATGCTGGTGAAGATCCAATGTTTTTGGCAAGAAGAATTGTAATTTCTGCTGCAGAAGATGTTGGACTTGCTAATCCAAATGCACTTGTTGTTGCAAATGCAGCAATGCAATCAGTAGCTAGTGTTGGTATGCCAGAAGGAAGAATTATTTTAGCAGAAGCAGCTATATATGTTGCAAATTCTAAAAAGTCAAATGCAAGTTACAATGCAATAAATTCAGCATTAGCAGATGTTGAAAATAAAGATACAGGAACAATTCCAATGCATATAAGAAATGCACCGGCAGAAGGAATGGAGCAATTTGGATACCATGAAGGATACAAATATCCACACGATTATCCAGGTCATTGGGTTGAGCAACAATATTTACCAGATAAAATGCTTGGAACTAAATATTTTATTAAAGATGAAAATGTAAAGGAAATAGAGTAAAACTAAAGATATTGAGAATTTAACTCTAAATTACAAGAGCCACGTCCTTTTGAGGATGAGGCTCTTTTTTTTGATTATTCAACATTGGTATTAAGAACATCTTGTTGTGTAACTGTATTGAATTCGTAAAAATATGTTGTTTCTATAGGACAACTTATATTATTTTGAGTAGATGTTCCATTATATTGTTTTAAAACTAAACCAGTTGATTTATCTATATACATATTTGAAACCATTGAATTTGTGATTAAATAGCAATTTGTATCTGCATATTGTATAGATGAAATTTTTGTTTTCATCAATTCAACTAAAATATTACTTTGACTATTTTTACTATATAGGTTGTAAGGATTTACAATTTTAATTTCTTGAACATTACTATTTGTGTTTGTATACTTATTTTCATTGGCATCTATATATGTAATGACTTTGTCTGTAAAAAATGAGGTACTTGTCATGATTGAATAATCTTCTAAAGAAAACCTATGTTCAACTAGTTTGGAATTTTCAGATGTTTTAAACATATCAAAAATTATATAAGATGAAGCTTGAGAGGTTCTTTGTTGAATATGATAATTTGATTCACTATAAAGTAAGTCAAAATTTGCTTTAAGAGAATTTATAATGTAAAAATTTCTTATTAAATGAATAATTAGAACGGCAATGATTGCTAGAATTACAATAATAATATATTTTAATATTTTCTTCATAAAATATCCCCCTTCAATTTTATAATAACAATAAATTACTAAATACGCAAGAAAAAATTATATAAATATGTAATATAAAGAATAATATTTGAAATTTATAAGAAAATATTATTATGAATAAAGAACATAATTTATTGAATATATTACTAGGTTTTATAGCAGGAATTATTAGTGGTTTCTTTGGTGCAGGAGGAGGACTAATATTGATTCCATATTTTTCTAAAATTTTAAAAGAAGATGAAGTCACATCTAGAACTACTACAATAATGTGCATATTTTTAATGGTTATTGTTAGTTGCTTTTTTTATAGTAAAAACTCTGCTATAAATTTAGAAATTGGCATAAAGTGTATAATTGGTGGAATTGTAGGAAGTATACTTGGTTCAAAATTATTAAGAAAAATTAAATCGAAATATTTGGAATTATTTTTTATAATTTTTTTATTTTATAGTAGTTTTTCAATTATATTAAAATAGAGGGAATATGCAAGAAATTATTTTTGGAGTGCTTTCTGGAATTGTAACAGCACTTGGTATGGGTGGAGGAACAGTTTTAATTTTATTTTTTGGACTATTTACTGAAATAGAACAACATGTAATTCAAGGCGTGAATTTGATTGTGTTTATACCAACAGCTTTAATTTCAATTTTATTAAATTTGAAAGATAAAAGTATAAATTTAAAATTGGCAAAAAGTGTAAGTATATCAGGAATTTTTGGGGCTATTTTAGGAAGTTTTTTATCATTTAAATTTAGTAATGTTTTACTTAAAAAAATATTTGGAATATTTTTACTTCTAATAGCAATAATGGAAACATATTCATTTTTTACAAAGTATATTTTGAAGGGAAAAGTAGATAATAAAGATAAGAATTAAATTTATCTAATAGGAGGAATGAGTATGAAATTTACAAAAGGTGTAATATTAGGAAGTATTATAACAGCAGGTGCAATGATGATGTATTCAGAAGGAATCGATACTAGCAAAAAGAAAATGATGAAAAAGGGAAAACAATTAGCAAAAAAGATGAAAATGGCAATGTAAGTAAAAGTATAAAAAGTGTACTAATTTATTTTAGTACACTTTTACAAATTATTCAGAAACAGGTAATTCGCTATTACAAGGACTTTCAGCTTCTAAATGTGATGCTTCACAATGTTTATCGCAGTCTATATCTACACCTTTTAAACATTTACCTTTTTTCTCACATGTTTTGCAAATTTTTACATGGTCTACTCTGTTTACCCAAATATCTATTGCATAGTGTTTTTTTGGACATAAAGGACCAAAAACGAATTCGCCATCTTTATCGGTGAAAGTATGAGAAACAGGTTTTCTTTCAAATTGACCATCACATATTTTTACAACCTCTATCAATTTTATAACTGCATCTCTAACTGGTTCTCCATAAGAATCTTTTAAAATTCCAAAAACAGCATTACGATTATCTTCTGGTAATGTGATATCTAAATCAAATTGTTTTCCATTTTCAATACCACCATTTATTTCTAATTTGTTTTTATCACAATTATCACAACTTTCCATAATATATTCCATTCCTTTCTTGTGTAACTATATTATATATTATGAAGGTTATATAATTAGTGTGAAAAAATAAACTAATAATTTTGCAGAAACATATAGGTATTTTAAAAATGAAATCAAATTCTTGCACAAAAGAATAAAATAGTATATATTATAATATACTAAATAAAGGGAGTATAATTATGGATTTTGATAGTTTAAGGAAAGAATATTCTACTTTTGAATATCAATATTATAAAATAACAGAAAATGAGGAAAATATTATATTAAAGTATGGCTTTGAAATTGTTGGATTAAGTAAATTCGAACCAGAGATTATAATTAAAAAGAAGAACTTTAATTGGAAAAATATAGATACATATAAAGCTAAAGAAATTGCTTTTTATATTGGGATGGTGGAAGCTATAAGTTATTTTAAAGCTACTTGTTCACCTAAATTTGTGATAAAATGTGGATATTTAGATGAATTTCAAAAGAAATGGTTTTCAAAATTATATTATCTAGGCTTAGGAGAATTTAGATATAGAAATAATATAAAGGTCAGTCAAGAAAATTTTATAAATTTTGATGTTGAAAATGATAAAGAAATATCTCAAAAAGAATCTTGTATATTGGAAGAAAAATCTGGACTTATAATTCCAATTGGCGGTGGAAAAGATTCTAATGTTACACTAGAATTGTTAAAAAAATATAAAGATGATACATTTTGTTTTTGTATAGGAAGTAAAAAGGTTTCTTTAGAATGTGCAAAACAGGCTGGATTTGAAAATGAACAAATTATAGAAGTAGATAGAAAAATTGATAAAAGGCTTATAGAATTAAATGCAGAGGGATTTCTAAATGGACATACACCATTTTCTGCAATTATAGCATTTATCACATATTTTGTTGCTTTTTTATTAAATAAGAAATATATAGCTTTATCTAATGAAGATAGTGCAAATCAGAGTAATGTCGCTGGTGAAAAAATAAATCATCAATATTCAAAAACTTATGAATTTGAAACTGACTTTAGAAATTTTGTAAATCAATATTTAGAAAAAGACATAGAATATTTTAGTATGCTAAGACCGATTACAGAATTACAGATTGCAATGCTGTTTTCAAAGCTAAAGCCATATCATAAAATATTTAAAAGTTGTAATGTTGGAAGCAAAACTGAACCTTGGAAATGGTGCTGTAATTGTCCAAAATGCTTATTTGTATATACAATTTTAAGTCCTTTTTTATATAAAAAAGAACTAGTGGAAATTTTTGGAGAAGATTTATTTGAAAAAGAAAGTTTAAAAGAGACTTTTGTAGAGCTTTGTGGCTTTGGAGAAACTAAGCCTTTTGAATGTGTTGGAACTTATGAAGAAGTACAATATGCAGTGAGCGAGACGATAAAGAAATTAGAAAGCAAAAATTTAGAATTACCATATTTGTTAAAGTTCTATAAAGAAAATTATAAGATGAGAGAAGGTAAATTTTTGAAATTTTATAATGAAAATAATTATTTACCAAAAGATTTTGATGAAATATTAAGAAAAGAGATTTTTAAAGATTAGTAGGAAGTAATAAGATGATAGAAAAATTATTAAATTATTTAGAAGATAAAAAAATATTATTATTGGGATTTGGAAAAGAAGGAGAATCAACATATAAATTTTTGAGAAAACATTTTCCAGAAAAGAAATTAGGAATTGCTGATAGTAATATGAATTTACTAGAAGAAAAAAGTTTCTTATTTGAAGATGTAAATGTAGAAGTAATGCTTGGAAAAGACTATTTTAGAGATATTGACTATTATGACATTGTTATAAAAACACCAGGAATATCATTAAAAGATATTGACATTTCAAAATTTAGAAATAAGATTACAAGTCAGCTAGAATTACTTTTAGAGTATATTCCTTGTTTTACAATTGGAATTACTGGAACAAAAGGAAAAAGCACAACTAGTACACTTATGTATCAAATTTTAAAGGAACAAAACAAAAATGTGATGCTTCTTGGTAACATTGGAGAACCTATTTTTAATGATATAGATGATATGACAGAGGATACAATTTTAGTATTGGAGCTTTCTTCACATGCGTTAGAATTTGTAAAAAAATCACCTAATATTGCAATTTTATTAGATATCTATGAAGAACATTTAGACCATTATAGTTCATTAGAAAAATATATTGAAGCAAAGTTTAATGTTGCAAAATATCAAAATGATAAAGATATATTCATATATAATGCAAGTAATCAATATATAAAAAATTATAAATTTACTTATAAGGAAAATGATGTAGCTGTTATAGAAAGTGGTGATTTAGAAACACAAAAGGATAATTGCATTCGTATAAAAAAAGATGGAATATATTTTGATAATAGTAAAATTTGTAATGAAATAGGTGAGATGAATTTAAAAGGTACACACAATTTAAATAATATACTATTTGTTATTACTACATCTAAATTATTAAATTTAGATATGGAAAAAACAATTGACACTATAAAAAATTTTAAACCTTTAGAACATAGAATGGAATTTGTAGCTGAAATAGATAATGTTAGATATTATAATGATTCAATATCTACAATTCCAGAGGCAACAATAAATGCAATAAAAGCATTAAAAGAAGTAAATACAGTAATTGTTGGTGGAAAAGATAGAGGTGTTGACTTAGAAGAACTATGCGAATTTTTAGAAAGATGTGATGTAGAGAATATTATTTGTTTACCAAAAACTGGTGAGTATATATATTCAAAATTAAATTCAAAAAAGAAATGTTTTATGGCTATGGAAATGCCTGTAGCTGTTAAAATTGCCAAAAAAGTGACTGCAAAAGATAAAATATGTTTACTTTCACCAGCAGCTTCTAGTTATGGATATTTTAAAAATTTTGAAGAAAGAGGCAAGATTTTTAAAAACTGTATTTTGTAAAAAAACTTGCAAACACTCAAAAATATACTTAAAAAAGTAGTTTACAAATAATAAAGTAACATAAAAATATAATAAAAAGCAACTTGAAAATAAAAAATAAGATATTATGAATGTACTGAAAATACTGAAAGAACGAAATGCAAAAAAACATATTTTTGTTAAAAAAGTAAAAAATATGAAACTTTATGTAGACAAAGTACAAAAAGTGTGCTATAATTAAATTGTTTTTAAGAGAAAAACGAAGAAAAAGTGAGCTTTAAAGAGAGATACTGTAGATAAATTTAAGGAGGAATTAAATTGAATACAAATTATTCAGAAAACAATCACTTAGTTTTAGTAGGAAAAATAACAAGTGATAAAAAGTACAGTCATGAAATCTATGGAGAAAAATTCTATGTTTTTAACATGGAAGTTGTAAGATTAAGTTCAACAACAGATATTATTCCAATAACTGTTTCAGAAAGATTATTAACAGATATTGATTTAACAATTGGAAAGAAAATTGAAGTAGAAGGACAATTTAGATCTTATAATAACTATGAAAATGAAAGAAACAGATTAATTTTAACAGTTTTCGCAAAAGAAATTAAAGAATTAGATGAAAACGAAGAAAATGAAGAAGAGGTAACAAATGAAGTTGTATTAATTGGATATGTATGTAAAAAACCAATTTATAGACAAACACCATTTGGTAGAGAAATAGCTGATGTTTTATTAGCAGTAAATCGTGCTTACAATAAATCAGACTATATACCTTCAATTGCTTGGGGAAGAAATGCAAGATTTTGTCAAAACATGGAAGTTGGAACAGAAGTTAAGATTGTAGGTAGAATTCAATCTAGAAGTTATGAGAAAAAATTCGAAGATGGTTCTAGTGAAACCAGAGTAGCTTATGAAGTTTCTATTGCAAGTATGGAAGTTGTTAACCAAGATGGAAATGAAGAAGAAACCGAAGAAGCAGAAGTTGTTTAGTTATACATAAAAAGTATATAAATTTTAGCAAATTATATAATGTCTATGGACTAACGGAAGGTTGGTTTATAGACGTTTTTTTTCGAATAATTTCCTTGCTATATTACAAAAGTTTTGATATAATTTTTTTGTAATTATTTATTAACAAAAAACGGTAATAATAAACTCCGTAAGGATATCAAAATTTCGAGAGGTACAATTGATGAAAGAAGAAAAGAAAAGCAAATTTATTTTTATAATATTAACTATTATTTGTATAGCAATGTTTTGTTTTGCGATAACACCAAAAGAATTACAAAACGATACATTTTATACAGTAAAAATAGGTGAATATATTTATGAGAATGGAATATCAAATTTAACGGAAGATGTATATTCATGGCATGATTTACCATATACTTATCCACATTGGTTATATGATTTAGGAACTTATGTAGTTTTTAAAGCTTTCGCTTGGGACGGAGTATATTGGTTAACAGTAATATTGAGTGTTGTTTTAGGATTATCGCTTTTTTATATTTCGAATAAATTATCAAAAAATACAGTAATATCATTTGTTGTTACTCTTGGTGCAATGTATTTGCTTAAACCTTTTGTTGCAGCGAGAGCACAATTATTAACATTTATTTTGTTTGCATGGACAGTATATTTTATAGAGAAGTTTTTGGAAACGCATAAAGTTAGATATGCAGTATATTTAATTTTAATACCTTTAATAATTGCAAATGTACATTGTGCAGTATTTCCATTTTATTTTGTTTTATATTTACCATATATTGGTGAATATTTTATTGCAGTACTAGCTGATTTAGATTTAGACAAAAGATTTGGAATCTTATGCTTGAAAATAGCTAGATTTTGTATGGAAAAAGTTAAAATAAAAAAATCATTATCTGATAAAATAGAAAAATTAAATGAAGACATAAAAGAAAGAAAAGAAAAAAGAGTAAAATTAAGAGCTAATCCTTATAAAATAAAAATTCAAAAAAATCATTTTGTATTGGTACTAATAGCAGTTGCAGTCATTGCAGCTCTAACAGGATTTATAAATCCAACAGGACTTGGTGCTTATACTTATACATGGAAAACAATGCAAGGTAATACAACTCAATCAATAAATGAACATTTGCCACTTGCATTATTAGAAAATAAAGAATTTGCTGTTACACTATTAGCTTTTATTGCAATACTAATGTTTACAGATACAAAAATAAAATTATCAAATTTATTTATGATTGGTGGACTTGGTTATCTTGCTTTCAAAATGAGAAGACAAGTTTCTATGTTTGCAATATTTGGTTGTTTTATACTTGTAAAAATGATTGCAAGCTTTTTAAATAAATATGATGCAAAATTATGTGATAAAATTATGAGAATTGCTACAAGACCAATAGGCACTATTTTAATTTTAGCAATTGTTGGATATATTTCATTTGATTTATACTATCCTATTAAGGATAATGAGTATATTAGTGAAGCAACATATCCAGTTGCAGCTTCAAAATGGATAAAAGAAAATTTAGATTTATCAGAATTGAAATTATATAATGAATATAATTATGGCAGTTATTTACTTTATGAAGGAATACCTGTATTTATAGATTCACGTTGCGATTTATATTCACCAGAATTCAATGAAGATAGCAAAAATAATGTAGCTGGTAGAGATATATTTTCAGATGCTTTAAATATTGCAGGAATAGCTGTAAACTATGATGTTAAATTTAAGGAATATGGTGTAAATCATATAATAAGTTATTCAAATTCTAAATTGTCAATGCTACTTTCAAATGACGAAAAATATAGGCAAATTTATGATGATGGAATATTTAAAATATTTTCAAGAATTGAAACAGAAAAAACAAATAACTAATAAATAGTTGAAAGGGAAAAATTTGAAGGATAAAAAAATAAGAAAGATTTTAATTTTATCTATAATATTTATTGTGATTGACCAGATTACGAAAATACTAGCAATTCAATTTAAAAATTTGAGTTTTGGTTTTATAAAAATAAATTGTGCTAGTAATGTAGGGTTTGCATTTGGTTTAAATCAAAATAATTTTACCAATATTTTACTTGCAATAATTGTGCTTGGAATAATATGTAATTTTATTCATCAACAAAAAGAAAAGATAGATAACAAAATAATTTTTTCTTTAGCAATGGTTATTGCTGGAGGAATTGGAAATTTAATAGATAGAATTTTAAGAGGAGCAGTAGTTGATTTTATAGATATAGGAAATTTTCCAATTTTTAATTTAGCAGATTGTTTTGTTGTTATTGGTTGGATAATTTTAGTGTATAATTTATTAGATTATTTAAAATATGATATCAAACTTATGGAAGTTAATGTAAAAAATAAAACTGAGGTGAAAAAGAATTGCAAGAAAAAGTAAAAATATTAGGTGTAGAAATAAATAATATAACATTAGATGAAACAGCTTTAAAGACTAAAGAACTAATTGAAAAAAGTAATAAATCTTGCAAAATTATTGTAGCACCAAATGTTGAATTTATTATGCAAGCTCAAAAAGATAAAGAATTCTTTGAAATTTTAAAAAAAGCTGAACTTGCTACACCTGATAGTATAGGAGTAATTATTGCAGGAAAGTTACAAAAGAAGCCATTTAAAGAGAGAATACCGGGACAAGCATATTTTAGAAAAGTTTTAGAAACAGCGGAAAAGGAAGGCTGGACAGTTTATTTATTGGGCGGAAAAGCTGATATTCCACTAAAAACTAAACAAAATGTTGAAAAGTTGTATCCAAATTTAAAAATTGTAGGTTATCATGAAGGATTTTTTGAAAAAGATTCAGAAGAAGATGTTATAAAAGAAATAAATAGATTGCAACCTAATGTATTGTTTGTTGCTATGGGTGCACCAAAACAAGAAAAGTGGATTGCTAAACATCAAAAAGAATTGAAAGTTGATGTTGCAGCAGGACAGGGTGGAACTTTTGATTATGAAGCAGGAAATATAAAAAGAGCTCCAAAATGGATACAAAAAATAGGAATGGAATGGTTATGGAGACTGTTCCTTCAACCTTCAAGAATAAAGAGAATGTATGTATTACCTATTTATTTGATGAAAATAATATTTACAAAAGATATGACAAAAAGCAAGTGGGAAAAATTAAATAAAGAAATTTAGTTTTAATCAGATTGTGACTTAAGAAAGGAATGGTTGTAAATATGAAAGAGTATATTGCTCAAGAAGAAAATTCTAATATTAGATTAGATAAGGCAATTTCTGAGAAAAATAGTGAACTTTCTAGAGTGGCTATACAAAGAATGATAGAAGAAGGAAAAATTTTAGTAAATGATAAAAAAGTAAAGGTTTCATATAAAGTTCAAAAAGGAGATAAAATCAGCATTGGTGAAGAAGAAATAAAAGAGGCAAAATTAGAAGCAGAAGATATACCACTAGATATTATATATGAAGATAAAGATATTATAGTAGTTAATAAACAAAAAGGTCTTGTTGTTCATCCTGGAAATGGGAATTGGGACGGAACTTTGGTAAATGCTATTATGGCACATTGTAAAGATTTATCTGGAATTGGTGGAGAAATAAGACCAGGAATTGTTCATCGAATTGATAAAGATACATCAGGGCTACTGATTATTGCTAAAAATGATAAAGCACATATAAATGTCAGTGAACAGATAAAAAATCACCAAGTAAAGAAAACATATATAGCATTAGTTAGAGGAACTTTTAAAGAAAATGAAGCAACAATAAATATGCCAATTGCAAGAAGTACAAAGGACAGAACAAAAATGGCAGTAAATAGAAATGGAAAAGAAGCAATAACTCATTTTAAAGTATTAGAGAGGTTTTCTGATTGTACATTATTAGAAGTAAACATTGAAACAGGAAGAACACATCAAATAAGAGTACATATGGCTGAGATTGGTAGACCACTTATTGGGGATACTGTATATTCAAATGGAAAAAATAGATTTAATGTACAAGGGCAAATGTTACATAGTTATAAGTTAGAATTTAAGCATCCTTCTACTGGTAAAATGATGAGTTTAACTGCTCCATTACCAAAATATTTTGAAAATGTTTTACAGGAATTAAAAAAAGAGAGGGGAGAAATTACTGAAAAGTAATTATTAAAATGGAAGAAATTAGATTACAAAAATATATGGCTGATTGTGGCATTGCTTCAAGAAGAAAGTGTGAAGAATTAATTGAAGAAGGTAATGTAACCGTAAATGGTGTACTTATTACGGAATTAGGTACTAAAGTAATTCCAGGTAAAGATGAAGTATGTTTTAAGGGAAGAAAAATAAGACCATCTGAGAGAAAAGTGTATATATTATTAAATAAACCAATTGGCTATGTTACAACAGTCTCTGACCAATTTAATAGAGATACAGTATTAGACTTAGTAAAAGTTAAGGAAAGAATCGTACCAGTTGGTAGATTGGATATGTATACTTCTGGTGCTTTAATACTAACAAATGATGGAGAATTTGTTAATATAGTAACACATCCAAGTCATGAAATAGAAAAAACTTATACTGTAACAATAATTGGTATTGTTACAAAGGAAGATGTGAAGAAACTAGAAGATGGTGTTATTATAGATGAAAATTATAAGACTAAATCAGCAAAAGTAAAAATATTAAAAACAGATAAGGAGCTAAATAGATCAAGGCTAGAAATAAAAATTCATGAAGGAAAGAATAGACAGGTTCGTAAAATGTGTGAAGCAATTGGAAAAAAGGTTGTTGCACTACATAGAACTAAGATTGGTAATGTACAAGTTAAAGATTTGAAAATAGGCACATGGAGATATTTAACAGATATTGAAGTAAAAAGCTTGATTAAATAATATATAAAATTTATAATATATTTGAAAAGCAGATTGCTTATAAGATACAAAAGAGGAGAATATATGGAATATCAAAAGTTTATTCCAGAAGGGTGGGACAGCACTCAAGAAGTATACAGTAAAGAAAGAATAAAGAAAGCCTTTGAAACTGGAGAAATTATGCAAGGAATTGTAAATGAATGCGATAGTAATTACAACTTGCATATAAATTTATGTGATGGAATTAATGGAATAATACCAAGGAATGAAATTGATGCTGTAAGCAAAGATGATTATGGTTTTACTAATCCAAAAATTTGTCAATATAAAGTAAATACTTTAGTTCAATTTAAAATTAAAGAAATCTATTCAGACAATCAAATTATGTTATCAAGAAAACAAGTTGGAGAAGATGCTTTAAATTGGATAAAAAGTGATTTAAAGCCTGGTATGATTGTTAACGGAATTGTAAAAAATATTAGAAAATTTGGGGCTTTTATAGAGATTGGTGGAGGAATAGTAGGACTATTACATATAGAGGATATATCAGTTTCAAGAATAAAATCACCAGAGGAACGCTTTAATGTTGGACAAAAAGTAAAAGTTATGATAAAATCAATAGACAAGCTAACAGGCAAGGTTATTTTAACATATAAAGAATTACTTGGAGATTGGTATGAAAATATTAAGGATTTAAAGGAAAAAACAATAATATCAGGAACTGTAAGAGAGACAGATAAATATAAAAATGGTATTTTTATAGAAATAAAACCAAATTTAGTTGGACTTGCAGAATACAAAGCAGGATTAAAATATGGGCAAAAAGTTGATGTATATGTCAAAAAAATTATAGAAAAAAGCAAAAAAATTAAATTAATTATTATATAAGCAGAACTATAAAAAAAGGAGGCTATAAAATGGTAGAAGATGAGAAAATAAAAACTACCGTATCTCCATTCGCTATTAGAGAAGGAGAAATAAAAACTTTTGATGGGAAAGATGGATATGTATCTATAAATCAAATTATCCAAAAAATTAATTTAGGGCATATTGGGGATATTCATTTTGAAATTTTAAATTTAGTAAATGAATTCGAATTTATGACATCTAGACAGATTTATTTTATGCTATTAGCTAGAAATGTAGATATTAAATCTCAAGATAAATTGAATACTAAACTAGAACAACTAGTAAAAACTAAGATTTTAACAAGATATTATTTTTCTTCTGAAGAAGGAAAGGGAATATATAGAGTATATTGCTTAGAAAAAATGGGAAAATATTTATTAAATTCTAGAGAGAAAGAATGCAAATGGCAACCGACAGATAATACTAAACCAGTATCTTTAATAAAAAAACGTTTAGCTGGAAATCAAGTAATTATTGCTTACATAAGAAAATCAAGTAATTTTAAAAGTTATGTAGTTAAACCACAAATAACTGCAAAAATGTTAGGAAAAACATTTAAAGCACATGGTAAAGTTACTCTTGGAAAAAATAATAAAACAATAGATTTGCTATTTGAATGTGTAAGAAGAGAAGCTGATTGGGAGAAAAAATTCGGTGAAAGAATGAATTATTATAAAGACTTTTATAATAATTTTGTCCCAGGAGATTCAGGATTTATGGGAATGCCACAACTAATTCTAGTTTGTGAAGATGATAAACATATGGTAGAAACTCTTCGTGAAATTATAAGTCAAAAGTTAAGTATAGATAGAATTAAATTATATTTTACAACTGATTTGAAACAAAATACTATTTCGTTAGATAAATCTTTAACAGAATTTGTTCAAGATGAAACAACAGGAAAATATAAAGCTATAAATGTAGAATTTAAAGTTTTAGCATAACAAAAATGGCAGTGAAGTATGGTATGAAAAAGAGGCATTTGGTTCTCTTGGTTCAAGAGAATTTTGGTGTGGTAGTGACATATACACTGTACAAGTGAAATATGTTGTAGGAGGAGGTTCAATTTCATGTTATTGTACTGATTGAAATTGATTGCTCAGATGAGCTAAAACAGATTTAGATTAAGGTTATGTAGCAGCATGCAATAGGTACGGTTCTTTGTTTAGAACCGTATTTTTTGTTGTTTATAAAGTTTCTTCCAAATTTTTATAGATTATGCAAACAAGCAGTTTGATATTTTAAATGCAACTTGTACGAGAAAAAGCAATTTATAAATTTTTCTTGATTCAAAAAGAGGAATATGGTATTATTAAAATAAAAGGAGTGATTGTATGAACAAATTGAGTAAAATTTTTCTTGTTACAATTATTATACTCTTAATCATAATGTGTGTGATGTTGTTTGTCTGTGTGAAAAATAATAAAACAATAAATCAACTTGAAGATACTCTTGTATCTCTTGGAAAGGAATTATATTTTTATGCTGATTCAGTTGAAACAGCAGGACTTGAAGTTAAGAAGTATAATGATGGAACTTTTGAATTAGGGGAAAGAATACCGTTAGATTAAAATAAAAGGAGTGATTGTATGAACAAATTGAGTAAAATTTTTCTTGCTATAATTATTATAATTTTAATTTTAATTAGTGTAATTTCGGTTTTTATTATAAAACAAAATAAGCAAATAAAAGAATATAAAGAAAGTTATGAGTATGGAAAAGAACAATTAGATATATACAAGAAAGCACTTGAAACATCAGGGTATAGAATAAAATTTAATAATAATGGAACTTATGAGTTAGTAAAAAAATAAAGGTAATAAAAAATGGAGCTTTAAGCTCCATTTTTTATTGCTTTTTATTATTGAAATTTGTAATAGCATTTTCATCATCAAAAGAATATCTTTGATTATTTGTATTGTTTTGAATAGGGTCCATGTCATTAGGATTGTTTGGATTTTCATTAAAATTAATATGTTTTAAATCGAATTTGTTTTTAGTATTTCCTTCTGAATCTTTATTAATTATTCCGTTTGTAAATTTTGTAAAATTATATGTTTTAATTTTTTGTTTCTCTTTATATTTTGATTCAAGGAAGTCTATCTTTGCAGCTCCTATAACATTTTTACCTTTTAAGTCTTTTGTTTTATAAATGATGTTTTTGAATTTTAAAGACTGTATCTTACCAGCTTTGTAGTTTTCTTTCCAAGACCACTTGATATTTTTATAATTTGCATCATATTCGCCTTTGTCTGTCTTGTAATCGTTGGTAAATGTCCACTCTCTTTTTTCTCCAAATTCTTTTTGCCACCATTCATTGTCTTCTGGAGTATTGTTACCAAAGACAATTTTTGTTGTGCAGTTTGCAAGTAGAGTTTGTCTAAAGTTATAATCATTGTTTATACCAAATTGAGATAAATTTTGTGCTGAAATAATTGTACCAACACGATATTTTCTATATAGTGTGAATATATCCTCTGTTGCTCTACATACAAATGGAGGAAATTCATCAACATATAAGAAATGAGGAATACGAGATTTTTCATTTCCTGGTCTAGATAATACTGAATGTTGCATTAGTAGTAAGAAGAATAGACCAAATGCTTTATGAATACTTGCTCCTAAATCTCCACGTCTTGTACATACTAATATTATTTCACCATTTTTCAATACATCATCATAATTTATATTGTTTGTTCTGTTACATAAAATAGCTCGAACACCTGGATAACGAAGTAGATTTTCAAGTTGTGCTGCGGATGCTTGTAAGTATTTTGCTGTTTCATCTCTACCAACAGCATTTTTATAAAATGTTTTCTTGAAGTATCCTAGTTGAATGTCATATTTTTGAGCTAATTCTTCATCTTGTTTCATTTGTTCAGCCATTTCTTCGATTGAGTCAAAATCATTTATCAATTTCATTAAATCTTCTAAAGTTGGTAAATCACCATTATGCAATCTTGGATACATTTCTTTTACTAATAATGTTAAGTTTTCAATTGCTTGTGTTGTGATATTTTGCATAAATGCTTCATCAACAGATGTATTGTTATTAAGATTTACTTCAGAATTATACATTCTTTTTAATACTGATGATATTGCAATTGATGTCTTTATTGGATCATCAAATATGAATGGATTTAAACCGACTGACTTTGGATTATTTGGATCAATTAATTTATATGGTATACCAAAATTATCAGCAACATCTTGAATACGAGATATTGATTCAAAATCAGGAGCTAGATATGTAATACCTAAGTTTTTATAGACTGTTTTTTCACCATCATATTTATAAATTAGTTTTTTCATATAGGTTTTATATAATTTTTCCTTTGATGCTATTGGAACTAACATATTCAAAGAAAAATTATCATTTATGTAGTCATTTGAATAAGGTGAATTTAGATTTGCAAGACCTGTACGCAAAGCTGTATATCCCATTTCTTTAGCAGCTTCTTTAAACAAATATTTTTTTTCTAAATCTCTTGCAATCATTGGTTCGAACATCATAGATGTTTTTCCAGAACCAGATACACCAACTATAAGAGTAGATTCAAATCTTCTTGCTTCTGGTGTTTTAATAATTTTTCCAGTTTCTTTGTCTTTACAAAGATACATTTCACAAGTATATGGTCCCCAACCTTCTTTATTGTCAGATAAATCAATACCACCATAATCATAAATAGAATCTCTTAAATCTTTTGTATCATTTATTTTCATATAAATGAATTTAAATAAAGGATAGAATGATACTATTGGAATGTACCAAGCAAAAGCAGCCATAGCTGGTTTAATTAAATCCATGAAATTTAAAATTATATAACTATAATTTGGAACTGATATTAGTAGTAACCATTCTAATTGATTTATCCACTGAATAATCATAGATATGATAATAATGTATAAACCAATCATATAAATATATACAAATGATAATTTTTTCTTGTCTTCAGTAACAAATTTTGAAGCAAAAGAAAAATAAAAAGCAAATACTGGGCAAGCCATTGCTAATGTATATTTTATAGGTCCCCAATAAGAAACAGACATACCAGTTGCACCAATCATAATAATTTCAACAATCCTATCAACGCAAAGATAAAATGCGACAAGTGTTAATACATAGGTTAAAAATGTATTTCTATCTGTTTTTAATTTCTTTAAAAATTTGTCTATGTATTTCAATTTTTTCACCACTTTCATAAAATTTTATACATTTATATTATCCTATAAAATCAGCAAAAAAACAAGAGGTTTTAAAGAAAAAATGTAATATATTTGAAACAAAAAATATATAAATGGAAGTAAGAAAATAGAAAAAGATTGGAAAAGAAAAATGAAAAAGAAAAATAATTTTTTTAAAGGAGTATTGTCATTAGTTATAGCACAAATAGTAATTAAAATATTAGGAATGATATATAGTTTATATTTAACTAATAAACGAGGATTTGGCGATACTGGAAATGCAATATACATGAGTGGATATCAAGTTTTTGCACTATTTTTAACAATATCATCTATTGGTGTTCCTAATGCAATATCAAAATTGATATCAGAAAAATTAGCTAAAAATGATGAATATGGAGCAGATAGAATTTTTAAGATTGCTTTAACTGCATTTGCAATAGTTGGTTTTATAGAAACTTCTATCTTATTTTTATTTGCTAAAGAAATTTCTAATAATTTATTACAAATAAAAGAAGCTGAATATTCACTAATGTTTTTATCACCAGCAATATTTTTTGTATCTATATCTAGTGTGATTGAAGGATATTTTAATGGAAAAAAAGAAATTAAACAAACAGCAAAAGCACAATCTGTAGAACAACTATTGAAAATGATATGTACAATAATATTTGTTGAATTTGTAGCAAAAATAAGTGGTAATAATACAGAATATATGGCAGCTTCAGCCAGCTTTGCTACAACTATTGCGACTATACTATCTGTGTTATATTTATATGTAATTAGTAGAAAAATAAGAAAAAAAGTTAATTATAAAAATTTAATATATTATAAAAAAGAAAAAATATCAACAATAGTAATTAATATTGCTAAAGTTTCTATTCCTCTTGCAATATGTTCAATGCTAGTTGCTTTATATAAAAATATAGATGCATTAACTGTTGTGAGGATTTTAAAAAAATTCGTTGGCGAAGAATTAGCCCAAACAAAGTATGGTATATTAACTTCAAAAGTTGATGTATTGTTAACAGTTCCATTAAGTTTTAATATGGCTTTTACAATAGCATTAATACCTGAAATTGCAAGTGCGAAAGTTAGAAATGATGAAAAAGAAATAAGTGATAAAATTTCTTTCTCTTTATTTATAACTATGATATTGGCTATTCCATCAATGTTTGGTATATATTGCTATGCAGAGGAAATAATAAGATTATTATTTCCAAATGCAATACAAGGTGCTGAATTATTAAAAATTTCTGCATTTGTTATTCCTTTTGAAATATTGGTTCAAACGATAAATGGCAGTTTACAGGGTTTAGGAAAACATGGAATGACAACACTTTCCTTATTAATAGGAGGTATTGTAAAGTTGATAGGCAATATTGTTTTTATAAATATGCCGATTTTTCTTGAAAAAGGTGCTATAATAAGTACGATATGTTGTTATTGTGTAGTCTTTTTTATTTCTGGATTTGTATTGATAAGAAATTGCAAAATAAAATTAGATGTAGTGCAGTATTTGATAAAACCTATGATATCAAGTTTTATTATGATTATTTTATCTAAAATGCTTTATGCTTTTCTTGCTTCTAAAGATATAAAGCAACAATACATTATAATAATATCTATATTATTTGCAGTAATTGTTTATATTTTAGTATTAGCAATTTTGATGCTATCAGAAATTATTAAAACTTTCAAAGATAAAAAAATATTTTTTGTAAATAAGATAAAAAAATCAAAGCTTGAAAGCTAGTAAAATCAATACTTTTAAGATTTGAAAGCCTTGAAGATGTTGAAAAATAAAATAAAATTAAAAATAATTTTAAAAAAAGAAGGATTTTAGAAGGTTTTGGCGAATATTGTTATTGTAGAATAAAAAAGTAATGGTTTCTACATACTAAACACTATTAGGAGGTAATTTGAAATGAACAAAGCTGAATTAATCGCAGCAATAGCTGCTAAAACAGGAGAAACAAAGAAAAGTGCTGAAGAAACAGTTAACGCTTTTGTAGATGTTGTTACTGATTCTCTAAAAAAAGGAGACAAAGTTCAATTAGTTGGATTTGGATCTTTTGAAGTTAGAAAAAGAGCAGCTAGAAAAGGAAGAAACCCACAAACTAAAGAAGAAATTAAAATACCTGCATCAAAAGCTCCAGTATTTAAAGCTGGAAAAGCATTAAAAGATTTAGTAAATAAAAAATAAGAATTATATATTCAAAAAAGATATGGTTTTAACTATATCTTTTTTTTTGCTCAAATTATATTTTCATATTGCAAATAAAAATATTTATCTATATAATTATAATAAATTTATTTTATACTAAAGAAGTAGGTGAATGTATGAAAGAACCGATTGAGATTATTTTCTTAGATGATGATAATATGACTGTACTAGATAGAAAATTTGTTGATTATGGAGAAAAAGCGGAATATACAGGAGAAATTCCAGAGAAACCAGCAACAATAGATGGAACATATGAGTTTATAGGATGGACTAATGAAGAAAAATTAGAATGTGTTACTGAAAAAATTGTTTTAGTTGCAAAATATAAATTAAAATTTAATGCAAAAACAGAAGAAGCTATGTACGAAGCTAGTTTGCAAAATGCACAAAATTCAAATATCAAAGAGACAATTGAAGCTGGAAAGAAAGTAAGTGAACAGCAAATTGCTTTATCAAAAGATCCAAGAAGTTATGAAGAAATTGTTAAAGATATTTTAGAAAATGGCAAAACAGAAATTGGAGCGGAAATTGATAAAAATAAAGATGCTTTTGAAAAATAATACAAAAGATAATGGGGGAAAAACAAATGAGTGTAGTTATTACCTTAGAAGATATACAAGCATATGCAGAAGTTGATTATATAATAAATCATATGAATGAGAAATACATAGCCAAAGTACCAGAAAAATTACTTGATTTCTTTTCTAATATGAAAGATCCAAATTATGAAGTATATGTTGATCCTCGTAAACCTTTGCAAGATCAAGGACTTAAAAAATATACTTTAGAAATAATTGCTTTATTACATGTTAAATATTGGTGTGAGGATGAAGATAGAAGAAATGAACTTATAGAAAAAATGGAATCAAATCAAGAATTTTATGAGAATAAATTAAAAGAACAATTTAATGTTGATAAGTTATTTTCTGAGCCAACTGCTAAAAAAATATCTTCTTTAGATGACTTAGAAGAAAAAGAAGATCATTCTAAGCCAAAGGCTGTAAAGAAGGTTATAGTTAATAAAGAAAAAGACGAAAAAGAAGTGAAAGAAGATAAAGAAAAATATCCACAAAAAGTTGAGAAAAAAGTTAGTATATTTGCAAAAATAAAACAATTTTTCTCTAGAAAAAAGAAAGATAAGAAAAAGTAAATAAAAAGAACCCTAAATGTTAGAAAATATTTAGGGTTCTTTTGTTCTTGATTTAATTATCTTTTATGAAAACATTATTTATGTTTTTATTAATTTCCAAAATGTTTCCATTGGTTAAAATATTCTTTTCAGTGTTTTTAAGTGGAACTGTAATATTAACAATTGTTTTATATTCTGAGTCATTATTATCTATTAAATGTACTACAAAACTAAAATCTGATTCTATTACAGATGTATCTGATATTATATTATTTAAAATAGTACCATTTTGGTTTAGTGTATATGAAGTTTTTAAATTAAAGTTTTTAGCTAAAGTATTAACATATTTTAAAGTCAAAGGAATAGAACAATCTGAGAAGAATACAGGTGTATTATATTGTATTTCATTTAACTCATTTTTATCATTTACAATATCAAATTCTAGAAACTCGTTGAAAGGAAAATCTTTTTGAATATATTCTGTTCCAAAATTAGTTGGATTTTCATAAAAAACACTTGCATTTCCTATAACAGGAGGTGTTGATACATTAAGTGTATCAATCCATATTTTTTTTACAAAGAAATTTTCATTTTTGGGTTTTATATATATTGCTAAATCAGTATATTGATAAATTTCAATAGACCAATCATTCTTATTAATAGAATTCATATTATTATTTCCATAGGCACTGCTATATAAGATGGTTTTATTTACTTGAAAATTATCATTACTATTTTTTTGATAAAAAGTGACAAATGAATTTGCTAAATTATTTATATTTTGTTCTTTAATAAAAATATTTTTATATATAAATACTACTATAATAAGTACAAGCATTTCGAGTAGAAAAAATATTAACAAACGAATTTTATTTTTCAATGTGATCACTCCTATAATTATTTTATTCAATATATTATATATTTCAAAATTTATCAATAGTGAATTTTTTGGGAAAATATGAAATTGACAAAATAATTTAATAATATTAAAATAATTACGGAGGAGTACAAATGAAGAAGCTATTTAGAAGTAAAGAAATTAGATATTTTGTAATAATAGTATTAGCAATTAGTACTATTATTATGATGATTTTTTCTAAAAATGTATTTGCAGATTCAGAAAAAAATAACAAGATTATTACTGATTTTAAATTGCAAAAAAATGCAAATCCATTAAACATTGAAGAAATATTGGAAAAGAATACTTCTAGTAATATTAAAGAAGAAATTAGTGTTGAAGAAATAGACTTAGAATATAATACTGAATATAAAAATAACTCTGAACTTCCTAAAGGAACAATGCAAATTATTCAAGAAGGAAAAGATGGAAAACAAAAGGTAATTGCAATAAAAAAGTATGAAGATGATAATTTGATTTCAGAAAATGTAATTACAGATACAATAGAAAAAGCTGCAATAAATAAAATTGTTGAGATAGGAACTGGAAAGAGCAATAAAAAAAGCAATATAAAAGTGGGAGATACATGTTATGTTACTGCAAAAACATTATCAGTAAAATTAGAGGCTAACAGTAATGCAGAAAAAATTTGTACTTTAAATAAAGATACGGAAGTAAAAGTATTAGAAATATTAGACGATTGGTATTACATATATTCAAAAGAAAGAAAGGGATATGTAGATAAAAATGGTTTGACCAAAAAACTTCCAAAAGAAGTTTATCAAGATGGACAAACATCAGATTTAGCTAAATCAGAATTGTTAAAGAATTTGAATTTTGATATGGCTTTAAATGTTCCAAGTAATTTATCTATTGATCAATTTAAGAAAATTTTAGGAAATGATACAAATGATGTAAATAGTGTATTTAATGAAAATGCAGAATATTTTTATTATGCAGAAAAGCAATATAGGATAAATGGGGTATTTTTAGCAGCAGTTGCAATACATGAAAGTGGATGGGGAACTTCAACAATTGCTAAAAATAAAAAGAACTTATTTGGTTATGGAGCAATTGATAGTAATCCATATGGTGGTGCATATAATTTTGAAAGTTACAATGAAGGAATTGATTTAGTAGCAAGAGCTTTAGTTAAATATTATTTAAATGAAAATGGTACAGAAATATTTGACGGAAATATAGCAAATGGTAAATTTTATAATGGAAATAATTTGTCAGCTGTAAATAAAGTATATGCTTCAGATAAAAATTGGGCGAATGGTGTATATAAATGGATGAAATATTTATATAACAAAATATAGTAATAACACAGATATAAAAGAAATAAAAAATATTGAGAAATTTGAAAAATTTAGGTTGATATTTTTATAATAATATTGTATTATATATAAGTAGAAATATTTAGGGAAATAGCCTAAAGGAGGTTAAAATAGATATGCTAAAAAAAGCTGGAATTATTGCAATAATTATACTAATGATGCTTGGTACTATAGAGGTTTATGCTACAACTTCACAAGGAGAAGCTATATTAAATTCAGAACAAACAGGTGAACTATTAGAAATGAAAGAATCAACAAAAGCTACAATGAATGAATATATAGAAAAATATGGTTCAGTACCTTTTGGAATGGCAGCATATATATTAGCAGCTATTAGAATATATAGCATACCATTTTGTTTTGTTGGAATTGCTATTGGTTCAATATACCAATATGTAATAGGAATAAGAAAATTAGATGTAAGAGATAAAGGATTTGCATTAATAATAACATTTGTAACAATATTATTGATTTGTCAAGTTCTACCATTAATTTTTGCCATAGTAGTAAATGGTTGGAGGGGTTAACGAATGAAAGTTTTATTTGCAGTAAGTAGTGAAGAAATTTCTGAAAAGATAATTAGAAGATATCAAAAAGAATATAAAGAAATATTATCTTATAAAAATGTTTATTACTTCAACGCAATATTAAAAGAGATACAAAAAGATAAAACTTATGACAGAATTGTTATAAGCGAAGATTTAGAGCCTTTTGCAAATAATAATTATGACACAATAGATAAATTAATTTTTGATCGATTAGATAGTATTAGCGATGAAGCACATGATATGCAAGGAAAAGAAACTGCTATCATTTTAATTTGTACAGAAAGAAGAACAAAGGGAAGTTCTATATTGTTAAAACTATTTGGTATTGGAATTTACAATGCCTTATTAGGAAATGATAGAAGTATGGAACAGGTTTGTAAATTAATAAATAGACCTAGAGGAAAGAAAGAAGCTAAACAATATTATCAAATCGACACAGAAGAAGTTAATTATAAAGCAGAAAATGAAAATGAAGTTAGTGAAATAGAAATTCAAAATATACTAGCTCATTTTAAGAAATTAGGTAGAAATACGGAAAGATATTCTGAAAGCTTTAAAAGTATTGCATCACAATACAATGATGAGCAATTAAAAATAGTTGTTAATTGCTTACCTATGAATGTAAAAGCAGTATTGGAAGCTACTTCACCAAAATATCAAGAGCTAATGTCTGTTTCTGGAAATATAAGACCAGAAGATGCAGCTAGTGTTGAAAAGAAAGTAAGGAATGCTGGATTAAGAATTGATAATATTTCAAGTGCCGAAAAAAATCAAATGAATGGTCCAATTGTAATACCTTCAAATGTACGTACAAATAAAAATGCTAGAAGTGTAGTTACAAATCAAGAAAATAGAACTATACCAAAACCAATAGTTCCAACAATGAATGTAAGAAATAATGAAACAGTACAACAAGAAAATAGAAGCATGGAACAATCTTCTATACAACAAGCTCCAAAACAAGTTGTTAGACCAAGAGTAGTACAACCAACAATGAGAAGACCAGCAGAATCTGTTAGACCAGTACAAAATACTTATGAGCAAACAGTAACAAAGAATGTTCAAAATCAAACAAATTTACAAGATAATACACAAGATATAGATTCAATTTTGCCAGGAATAGAGGATATGCAAGAAAAAGAAGAAATACAAGAAAAAAAAGGTAGAGGAAGACCTAGAAAAATAGTTACAGAAATAACTGAAGAAAAACCAAAAGGAAAAAGAGGAAGACCTAGAAAAGTTATTGAAGACCAAGAAGATAGCTTACCAGTAGTAGAAGACGAAAGTTCTATTTTGCCAGGATTAGAAGATGATTCTTTATCAATGATAGATGACAGTATTTTACCAGGAACTCAAAATGTAAATACACAAGAAGATGATATATCAAGTTTATTACCAGGTTTTGAAGATGTTGAAGAACAAGATGATGTGTCTGATTTATTACCAGGACTTGAAGATGATACAAAGGAAACTAATCTACAAAATAATACAGTACAAAAACAAGTTAGTCCAGTTAAAGTATCAAATGTTCAAAAAAATACTATTAAACAACCAGAAAAAGCAAAAATTCAACCAATAGGTGCTAATGATGATATTTCTAGTTTGTTACCAGAAACAAATTTTGATGATGAAGAAGAATATACAGACGAAGTTATGCTTCCAGGTTTAGATGAATTAGATGATATCGATGATGTACAAGATGATAGTAGTTTAGGAAATAATGAAAATATAATTTCAAATACAAATAATACTGTTGATGAAACAACAGAATATGAAGACTTTGATGATGGATTGCTACCTGGTTTAGATGGATTTGAAGAAGACGAAGAAACAGATGAAACACTTTTACCTGGAATGGGATTTGAGGATGAAGAACCTGTTGTTAGTCAACCAGTACAACAGCAACAAGTACAAAATAATGTACCTCGTAGACCTCTTCATTCATACACAGTAAGAAGTGGTGGTTTACGTCAAAAAAATATATTACCATCTAAAAATGCAGATGCTAATATAAATAACGATTCTAAATTCGAAAGTGATTTTGAACCAAGTTATAATGATGTTCATACAGAAAATGTAAATAACCAAAATACATATACACCAAATAATTATGTTCAAGAAGAAACAAACAATTATAATAATGAATATTCTAATAATTATGGTTCAGTAGATAGCTTAAAACCAAAAGTTGATTATTCAATGTCAAGTTTGAATAGTCTATTAACACAAGATAAGAAAATAGTCACATTTATAGGAACAACTAAAAATGGAACTTCTTTCTTAGTTAATAATATTGCTGCGATATTCTCTTCACTTGGAATTAATACAGCTATATTAGATATGACAAAAAATAGAAATTCATATTATATTTATACAAAGAATGAGGAAGAACTTAGAAAAATTGCATATAATTCAATGGAAAAATTAGAGCAAGGATATGCAGAAGGAATCAAGGTAGATAAAAATTTAACTGTATATACAGCATTACCAAATGATGGAAAAGTATATACAAATGCAGAAGCTATTTTATCAACTTTAGTTCAAAATCATTCAGTGGTATTAATTGATTGCGATTTTGATACAGATCCAGCATATTTTGCAAGTTGTCAGGAAATATACCTTGTACAATCTTTAGATATTTTAACAATTCAACCTTTAACAGCATTTTTAAGAGATTTAAAAACTAAAGGAGTATTAGAGCCTGAAAAAGTTAGAGTTGTAATTAATAAAGATATGAAAGTAGGTAATTTAACTAATAAAGTAATTATTGCCGGAATGTCTTTCTACAATGATCCAGCAATGTCATTTATGACTGAATTATTCAATAAAGATATGGTAAAATATTGTGTAATACCATTTGATGAGAAAGCATATTCAAAATATTTGGAAGCTATGGTAGAATGTAAAGTTTCATATAGTAGTTATCCATCAAACTTTATAAATAAATTAAAAACACTTGGAGATATGGTATATCCATTAACAAGTAAACAAGCTTATGGAAAACAAACAAATAATACAGCTAAAGCAAATAATAATTTCTCAAATAGTATGAATAGTACATTAAATAAAATGAGAAAGAAATATTAATAGAAATAATTTTTATAATAGAGGTGAATACTTTGGTAATTTTAGTAATAGGCGTTTTAGTATTGGCAATAATATTTCTAGTTGTATATAATATACAAGTACAGAAAAAAATTGAAGAATACAAAAATCTAGATGAAAGACGAAGCAAGTTGTCTGTTATTCAAGATTTTTTAAATATTGCTGGAGAAGCTGAAACTGTTGATGAAAAATTAAATAAAATAAATGAAATAGTAATAGATAAATACAATATTAAGTATTCAACTCTAGTTGTATTTGATGGTGCAGAATATGTAGTAAAAGCATCAAATGTTGATAAGATGCATTATGATACATTATCAAATTTACATACAGAAGAAATCTTTAAAGATAGTGTTACAACAGCAACACCAAAGTATATTACAATTGAAAATGAAAATGAAAAATTACCTTATCAGAAAACTGAAATGGGTAGAGCTAAGTCAGCAATGTTTTTTCCATTATATATAGACAATATTTATATAGGATATTGGGTAATGGAAAGTGGAAAGATGCATGCATTTGATGATATGGATACAACAGTTATTGAAGTGGTAAAAGATAATATAATTTCAGTATTAAGAACAACAGCTTATCAAGATACTATTGAAAATATAGATAGAATTGATAAGTTTACAGGATTACATTCGGCTGAATATTTATATGGAAAAGCAAAGTATACAATTGACCAATATCCTACATCAGCAGTTTGTATGTTTAGAATTGCTAATATAGAAGAAATTAATGAAAATGCAGGAAGATTAATAGGAAATGATATAATTACAGAAGTTAGCAACATAGTAAAAGCTAGAATGTCTTCACAATATGTGTTTGTACGTTATATGGGACCAAAATTTGTAGTTGTATTTTCTGGAGTTGAAGAAGATAGTTTGGAAGAATTTATAAAAGATGTAAAAGCTGAAATAGAGGATTTGCAAATAATAGAAGAACCAGAGGAAATTGAGTCAATACATACAATAAAAGGTAAAAAAGTTCGTATCAAGGAAACAACTGAAAGAAAAGAAGCATCTCCAAAAATAAATTTTGTTATATCAACATATTATAAAGGAACTGGATTAGAAAAATTAACAAAGAAATTAGAAGAATATATAGATTCTGCAGATAAAGCAGAAAATCAAATAAATTATATTTAGGAGGGGATAAAGTATGGCAGTAGATAAAACTTTAAGTTTTAAAGTTGAAAAGGATAAAAGTGTAAGAGCTAAGGAAATACTTAAACAAGTATATCAAGCATTAGTAGAGAAAGGATATAATCCAATCAACCAAATTGTAGGATATATCTTGTCTGGAGACCCAACCTATATTACAAGTCATAATGATGCGAGAAATTTAATTCGTTTAATTGAAAGAGACGAATTATTGGAAAAAATGGTAAAATATTATATAGGACTAGAAGAATAGTATGAGAACATTAGGAATTGATTATGGTGACGCAAGAGTTGGGATTGCAATAACAGATGCTTTAGGTATAACAGCACAAGGATTAGAAACAATTCATTCAAATGGAAATGACAAAGTAGTGTTAAGAAAATTAGATGAAATATTTTCAGAGTATGAAGTTGATACTATTGTTGTTGGTATGCCTTATAATATGGATGGTACAAAAACATTTAGAGCAGAAGCAACAGAAAAGTTTATTCATAAATTGAAATGTAAATACAATAAAATGAAAATTGAAACAATGGATGAAAGACTTACTACTGTTGCAGCACATAAAACAATGAATTTTTTAGATATAAACAAATCTAAAAAAAGAGGAATTGTAGATACTATTTCTGCTGTATATATATTAGAAATGTATATGAATAAGAATAAATAGCATTATCTATAATATATTGTTTTAACCAAAAATATTATGAAAATCAAAAAAAGTATTGAAAAATTTTAAAGTATAGTATAAGATGTAAAAAAATAGTAGAAGCTACTATTTAAAATGAAAGGAGATAAGAAATGGATAACGAAAATATGAATCAAGGATATGATGAAGATAGCAACATTATATATTTAAATGATGAAAATGGTAATGATGTTAAATTCGAATTTTTAGATTTAATAGAATATGAATCAGAACAATATGTTGTTTTATTACCTGCAGAAGATAATGAAGAAGACAATGGTGAAGTTGTTATTCTAAAATTAGAAGATTCAGAATCAGAAGATGAAGAATCTTATGTAAGTGTTGACGATGAAGAAACTTTAAATGCAGTTTTTGAAATATTTAAAGAGAAATTTAAAGATGAATTTAATTTTGATGATGCTGATGCTGAATAATATAATAATTAAATTTAGTTAATAGATGACAATTCAATTTTGAGTTGTCATCTATTGTTTTTTGGGAAAAGTTTTATAAAAATATTTAAAAAAAACATAGTATATGATAAGATATATGATATTAATTGGAGGTATACGATATGAGTTTATTTAGTTATTTAATTACAATTTTTAGTGTAATGTTTTGGTTTTTTAGAGCAATAGTTTGTCTAATGGCATCTATGAGCAGAAGTTTTGTTTGCCAACCAATGAACTTAAATATAGAAATAGGTGTGTTATTTGCTACATTACCATGTATGTTTTTGATTTTTAAAAGAAATATAATAGGTGCAACTGTTTACTTTGGTATATATGGTGCATATTTTGGAACAGCAATATATAATTATATATCTATGATTCAAGAAGCAGGAAATGGACTAGTAGTTGATTTGAATTTATTGGTTAATGTCTTAGGAATAGTAATAGCTACTTTGACATTTTTAGATATTTTATTAAATAAAAATAGAAGAAATTTTGGATTAGATCAAAAGACAAATTGGTTTTACAACAATGAAAAATATGAGAGAGAACTTGACTCAAGGGCAGACAAAAATCAATATAAATTATAATTTGATATGTAAAAAGAAAGTAGATTTTAGTATGTTAATCTTGTAACTTGTTATACTTATTTAAAAATATTGTTTATAAAGTAGTAAATTTGAAATTAGATTTTTAGTTGTAAAATAGAAGGGAATACAATATATGAATGAATATGCATTAAAAATATTGGAAATAATTGAAACAAAATGGAAGCAAAGAAATAAATTTAAAGATAATTGCAAGGTATTATTACCTAAAATAGTTTTTTTGAATAATATGTATTATTTAGCTTATCCAATAGTTATAGAAAGTGAAGATTTTAAATATGAATTAAAAGACTGGATATATCAAGAGTTGAAAAATCTAAGATTGCAGTTTTCTTTGAAAGACGAAAATGACTATATGGGAAAAATAGATATCAACAAAGATACTATAAAAAATTTATTTTCAAATGAGATATTAGATAAATTTTCAGATTTATATAAGTATATTGCAACAATATTAACAAGCAAGAATAATAAAAAAATAGAAGATGATAAATTACAATTGTTAATAAATGAATATGATATAGGATTAGATGAAATTTCACAAAGATTAGTGTTGAAAATTTATAAAAAAGATGAATTAAAAGAAGAAAATGAAATTGATGAAACATCAAATAAAGTTGAAATTAGCAAACAAAAAAGTAAAATAAAAGAAATCGATGATAAATATTCAAAAGAAACAAAGCAAATATTGGAAGATATTAAAGTTTTAGAAACCCTAGAAAAAGTTGATTATAATTTTGAGTGGAATTTAGTGAGTGGATTAAGATTTGCTTCATTGGATTTTATTGAATTATGTATCACATTACTAAAAAAGGGTGAGTTTTCAGTAGAGCAGATTGTAGAAAATGATAGAAAAAAAATTAAAATCTTGACTAAAATAGGGGTATTATGTAATACAAGATTTTCTGAAGAGAAAATGGATGATGTAATTTTAAAAGAAAAAATTGAAAAAGGTGAGTTTATAAGTATAGCAAAAGGTTCGTTTATTTCTGAACCTGAAGCCTATGAAAATTTTTTGTGTGTAAAATGTAAATTTAGTAAATGTCCTAAATTTTATGCAGGATATATCTTATATCTAAGAAACAAAGGTTTATTAGAAGATGTTTTAAAAGATAGAGAAGAATATAGAAGAAATACTTTTGAAAGTGATCTTTTTACAATTAAATGGGAAGTAAAAGATGGTGTAAAGAAGATTCCTAAAAAAACTTTTGACATAGCTTTAACTTTACTTGAAAATGATATGGTATTTGTTAATCAAATAATTAACCAAGATAAAAAGCTTTTATTTAGAATATTTTTACCTTTTTCTTGTAATACATATAAATTTATTTCAGATAGCATAGATGAAATATTAAAATATAAAAATGTGCATCCTAATGATTGGAGATATGTAACAAGAGCAAATGATAAATTACTATATAAGTGTGACATTTGGAGCTGTGCAATGCCTTATTGCATATTTGACGTTGCAGGATATCTTTTTTATTTGAAAAAAACTGGACAATTAAATAAAATTGATGAAGATAGAAAATATTATGAAGAACATAAGGATGAAATTGAAAGAGAAGCGGAGCAAGAGCAAAAGGAACAATTACTCAAATTTGAAGAAGAATCAAAGCAAAAAAGGGAACGTGAAATTAAAAAAATATTAGAATACAAAAATAAGTCTGAAAATATTGAGCAATTAGTAGAAAAAATAAGCACTGAAAATGGATTACATATTACTATTGAAGGGGAAAGAGGTACTGGAAAAACAGAACTTGCAAATAGAGTTTGTGAATTATTAAAAGCATATAATAAAATTGATAATAGTACACCAGAATATTTAAGCATTCATAATTTGGCTTTTAAAAATACATACGAATATTTGGAAATGCCTAATACTACAACTTGGAATGTAAAAGAACTTTCAATTCATAATAAACATTTATATGTTTTAAGTGATATAAAAGAATTTATTGAAGAATATAAACACGTAAAAAAAATGAATAATGTTAGTTACTTAGGATTAAAAAGAATTAACAGAGTAATAGACTTAATCACATCTTTATTTGATGAAAACTATATTATTTTATGTTCAGATAGAAAATCAATTGATGAATTTTTAGCATTAGATTCGAAAATAAAATTTGTATATCAAAATAATAGATATGAGATTTCAAATTTACCAATTGATATTTTATTTGACGTATATTGTCAAAACTTGAATAAAGATTTGATTTTAAAATTAAGAAATGATAAGGCTCTTAAAGAAAATGTAAAAAATAAATTTATTGAATATGTGAGTATAAATGCAGAATTTTTCCCATTTCAAAATGAAGAATTAGCTAAATATTTGGCAAATTATAGCATAAGTAAAAAAGATTTTATTATGCCGGATAATATTTATAGAAGGGAAACTGTTGATGAGAGTTTAGATAAAATAATAGGATTAAATACTGTAAAGAAAAAAATTAAAGAATTTGAAAAATATGCATTATATACAGTAAAAGCTAAAAACTTAGGGCTAAAAATGAACAAATCAAATTTACACATGATATTTACTGGAAATCCTGGAACTGGAAAAACAACTATAGCAAGAATTATGGCAAAAATGCTATATGATTTAGGCTTAGTATCTGAAAACAAATTGGTTGAAGTTGAAAGAAAAGATTTAGTCGCAAGTTATATTGGACAAACTGCACCAAAGACAGCAGAAGTAGTTGAAAAAGCACTGGGAGGAGTATTATTTATTGATGAAGCATAT
This sequence comes from uncultured Clostridia bacterium, assembly GCA_934140005.1. Classification (GTDB taxonomy): domain Bacteria; phylum Bacillota; class Clostridia; order TANB77; family CAG-508; genus Scatovivens. The sequence goes on from CAKPBB010000008.1 coordinate 59,681, forward strand.
ACTTTAGCACAAGGGAATAAATCTGGAAATGATTTTGGAGCAGAAGCAGTTGCAACTTTAATCAAAGCAATGGAAGACCATAAAGATGATTTAGTTGTTATATTTGCAGGATATAAAGATGAAATGAAAACATTTTTGGATATAAATCCAGGAATAGCGTCAAGAATTGGATATACTTTTAATTTTGAAGATTATAATAGTGACGAATTACTAGAAATGTTTTTTATGAAAATGGATAATATGGGATATTCTTTAAAAGAGAATATAAATAAAGACTTGTCTAAAATTTTTGAATATTTTATTAAAAGAAAAAATTTTGGAAATGGTCGTTTTGTAGACAAACTAATTCAAGAAGTTGTTATGAAGCATGCTTTAAGAGAAACTACAGATATACGAGAAATTACAATAGAAGATATTCCAACAATAGAAGATTTAAATAATGTAAATTATACTAATTATGATGCAAACCAAATGCTTGAAAAATTAGTAGGATTACAAGAATTAAAGAAAAAAATAAAAGAATTTGAGAATTATATAAAATTTTTAAAGAAAGCTGAAGAGCAAAACTTATCTATACCAATTCAAAATTTGCATATGATATTTACTGGAAATCCTGGAACTGGAAAAACAACAGTAGCAAGGATTATTGCCAAAATTTTATTTGATTTAGGTATAATTCATGAAAATAAATTAGTTGAAGTTGAAAGAAAAGACTTGATTGCTGGATATGTTGGACAAACCGCAATTAAAACTTCAGAAGTAATTGAAAAGGCAATGGGAGGAGTATTATTTATTGATGAGGCATATACTTTAGCCCAAGGGAATAAATCCGGAAATGATTTTGGAGCAGAGGCAGTTGCAACTTTAATTAAAGCAATGGAAGATCATAAGGATAATTTGATTGTTATTTTTGCAGGATACAAGGAAGAAATGGGAGAATTTTTAAACATAAATCCAGGTATTTCATCAAGGATTGGTTATATATTTGATTTTCCAGACTATACTGATGCTGAATATTGTGAAATATATTATAGAAAGTTGACTGCATTGGGATTAAACATTGAGGAAAGTGCAAAAAAAGATGTTAAAAAAGTTATGAAGTATTTTTGCAATGTAGAAAATAATGGTAATGGTAGATTTGTAGATAAAGTTGTACAAAATACTTTATTAAAATTGGCTACTAAACAAGGTGATATTACAATTGTTACTAGTGATTGTGTGCCATCAATTCAAGAGATGACTAAAAATATGTTTGCTGGAGAAAGAATGATAAATCCAGAATTTATAGATGAAGATTCTCAAAGACGAACTGCAATTCATGAAATTGGGCATGCTACTATAAGGTATGTATTAGAGAAAACACCTGGAATTAAGAAGATTACAATAAATGCTGAAGGAACAGGCAGTTTAGGATATGTTGAATACAATAATTCTAATTTTAAATATACATCAAGTAAAAATCAATATTTGAATAGAATATGTGGACTTTTGGGTGGTATGTGTAATGAAATTGTTTATTTAGGAGAGCATGAATCAGGTAATAGTAGTGATTTAAATAAAGCATCTAATATTGTAAAAAATATGATTACAAGATATGGAATGTCAAGCTTGGGATTGTATACATTTCCTAATGAGAATGATACAGATAAATATATATATGAAGAAGCAAACAAAATACTTTCTGAATGTTATGAAAAAACTATTCAAATTTTAAATAAAAATAAAGAGAAAACTCAAAAAGCAATTGAATATCTAATTGAAAAGAAGGAAATAGATGAGGAACAATTTTTGAAAATTATGAACGAAGCATAATTTTTATATAGGAGTTTTTATGAAGAAAAAGATAATTTTTTGTATAATTTTAATTTTATTGGGTAGTTCATTACTTATAACAAATGTTTTAATCGGTAGACTAAATTGGCATTTAAGAGCAGATTTTATATGGTTAGCTTCTTATATGTTACCATTAGGAGTTATTTTACTAGTTGCTTTTTTATTTCATTTAGTCAAAAATAATGGAATTAGAGTATTTCTTATGGTGGTTTGGATTTTGATAAGTTTAGTATTCTTAGCTATAGAAACTATGCTATTAGTATGGATTGTGAAAGATACACCAATTAAAGAAATTGATGGAGTTAAATATTGTAGTGTAGAATATTATAGTAATCGTTTAAGAAAAGATGTGTATTATTATAAGGAATACAATATATTTGCATACCATGAAACTAAAGAATATATAGAGGAATTTTATGAACAAGATGATTATATTCATCCAATATATAGAATCTATAAAAAAGAAAATGTAGAAGATAATGTAATGTATGATTATGATAAAGAAGGAAACGTAACTAAAGTAACAACTTATGATAAAGATGGAAATAAAAAGGAATTGGAGAAATAAAAATGAATAAGATAGTTACAATTTGTGGTAGCATGAAATTCAAAGAAAAAATGATGGAAGTAGCAAAAGAATTAGAAATCAAAAATAGATATGTAGTAATTCAATGTGTTTATAGTAATGATAAGTTTAGCGAAAAAGAACAAGAAATTTTATCAGAATTGCATTATAATAAGATTGAAATAAGTGATGCTATTTATGTAGTAAATGTTGATGGATATATTGGTACATCTACTATGCATGAAATAGAATATGCTAAAAAATTAGGAAAAGAAGTATTATATTTGAATAGTGTATAAAACAAGAAAATATATCTCATATTGTTGGAATTATGTATAATTTCGTCAATATGGGTTTAATTTTTATTCATACTTAAAATCAGGGCAATTGTTGAATTTTACATACTTTTATGGTAAAATATAAATCAATGTGTATAATAGGAAATTTGAATAAAAAGAGTGGAAGTGAAAAAATGGATATGTATCAAAAAAGAAAAAATCGACAAGAGATGAAAAGTAACGAAAATAAAGATGAGATGCAAAACAAAATGAATATCAACTGGTATCCAGGGCATATGGCAAAAACAAGGAGACAAATAATTGAAGATTTAAAACTAATAGATGTTGTAGTAGAGTTATTAGATGCAAGAATACCAATTTCCAGTAGAAACCCAGATATAAGAGAAATTACAAAAAATAAGAAAAAGATAATTTTATTAAATAAATCAGATTTATCTGATGATTCAGTAAATGCAAAATGGGTTACTTATTTTTCAAAAGAAGCGAAAACGATTTTAACAGATGCAAATTCTGGAAGAGGAATAAATCAACTAACTAAAGCAATAGATGAATTGATGGTTGAAGAAAAAGCTAGACAAGCAGCAAGAGGTAGAATAAATAAAACTACTAGAGTTATGATTTTGGGTATTCCGAATGTTGGAAAATCATCATTGATAAATAGACTATCAAAAAGAAATACAACAGAAGTTGGTAATAGACCAGGTGTTACAAAGCAAAAACAATGGATAAGGATAAGTAAAGACCAAGAATTATTAGATACACCAGGTGTATTATGGCCAAAATTTGAAAATAATAAAGTTGCATTAAATTTA
>CAKPBB010000009.1 GCA_934140005.1 uncultured Clostridia bacterium
GTGCTTTAATGGGTGCGAACATGCAACGTCAGGCCGTACCACTTATGATAACAGATTCACCAATTGTTGGTACTGGTATTGAATATAAAGCAGCAAAAGATTCAGGAGTTATGATACTTGCTGAAGATAACTGTGTTGTTGAAACTGTTACAGGTGATCAAGTTACAGTAAAGAATGAATCAGGTGAAAAGAAAACTTATACATTAAGAAAATTCAAGAGAACAAATGGTAGTACATGTATTAACCAAAGACCAGTTGTAAAAGAAGGAGAAATCCTAAAAAGAGGAGATGTTATTGCTGACGGACCTGCTACTTATAAAGGAGAAATGGCTTTAGGTAAAAACTTACTTATCGCTTTCACAACTTGGGAAGGTTATAACTACGAGGATGCTATCTTGTTAAATGAAAGATTAGTAAAAGAAGATGTATTAACTTCAATACACATTGAAGATTATGATTGCGAATGTCGTGATACAAAACTTGGACCAGAAGAAATAACAAGAGATATTCCAAATGTTGGTGAAGATTCATTAAAAGATTTGGATGATAATGGTATTATTCGTGTTGGTGCTGAAGTTAGACCAGGAGATATATTAGTTGGTAAAGTTACTCCAAAGGGAGAAACTGAATTAACTGCTGAAGAAAGATTATTAAGAGCTATCTTTGGTGAAAAAGCAAGAGAAGTTAGAGATACTTCTTTAAGAGTACCTCATGGAGAAGCTGGAACAATCGTTGATGTTAAAGTTTATACTAGAGAAAATTCTGATGAATTAGGCCCTGGTGTAAATCAAATCATCAGAGTATATATTGCTCAAAAGAGAAAGATTTCAGTTGGAGATAAAATGGCTGGACGTCATGGTAACAAAGGTGTTATTTCAAGAATATTACCAGCAGAAGATATGCCATTTATGCCAGATGGTACACCAGTTGATGTTGTATTAAACCCATTAGGTGTTCCTTCTCGTATGAACTTAGGACAGGTACTAGAAGTTCACTTAGGTGCAGCTGCTAGAATGTTAGGATGGAAAGTTGCAACACCAGTATTTGACGGTGCTTCTGAAGAAGACATTGAAGAAATGCTAAAAACAGCTGGATTAGAAACAAATGGAAAAACAGTTTTATATGATGGTAGAACTGGTGAACCTTTTGATAAGCCAATTACAGTTGGTGTTATGTATATGTTAAAACTTCACCACTTAGTTGATGATAAAATACATGCTCGTTCAACTGGACCATACTCATTAGTTACACAACAACCTCTTGGTGGTAAAGCTCAATTCGGTGGACAAAGATTTGGTGAAATGGAAGTTTGGGCACTTGAAGCTTATGGTGCTGCTTATACATTACAAGAAATCTTAACAGTAAAATCAGATGATGTTGTAGGTAGAGTAAAAACTTATGAAGCTATTGTTAAAGGTGAAAATATTCCAGAGCCAGGAATACCAGAGTCTTTCAAAGTATTAATAAAAGAACTTCAATCTTTAGGATTAGATATTAAATTATATAATGAGCAAGATGAAGAACTTGAAATTAAAGAACATACTGAAGAAACTATTGATGGTGTTGACGAAAGAATTGACGAGTCAGAATTAGAAGATGATAATTTAAACGAAGTTAATGAAGATGAGTTAGATAATGATTATAGTGAAGATAATGATGATGAATTTTTCACTAATATATTAGATGAAGATGATATTCCAGATGAGAAAATTTTTAGAGATTTAGATGCAGAAGACAATGAATAATCTTTAAAATAAAAAATAATTAAATATGAATTGTTATATAGGTTGTAGCAATTAAGTAAATAGTGTGCAGCAGTGTATATTGCTATAGCCTAGCAATTCAAAAGAATTTTATATTAGGGGGCTACTTAAAAAGTGGAAGAATTAGAAGTTTTTAATAAGCTTAAAATCGGTTTGGCTTCTGATGAGAAAATAAGAGAATGGTCTCATGGAGAAGTAAAAAAACCAGAAACAATTAACTATAGAACTTTAAAACCAGAAAAAGATGGTTTATTCTGTGAAAAGATTTTTGGTCCAACAAAGGATTGGGAATGCCATTGTGGAAAATATAAAAGAGTAAGATATAAAGGAATTGTATGTGATCGTTGTGGTGTAGAAGTTACAACTTCTAAAGTTAGAAGAGAAAGAATGGGACATATTGAACTTGCTGCTCCAATCGCACATATTTGGTACTTTAAAGGAATTCCAAGTAGAGTTGCTTTAATGTTAGATATTTCACCAAGAAGCTTGGAAAAAGTAATTTATTTTGCAGCTTATATAGTTACAGATAAAGGTACATCTGGATTATTAAAATGTCAAATATTAAATGAAAAGGAATATCATGAAGCTGAAGAAAAATATGGAAGAGGTTCATTTAAAGCTGAAATGGGAGCTGAAGCTATTCGTAAGCTATTAGCTGAAATTGATGTTGAAAAATTATCAGCTTCTTTAAAGAAAGAACTAGAAAAAGCTAGTGAACAAAAGAAAGCAAAATTAATTAAAAGATTAGATACAGTAGAATCATTTAGAATGTCTGGAAACAAACCAGAATGGATGATTATGAATGTTGTACCAGTTATTCCACCTGAATTAAGACCAATGGTTCAATTAGATGGTGGTAGATTTGCAACATCAGATTTAAATGATTTATATAGAAGAGTTATAAACAGAAATAACCGTTTAAAAAGATTATTAGAATTAGGAGCACCAGAAATAATTGTAAGAAACGAAAAACGTATGTTACAAGAATCTGTTGATGCTTTAATTGATAATGGTAGACGTGGTAGACCAGTAACAGGTGCTGGAAATAGACCTTTAAAATCTTTATCAGATATGTTAAAAGGTAAACAAGGTAGATTCCGTCAAAACTTATTAGGTAAACGTGTTGACTATTCAGGACGTTCTGTTATCGTTGTAGGTCCAGAACTTAAGATTTATCAATGTGGTCTTCCAAAAGAAATGGCAGTTGAATTATTCAAACCATTTGTTATGAAAGAATTAGTAAAAAGAGGATTAGCTCATAATATTAAAAATGCAAAGAGAATGGTTGAAAAATTAAGACCAGAAGTATGGGATATATTAGAGGAAGTTATTAAAGACCACCCTGTAATGTTAAACCGTGCTCCAACACTACATAGATTAGGTATTCAAGCATTCCAACCAATATTAGTTGAAGGTAGAGCTATCAAACTTCACCCATTAGTTTGTACAGCTTTCAATGCTGACTTTGATGGTGACCAGATGGCTGTTCACGTTCCTTTAACACCAGAAGCTATTACTGAAGCAAGATTTTTAATGCTTTCAGTAAATAACTTATTGAAACCACAAGATGGTAAACCAGTTACAGTACCAACACAGGATATGATCTTAGGTGCTTACTACTTAACTGTTCAAATTGATGGTGAAAAAGGTGAAGGTATGTACTTTAAAGATGAAGATGAAGCTTTAATGGCATACCAAAATGGTGATGTAGGATTACATTGTAAAGTTAAAGTTAGAAGATTTAAAACTGACGAAAACGGAAATGTAAGAAGCAAAACAATAGAGACAACTGTAGGAAGATTGATTTATAATCAAGGAATTCCACAAGATTTAGGTTTTGTTGATAGAACAGATCCAGAAAAGGAATTCGATTTAGAAATTGACTTCCCAGTTATCAAGAAAAATTTAGGTACAATTGTTGCAAAATGTATTAATGCACATGGTTTATCTGAATCAGCTGAAGTATTAGATTATATTAAAGCTACTGGTTACAAATATTCTACAAAAGGTGCTTTCACAGTATCTGTTGCTGATGTTGCTGTACCACCAGCTAAGAAAGAAATATTAGCAGCTGCTGATAAACAAGTTGAGAATATTCACAGACAATATAAACGTGGTGCTATAACAGACGAAGAAAGATACAATGCTGTTATTAAAGTTTGGGAAAAAGCTACTGATGATGTTACAGAAGCAATGAAGAAAAACTTTGATGAATTAAACCCAATATTCATGATGGCTCAATCTGGTGCCCGTGGTAACATGAACCAGGTAAGACAAGTTGCAGGTATGCGTGGACTTATGGCTAATACATCTGGTAAAGCTGTTGAAATCCCAGTTAAATCTTGTTTCCGTGAAGGACTAGATTCATTGGAATACTTCATTTCTGCCCATGGTGCTAGAAAAGGTTTAACAGATACTGCTTTAAGAACAGCTGACTCTGGTTACTTAACAAGAAGATTAGTTGATGTTTCACAAGATATTATTATTCGTGAAGACGATTGTGGTTCTCATGAAGGAATTATGTTGGAAGATATCAAAGATGGTAACCAATTAATTGAAGGATTAGAAGAAAGACTTGTTGGTAGATTCTTACTAGAAGATTTCAAAGATCCACAAACAGGTGAATTAATTGTGGATACAAACACAATGATTACTGATAAAATGGCAAAACAAATTGTTAATACAGGTGTAAAACAAGTTTGGGTACGTTCTATATTAGGATGTAAATGCAAACATGGAGCTTGTAGCAAGTGCTATGGTATGGGATTAGCTACAAGAAAGCTAGTAAACTTAGGAGAATCAGTTGGTATTATAGCTGCTCAATCTATTGGTGAGCCTGGTACACAGCTTACAATGAGAACATTCCACTCAGGTGGTGTTGCTGGAGGAGATATTACACAAGGTCTTCCTAGAGTTGAAGAGTTATTTGAAGCTAGAAATCCAAAAGGTTTAGCTACAATAACTGAAATAGATGGTACTGTTCAGATTAAGGAAGAAAAGAAGAGAAAAGAAGTTGTTGTTGTTGGTAAAGATGATGCAAAAACTTATGTAATCAGCTTTGGTTCAAAATTAAGAGTTAAAGATGGAGACACAGTTAAAGCTGGTGACCAATTAACAGAAGGTTCTATCAATCCAAATGAATTGTTAGCAATAAGAGGACCAGAAGGTGTATATGAATACATTATCGCTGAAGTTCAAAAAGTTTATAGAAATCAAGGTGTTGATATCAATGATAAACATATTGAAGTTATTGCAAGACAAATGTTAAAGAAAGTTAGAATTGAAGATCCAGGAGATACAGGTTTCTATACAGCTTCATTAGTTGAACTATTAGACTTTGAAGAGAAAAATGCTGAAATGATAGCAGAAGGAAAGAGACCAGCAACTGGAAAGAGAGCATTACTTGGTATTACAAAAGCTTCTTTAGCTACAGAAAGCTTCTTATCAGCAGCATCATTCCAAGAGACAACAAAAGTATTAACAGAAGCTGCAATTAAAGGTAAAGTTGATAATTTAATAGGACTAAAAGAAAATGTTATAATTGGTAAATTAATACCAACAGGAACAGGTTTAAAACATTATCAAGATTTACAAATAAATACTAAATTTACTCCTAAGAAAGACGATGAAAATGTTGAAGAAAAAAAGAGTAAAGATAGTGATAAAGTAACTGAATAATTAAACTTTAAATAAATTTAAGTTAAAAGAGATAACCAATTATAAGTGTTGTCTCTTTTTTTTATACGAAGAAAGTACTATGAACTTCATATTTATAAAAAGCTTTGATAAACAATGTGCAGAAAATTTTTGAAAAAACTTGTAGAAATCTAATATATAATGTATAATTAAATAGCATATAATTTTAGAAAGGAGTGTATGATATTTTATCATACAAAAAAATAAATGAAAAAATTAAAAAGTACAAAGAAAATAAATAGATCACTTGCAGTTTCAATTATATTATTTCTTATAGTTGCTGGAATTGCATTATATATAGTTTTAAGCAAAGGAAAAGTTTTAAATGTTAATTTAGTAACAGCTTTAGAAGAAAATTCGCCAAATATAATAACACAAACCATAGAAGTTGAATCAGATAAAGAGTTTATTTCATTATCAGATAAGGAAGAAGCAAATTTAACTGTAAAAATAGATGAAGAAGAAACAACAGATGATTTAGAATTTATTTCTTCTGATGAAGATATTGCAGTTGTTGACGAAGATGGAGTAGTTACACCAAAAGGAGTTGGAACAGCTACAATTACAGCTAAAAGAGGAGAACTTACAGCAACAACAGATATATATGTAATAAAACCAATTAAAACTATGACACTTACTATGACAAGTCAATCTATAAAAGTTGGAAATGAATTACAATTAAAATTAAAAACAACACCTTCTGATAGTAGTATAGATACATTAACATATACTTCTAGTGATGAATCAATAGCAACAGTAAATTCAAATGGTATTGTAAAGGGTGTTTCAAAAGGAAAAGTAACAATAACAGTACATGACGAATACACAGATAAAGAAAAAAGTGTAACAGTTACAATAAGATAATTTGTTTTAATTCAAGTAGGCGAGATAATAATCTCGTCTTTTTGTTATGTTATAGGGTGACATTATCACAAGTTAATCACAAATTAATCACACATTACTTTACATAATACAAAAAATGTGATATAATAAAACGAAATTTTTGTTAAAGGTGGTTTATATGTCCAAAAAGAATATATTAGAAAAATTAGGAATAGATATTAATGCTAAAAATAGTACGGAAGTAGGATTTTTAGATAGCTTTATGAGAATATATCAAAAAACAATAACAAAATATAAATCTGAAGATACAATGGAATATTTTCATAATTTAATTTCAGCTATAATGATTGAATTTGGAAAAATTTACGAAGATTCTGATATAAAAGTACTATATAGAACCAAATCACCAAAGAGCTTGATAGATAAAATTTTAGAATATATGGTTAGACCAGATAAAGCAGATTTTAAATGTGATGAAAATGGTTTTTACTCTAAACTAAAAGAAGAAATTCATGATATGCTTGCTATTACAATGGTTTTAGGATATAGAGCACCAACTTTTGCATCAAATGATCCAGAAATTAAAGAATTAATTGATAAAAAGAATGATAATAATAGATTTATAGGACAAATACAAGATTTTAGATTAAGACTAGTTGAAGATGAATTTCCAGGAACAGATAGGGTTAAATATAAATATGATTGTACAAAAGGAGAATATTACGATAATTGTTTACTCCTTGCTCAAAGAATAAAGGGTTTATTAGATCCAAAAGCAACTAAAAGGATTAAACAGTATGAACATATAATTAGTTTGATTGAAACTGCCAAAGAAAGCTTAGGGCAATATGTATTAGCGGAAAAATTAGATTCTGAAACTGTAAAACAAATAGATTTTAATAGACTGTATAAATCATATAAGAATGAGATTTATGATATAATTGATTTGAATATTTTTACAAAACAAGTAAAAGCTATTATGAGAGAAGCACCAATTTTGAAAAAATTTGGCATTAGTATAGATGAGAACAGTTATAAAGAAACAAGGACAGAAAGAGGTTTTGCTGCAAACTTTATATATTTAGTTACACCTTTAGGTAAAATTGAACTTCAAGTGCAAACTAGAAATCAAAATAGACAAGCAAGTTATGGATATGCTGCACACTATGATATGAATAGTGAAAAGTCAATAAAACCATTTGAGTTACCAGCTGTTGATGATGCAGAAGGTATTGAAAGATTTAAAACATCTGTGGAAATGGTTTCTCCACAGAAATATGTTGCAGAATATGACGATGCAGAACCTGGAAGAATTATAATACATGGATATGGTGAATATCAAAATTATAAATTATTAATGAGTCAAGTAAAAAAAGGCAGCACTACGGATTTAAAGATGAAACAATATTTTGAAAAATTATATGAATTAAAAGATGAATTTTTTACAAAACCAGATACAATACAGAGTTTTATTGAATATGATATTAATCAATATTTAAAAAGTGAAAAATTCAAAAGTACGGTAAATGATGGAAAAAAGCCAGAGTTTGATGCTAGATAGCAACGAAAAATTTGACTAAAATGAGAAAAAGTAGTATACTAAAATAGTATTATTATGATTTATAGGGAGTTTATAAAAAATATATGCTGAATAAAAATGGAAAAATATTAGATGGTTTAATATTTAAAGGTGGAATTTATCTTGCGATAATTCTTTTATTTATGTTAGCTTTATGTGCTTATGATTTAAAGTGGATAATTCCATCAATACTTATATATATACTTCTAATTATTTATACAATAAGAACAAATAGTAAAAAGAAAAGTGAAATTGTTAATCATATTCAAGAAATTACAACAGATGTTAATATAGCAACAAAAAAGAATTTAATAAATTCTCCAATACCTTTGATAATTATAGAAACAGATGGAAATATAATATGGAAAAGTCAAAAATTTATAGAAGAATTTAAGAATGTTGAAATTAGCACATATTTAATGCCTCTTATTAAAGAAATTAAATTAGATTTAGAAAATAGTGACGAAAATAAAGAAATTTCTAAGCAATTCAATATTGGAAAAAGTAGTTATAAAGTTCGCGGAGGAGTTGCAAGAAGTAAAAAGAAAGACAAAAGAAATCAAAAAGAATATATTTTAACATTATACTTTATAGATGATACTAAATATAATGAATTATTTGATTTGTATAATAACTCAAAAAATTGTATTGCTATTGCAATGATAGATAATTATGATGAGATTGTTAAGAGGGCTATACCAGAAGAAAAATTAGAATTAATAACAAAAATAGAAAAAGAAATCTTTGATTGGGCAAATCGTACGGGTGGATTAATTGTAAAAACTGACAACGATAGTTTTATATACATTTTTGAACAAAGATATTTGTCTGAATTTGAAAAAGAGAAATTTGATATTCTAGATAGAATTAAAAAATTAGATACAAAAACACAAGTAACACTTAGTTTAGCTGTATCTAATGAGGGAAAAACTAATTACGAAAAATATAAATCTGCATTGACTGCAATGGACATTGTTCTTGGTAGAGGTGGAGATCAAGCAGTAGTTAGAAAAGACGGTAAATATAAGTTTTATGGCGGAACTACTCTAGAAATGGAAAAAAGAACAAAAATAAAGGCTAGAACAATAGCACATTCTATTTCAAATTTAATTCTAGAAGCAGATAAAGTTATTGTTATGGGACATACGAATATAGATATTGATGCATTTGGTTCTGCAATAGGAATGTGTAAATTTTCAAGAAACTTAGGAAAAGAGTGTTTTATTGCATCAGAACCAAAGGGAAAATCTTTAGAAAAGTTTTTAGAAGAGCTAAATAAATATCCAGAGTATGAAAATACAATTATTACTAAAGATAAGGCACTAGAACTAATGACAAAAGAAACTTTGCTTATTATTGTAGATACTCATAAAATAAATTATGTTGAATTTCCAGAATTATTAGATAAAACAGAAAAGAAAATAATAATAGATCATCATAGAAAAGTTACAGATTATATTACAGATCCAATTTTAAGTTTCCATGAAGTATATGCTTCTTCAGCTGCGGAATTAGTAACAGAGTTACTTCAATATTCAACAAAAACAGTTGAGCTTAGTTTAATTGAGGCAGAAGGATTATATGGTGGTATAATGGTTGATACAAAAGATTTTACATTTAAAACAGGTGTAAGAACTTTTGAAGCAGCAGCATATCTAAGAAAATTTGGTGTTGATATTATAAAAGTAAAAAAATGGTTTCAAGCTGATTTAGAAAGCTATAATTTAATTTCTGATATTGTTAGAAATACAGAAATTATTAATGATTCTATTGCAATAGGAATATATACAAATGCTGATGATACAAATGCAAATCTAATTTGTGCAAAGGCGGCAGATGAACTATTAACTATTAGTGATATTACAGCTTCATTCGTACTTGGAAAAGTAGGAGAGAAAGTATTTATTAGTGGTAGATCAATAGGAGATGTGAATGTTCAAGTAATATTGGAAAAACTTGGTGGAGGAGGCCACATTACATTAGCTGGTGCACAGCTTGAAGGCTTTTCACTTGAGGAGGCAAAACAAGAACTTATAATTAGAATTAATGAATATTTTGTAGAAGTAGGTTAATAAAAAAACATATTATAGAATACCGTCAATTTAGATGGTATTTTTCTTTACAAAATGCTTTTTTTGTTATAAAATACATTAGTATAAAATTCAAAAATATAAAGATATTATATTTAATATAAGGTAAGAAGTTAAAAGTTTAATATATGTTTTAAATTTAGAAAGGAATGATTTTTATGAAAGTAATTTTAAAACAAGACATAAAAGGTGTAGGAAAGAAAGATCAAATAGTAAATGCAGCTGATGGATATGCCCGTAATTATTTATTCCCTAAAAATTTAGCTGTTCCAGCTGATACTGGTAATATGAATAATCTAAAAGCTAAAAATGAATCAATAGCTTTTAGAAAAGATGAAGATTTAAAAGAAGCAAAAGAAATTGCTGAAAAATTAAAAAAAATAACTTTAAAATTTAATGTTAAAGCTGGTGAAAACGGAAAAATCTTTGGTGGAGTTACAGCAAAAGAAATTTCAGAAGCTTTAAAGAAACAATATAACATAAATGTTGATAAGAAAAAGATTTTATTAGATGAGACAATAAAAAGCGTTGGAGTTACAAAAGTTAATTTAAAACTAAACGAAGGTGTAATGGCAACAGTTTCTGTTATGATATTGACAGCATAATTAATGTACAAATGATAATATAAAAAAGTTATTTGTAGGAGAAGATTATGGATATAGGAAAAGTGCCACCACATGACATTGAGGCTGAGCAGGCAATACTTGGCTGTATGCTTACAGATAAAGATGCCGTTATTAGTGCAATAGAAGTATTAAAAGAAGAAAGTTTTTATAGAGAAGATAATAGAGCTATTTTTTCAGCAATATTAAGTTTATATTCTAGAAATGAACCAATAGACATAATTACTGTTAAAGCAGAATTAGTTGAAGAAGGAAACTTTGAAAGAGTGGGTGGTTTAGAATATCTTGCTGAATTACCAGAAAGAGTACCTACAACGGCAAATGTTGAAAAATACATAAAAATAGTTGATGAGAAAGCCACACTTAGAAGTTTAATTCAGACATCTAATGAACTTATCTCACTTGGATATGATGAATCAGAAGATGTAGATAATATAATGGATATGGCTGAAAAAAAAGTTTTTGATTTGTCTCAAAAAAAATCAGCTAAAGGTTATTCTGCTCTTAAAGATGTACTTGTTGGATCATTTGCAGAACTAGAAAAACTTTACAATCAAAAAGGAAATGTAACTGGTATAACAACTGGTTTTATAGATTTAGACAATAAAACAGCTGGACTTCATAATTCAGATCTAATAATTATAGCAGCAAGACCTGCTATGGGTAAATCAGCCTTTGCTATTAATTTGGCAACAAATGCAGCTGTAAAAGCACATGTTCCTGCGGTTATATTTAACCTAGAAATGTCAAAAGAGCAGGTTGGAAACAGAATTTTATGTAGTGAAGCCATGGTTGATAGTAACAAAATAAGAACTGGTCAAATAGAAGATGAAGATTGGATGAAATTAGCTACAACATTAGGGGAACTTAGTGAAGCACCAATATATATAGATGACACACCAGGTATTTCTATAATGGAAATTAGAGCAAAGTGTAGAAAGCTTAAATTAGAAAAAAATATTGGTCTAATTGTAATAGATTATTTACAGCTAATTCAAGGAACAGGCAAAAAAAATGCCAGCCGTGAACAAGAAATTTCAGAGATAAGTCGTTCATTAAAAATACTTGCAAAGGAATTAAATGTTCCAGTAATTGCATTGTCACAGCTATCTCGTACAGCAGAAAGAAGAGACGATAAAAGACCGATGTTGTCAGACTTAAGAGAATCTGGAGCAATTGAGCAAGATGCTGATATAGTAATTTTCTTATATAGAGATGATTACTATAATGAAGATACAGAAAAAAAGAATGTTGCAGAAGTTATATTGGCTAAGCATAGAGGTGGTTCAACAGGAACTGTAGAACTTGCATGGATGCCAAGTTATACGAAGTTTGCTAACTTGGATAGAAGATATAGTTAAATTGTGGGGGATACAAAGTAGAAATTTACTAAATTTCTACAGTATCCTTTTGTTATATTAAAAATTGATAAATATATACTGTTACAATGCAAGAGTGATTTGAACAGAAAGGAAATTTGAATGGATGAATTTGAGAAAAGAGTTTTCCAAACTATTAAAGAAAATAGTTTAGTAGAAAATGGTGATAAGATTGTTGCAGGTGTATCTGGTGGGCCAGATTCTATTGCAATGTTAAATGTATTATATCAAATTAAGAGTGAAAATAAGATTAATTTTGAAATATATGTTGCACACATAAATCATGGAATTCGTGAAAATGCAATTATTGATGAAAAATTTGTTGAAGAATTTTGTAAAGAAAGAAATATAGAATTTTTTGTATTACATTCAAAAGTTGTTGATTTGGCAAAGCAAGAAAAAAAGGGAATTGAAGAAGTTGGAAGAAAAGTAAGATATTCATTTTTTGATGAGATTTTAGAAAAAACAAATTCAAATAAAATTGCCATTGCACATAATAAAAAAGACAATGTTGAAACAATAATTATGAATTTATTAAGGGGTAGTGGAATTTCAGGATTATGTGGTATAGATTTGAAACAAGGTAAATATATTAGACCAATTTTACAGGAAAATAGAGAAGATATAGAAAGATATTTGAAAGAGAAAAATATAGTACCAAGAATAGATGAAAGCAACTTTGAAAATGAATATACAAGAAATAAAATAAGAAATATTGTACTTCCATATATTGAGAAAGAGTTTAATCCTAATATTATAGAAACAATTACAAGATTATCTAGTATTGTAAAAGAAGAAAATCAATATCTAGAAAAGGAAACAGCAATTTTATATAATCAAGTAGTATTAGAAGAAAAAAAATTGTGGTATGAAAATGTATCTTTAAAAAATAATAAAGATGAATTTTTAGAAAAAAATGAATACAACAAAAACATTTTGCCTACAATTATATTAGATTTGAAAAAATTTAACTGTCTAGATAAAACAATGGAGAAAAGAATAATATTATACTCAATTAAAAAAATATTTGGTTCAACTAAAGGAATAGAAAAAATACATATAGAAGATATAATTAAGTTATGCAACAACAATATTGGTAATAAATTTTTAACTCCAAATAAAAAAACAAAAATTGTAATCAAAAATAAAAAAATATATATTTTTGCTATAGAATAGGTAGCCGTAAGAACTTGAAAAAGGTAAATATTACAGAGTTATTTCTTTTCTAAAAAGTACTTGAAATGGAAAAAACTGTATGCTATATTTTAAGCAAAGTGAGAAAAGGGAGGAAAAGAAGTTTGAAAAACGGAATAAAAACATTAGCTACATGGCTAATATTAGCAATTGTTTTTTTTGCATTAATTTCTGCTGTATTCAATAATACTGATAAAAAAATGAATTATTCAGATTTAATTGCAAAAATAAACAGTGGAGAAGTTTCTGAAATAGAAATATCTTCAGATAAGACAAAAGCATATGTTACTTTAAAACAAGATACATCTGCTAAAACTATAAATTCAGTAAAAGAAGTTACAATTCCAAGTTTAGATACTTTTATGGATCAAATTTCTAATAAAATGGAAAGTAATGAAATTACTGTTTCACAAGAGGAAGAATCAGTATTTATGGCTGTATTAAGTTTATTTTCACCTTTTGTGATTTTAATTATTTTCCTATTATTCTGGATTTTAATTATGAATCCAAATCAAAATGGAAATAAATCATCTATGTCTTTTGGAAAGAGCAAAGCAAGAATGATTAACACAACAGACAAAAATAAAGTAACATTTAAAGATGTTGCTGGTGTAGATGAAGAAAAACAAGAATTAGAAGAAATTGTTGAATTCTTAAAATCACCAAAGAAATTTACAGATATGGGTGCTAGAATACCAAAAGGTGTTTTATTAGTAGGTCACCCTGGAACAGGTAAAACTTTACTTGCAAAAGCTGTAGCTGGTGAAGCTGGAGTGCCATTCTTTATTATAAGTGGTTCTGATTTCGTTGAAATGTTTGTTGGTGTTGGTGCATCAAGAGTAAGAGATTTATTTGAACAAGCTAAAAAGAATGCGCCATGTATTATATTTATTGATGAAATTGATGCAGTTGGTCGTCAAAGAGGTGCTGGACTAGGTGGTGGACATGATGAAAGAGAACAAACATTAAACCAATTATTAGTTGAAATGGATGGATTTAGTCCAAATGAAGGTGTAATAGTATTAGCAGCAACAAATAGACCAGATGTATTGGATAAAGCTTTATTAAGAGCAGGTAGATTTGATAGACAAATTGTTGTTTCATCACCAGATGTTAAAGCTAGAGAACAAATATTAGAAGTACATGCAAGAAAGAAAAAAATTGCAAATGATGTAGATTTAGGAATTGTTGCAAAAAATACAGCAGGATTTGCTGGTGCTGACTTGGAGAATGTATTAAATGAAGCAGCATTACTTGCAGCAAGAAGAAATAAAATGGAAATAGGAATGCAAGAAATAGAAGAAGCAATGGTTAAAGTAACAATGGGACCAGAAAAGAAATCTAGAGTAATTAGTGATAAAGAGAAGAAACTAGTTGCATTCCATGAAGCAGGCCATGCAGTAGTAAGTAAATTCTTACCAACTCAAGATGATGTTCATCAAATATCAATAGTACCAAGAGGAATGGCTGGTGGATATACAATGTATAGACCATCAGAGGATCGTTCATTTATGAGTAAATCAGAAATGGAAGAAAATATTATTTCTCTACTAGGCGGTAGAGTTGCGGAAGAACTAGTACTTGGAGATATTTCAACAGGTGCAAGTAACGATATTGAAAGAGCTTCAAAAATAGCAAGAGATATGGTTACAAAGTATGGTATGAGTGAAAGATTAGGAACAATTACTTTTGGCTCAGGCCAAGAAGAAGTATTCTTAGGTAGAGATTTTGCTACTCAAAAGAACTTTAGTGAAGAAACTTCTGGAATTATTGATGAAGAAGTAAAAAGAATCATTGATACAGCTTATAATGCTGCAAAACAAATTTTATCTGAAAATATTCAAAAATTACATGCAGTTGCAAATGTATTATTAGAAAAAGAAAAGATAGATGGAGAAGAATTTCAAAACATTATGAATGCTTAAATAGAAATATACAAAAAGAGCTATAAGGTAAAAACTTTATAGCTCTTTTTGACATTTTATGTAAAAAATGTCGTCTTAAAAGACAAATAAAAGTCGCAAAGTATATAAAAAATGGCAAAATAATATCAAAAATAAATTAAGAATAATTCCTAATTTGTCTTGAAAGTCAACACACAGGCTAGTAAAAATTTTGAAATTTTAAAAATGTAATGAAAAAGTTACAATAAAAAATAAAAAAAGCGGTACACTTAGAGTAGAAAGTAATAATCAAGATGCAACCAAACAAAAAAGAACAAAAGAATAAAAACACACAAACCTTCTTTACTTAGAACAGCAATAGATACAAACAGATGTAAACATAAGAACTATTCGTTTGACATTACTTTTTATTGTGTTAGAATAGATTCAACGAACAGAAAACAGCAAAACTTGCAGTGTTCTATAATACAGGGGGTAGAAAAATGAAGGTTATAAAAAGAGACGGAAGAAAAGTTGAATACGATAGTGACAAAATAGTAATAGCAATAAGCCAAGCAAACAAAGAGGTTGGTGGAAAAGATAAATTATCTAGAGCAGATATTGAATTTATCACAAAATATATTGAAAATTTAGGAAAAACAACGATTTCAGTAGAAGACATACAAGATATTATAGAGCGTAAGTTAATGGAATTTGGAAAATTTACATTAGCTAAAAAGTATATTTTATATAGAGAAAAACATGCTATGATTCGTCAATCAAATACAACAGACGAAAGCATATTAAGTTTAGTTAGAAATACTAACAAAGAAACTATGGAAGAAAATAGCAATAAAAATGCATTTTTAGCAGCAACTCAAAGAGATTTAATTGCCGGAGAAGTATCAAAAGATATTACAGACCGTTTAATATTACCAGCAAGAATTGTAAAAGCTCATAATGATGGTGTTTTACACTTCCATGATAAAGATTATTTTATTCAACCAATACATAACTGCTGTTTAGTAAACATTGGTGATATGTTAGATAATGGAACTGTTATGAATGGAAAAATGATAGAAAGTCCTAAGAGTTTCCAAGTGGCATGCACAGTTACAACACAAATTATTGCAGCTGTTGCAAGTAATCAATATGGTGGACAATCTATAGATATTCGTCATTTAGGTAAATATTTAAGAAAAACTTACGATAAGGCTTATAATCATTATAGAAAAATGGGATATGGAGAAAAAGAAGCTGATGTTCTTGCAAAAGACAAGAGACAGGAAGATTTAAAATCAGGCGTTCAAACAATCCAATATCAAATAAATACTTTAATGACAACAAATGGACAGAGCCCATTCGTAACATTATTCATGTATTTAGATGAAAAGAATGAATATATTGAAGAAATTGCTTTAATTATTGAAGAAATTTTAAAACAAAGAATTCAAGGAATTAAAAATGATGCAGGTGTTTATGTTACACCAGCTTTCCCAAAACTAGTTTATGTTTTAGATGAAAATAACTGCTTAAAAGGTGGTAAATATGATTATTTAACAAAACTTGCAGTTTCATGTTCAGCAAAAAGAATGTATCCTGATTATATATCAGCAAAAAAAATGCGTGAAAATTATGAAGGAAATGTATTCAGCCCAATGGGATGCAGAAGTTTCTTAAGTCCTTGGAAAGATGAAAATGGAAATTATAAATTTGAAGGTAGATTTAATCAAGGTGTTGTAAGTATAAATCTTCCTCAAATCGGAATAATAGCAAATGGTGATGAAGAAAAATTCTGGAAATTATTTGATCAAAGACTAGAACTTTGTAAAGAAGCTTTAATGTGCAGACATAATGCTTTACTTGGAACAAAATCAGATGTAAGCCCAATTCACTGGCAATATGGTGGATTAGCAAGACTTGCAAAAGGTGAAACAATAGATAAATTACTTTATGGAGGATATTCATCAATTTCATTAGGATATATTGGTTTATATGAATTAACAAAACTAATGAAAGGTGTTTCTCATACAGACCCTAAAGGTGAAGAATTTGCATTAAGAGTTATGAAACATTTACAAGAAAAAACAGAAGAATGGAAAAAGGAAACAAATATTGGATTTGGATTATATGGTACACCAGCTGAATCTTTATGTTATCGTTTCGCAAGAGTTGATAAAGAAAGATTTGGAGACATTGAAGATGTAACAGATAAAGGATATTATACAAATTCATACCATGTAGATGTTAGAGAAAAAATCAATGCTTTTGATAAATTAAAATTTGAAAGTCAATTCCAACCAATATCTAGTGGTGGTGCAATTTCTTATATTGAAATACCAAATATGAAAAATAATATTCCTGCACTAGAAACAGTTGTTAAATTTATTTATGATAATATTCAATATGCTGAATTTAACACAAAATCTGATTATTGCCATATTTGTGGATTTGATGGAGAAATTATTATTAACGATAATAATGAATGGGAATGTCCACAATGCGGAAACAAAGACCACAATAAAATGAATGTAACAAGAAGAACATGTGGATATTTAGGTGAAAATTTCTGGAATGTTGGAAAAACAAAAGAAATTAAATCTAGAGTATTACATTTGTAATAGATTAACCAATGAAAAAATATAAATATACAAAAGACTATAATTAACTACCCAACATAGGCCGTTTGCCAAATTATATTACGCAAACGGTCTAATTTTAAAAAAGCTTAAGGAGAAAAAAATGAATTACGCAGATATAAAAGATATAGATATACAAGATGGATATGGAGTTAGAACTTCATTATATGTAAGTGGGTGTCATTTTCATTGCCCAGAATGTCACAATAAAGAAGCATGGGATTTTAACTATGGCAAGAAATTTGATGATTCAGCAAAAGAGAGAATTTTTAAAAACCTAGAACATGATTATATAGAAGGTCTATCTATTTTGGGTGGAGAACCATTTGAAAAAATAAATCAACAAACATTAGCTGGTTTTGTTAGTGAAGTAAAAGCTAAATTCCCTAACAAATCAATTTGGTGTTGGACTGGATATGATTTTGATAAAGATATATTAAATGATATGTATAAAAAATATGATTATACAAAAGAGCTTTTAAAAAATATTGATATAATTGTTGATGGACAATTTGAAATTGATAAACATATTGTTGATTTAAAATTTAGAGGCTCTTATAATCAAAGAAAAATAGATGTACAAGCGAGTATAAAGCAAAATAAAATGATAAGATTACCTTTTGGAGATGAAGCAAGATACGAAGAAGATGTTAAGAAACCTAAAATTTATAAAGAAATTGCGACAAAAGAAAAGGTTTCAGAAACTACAAATTCTAAACAAAGTGTTTCAGAATCAACTAATGGTAAGATTATCACATTTATTCCAGAAACAGTTGGTAAGTCAAGTTTTATAGAGCAAGAAGTTACAGAACAAATTGCTGCGAAATCTAATAATGAAAGCTTTATTGAAAATACAGGAAAAATTACGGATAA
Source organism: uncultured Clostridia bacterium (assembly GCA_934140005.1). Classification (GTDB taxonomy): domain Bacteria; phylum Bacillota; class Clostridia; order TANB77; family CAG-508; genus Scatovivens. The sequence continues at coordinate 18,563 of CAKPBB010000009.1, forward strand.
CAAGGATACGAGAAATGTATAATAAACTGCTTACAGGATATTTCAAAATATATATTATAAAATTGAATATGTAGAAATATAAAAATTTGGAGGTATTATGGAAAATATTAAAATTTTTTCATGTAGTGAATCAGCAGACAAATTTACAAGAGAAGTATGCAATTACTTAAAGATTGAACCAGGCGAAATGACAAGAATGAAGTTTAAAAATGATAATAACTTTGTTCAAATTAAAGAAACCGTAAGGGAAAGTGATGTATTTTTAATACAAACTACAACACCACCTGTAAATGAAAGAATAATGGAACTTTTAATTACAATTGATGCAATTAAAAGAGCTTCTGCTAAAAGAATTACTGTAGTATTACCATATTACATATATTCTAGGTCGGATAAAAAAGACCAACCTCGTATACCAGTTACAGCAAAATTATTTGCACAACTAATTGAGGCAGCTGGGGCAAATAGAGTTTTAACTTGTGATTTACACAATCCAGCAATATCAGCTTATTTCAATATAAATTGTGATGTTCTAACAGGAAAATCTTTACTAGAGAAATACTTTGATGCAAAAGATATTGATAATAAAGTTGTTGTTGCAACAGATGCTGGAAGTTCAAAAAAAGCATATAAATATGCAGAACATTTCAAATGTCCAATTGCTCTAATAGATAAGAGAAGAGATGGAAACAATGATAAGGCAATAGCTACTAGTGTTATTGGTGAAATTGAAGGAAAAAATGCTTTAATATTTGATGATGAAGTAGATACAGCAGGTTCAATAATGGAAACTGTTGATGTAATAAAGAAATATGGAGCAAAGGATATATATGTGGGCTGTACACATGGAGTATTATCTGGCCCAGCAATTGAAAGAATTAGTAATTCATCAATAAAAGAATTGGTTATGACAAATACAATTCCACTTACAAAGGAAAAACAAATAGATAAAATTGTTGTAGTATCAATTTCAGAATTATTTGGTGAGGCTATAAAAAAGATAAATGAAGCTACTTCAATTGGAGAATTATTTGAAGCAAATTAACAACTATTAAATACCGAAAAACCCATTAAATATTGAATTTAAAGTAAATTTGGTATTGACAAGTACCCTGAAAATAATGTATAATAAGAAACAGTTAAGAAGTCTAAAGGATTATTACATAAATCCCACAAGATGGTTTCGAGCTTCGGAAGGAGGGGAAATAATGTCAGAGGTTAAAGTAAATAATGGTAATATAGAAGACGCTTTAAAGAGATTTAAAAGACAATGTGCTAGAAATGGCGTATTACAAGAAGTAAGAAAAAGAGAACATTATGAAAAACCAAGTGTTAGAAGAAAGAAAAAATCAGAGGCTGCAAGAAAAAGAAAATTCTAAAAGCTAATATAGATTTTATAAGGTTGTAGAGGACGGATATTTATATCCGTTCTTTGTTTTATATCAAAATAAATATTAGAAGGGAAGGGTAAAAATGTTAAAAGAACAATTGATGAATGATTTAAAATCAGCAATGAAGGAGAAAGATGAAATAAAGAAAAATACTGTTCAAATGGTTAGAGCAGGAATTTTACAAATTGAAAAAGATAAAGGAATTGAAGTCGATGATAATCAAATTATAGATATCATTGCTAAAGAAGTAAAAAAGAGAAAAGATGCAGCAGTTGATTTTGAAAAAGGTGGAAGAGAAGATTTAGTTAAAAAGAATAATAAAGAAATAGAAATCTTATCTGCTTACTTACCAAAGCAATTATCAGTAGAAGAAATTGAAGAAATAGTTAAAGCTGTAATATCTGAGACTGGTGCAACAAATATTAAAGATATGGGAAAAGTTATGAAAGGTGCAAAAGATAAAATAGGAGCAGCAGCTGATGGAAAAACTATCAATGAAGTAGTAAAAGCATTGCTTGGATAATAAAAATAATTTAATGTTAAATGAGATATTATTAAATCAATATTTATAAAATGATGTTTATATAAAAAATTAAACATCATTTTATTTTTTTAATTTCTTGTTTAATAAGCGGATTAAAAGTAATGTTATACTATAATAAAGAATCAAAATTATAATGTAAATAATCGTATAAATAGCAAAGTTTTCGAAAAAATTTTTTATAAAAATTTCTTTGTATATTAAATTTAGCCCTAATGAAGCCGTAAAAAAGTATTGAGTAGTTGAGAAAACAAAAATAAATAAAATATAGCCTAAAATATAAGTTATAATCATTTTGAGAATATTGGATATAAAATACATTTTACCAACTCCTTTCATCTAAATAATCAATAACTTTTATAACTCGTCTTCGAGATACTTTTAATTTAGTACCATCAGTTAATTCAATAATTATTGAACTGACCATACTCATATTTTTCTCCAATATAATAAAATTAGAAAGCACACTATGTTAGAACAACATGATGATGTAAACATTATATTTATTTGATATTAAAAGTCAATATAAAAACCAATTATCTATAAATTAAACCGTTTATCATAAATTTATGCTAATAAAAGATAAAAGGTTTTTGGGTTGACAAAAAAAATAGATATTTATATATTAGATTTATAGATAAGAAGGGAGATAAACTATGAAATTAGAAAAAAATATAAAAAAATCTATAATACTTTTATCAATTTTTATAATTATTATATTAGCGGTTATTATTTGTATAGTAAAAGCACATTCAAATTATTTATACAATGAAGATGGTACACTTTCAGATGGACATGCAGAGTTGATAGAGAATTTGAAAAAAACGGAAGATGAAGAAACTAAAAAGAAAAAAACAGATTTTTACTTACAACAAAATGTACTAACACAAGATGAAGCAGATGAAATATATAAATCAATTAAATAATGAATATGTGTTGAACATAATAAAAATGTTGAAAATATAGCTATTCTGTGCTATACTAACAAAGTACGTAATTGGTTTTTTGAATTTTATAATCATTAAAATAATTTTTGAGAGTAAGTTCAATAAGCCAATGTATTATTTGACAGAAAAGAAAGGACAATACTATGCGGTACTTTGAATCGGAATTTGTGGTTAACAAAGAGTTGGCAGCAAAACTTGTTAAAGAATTTTTTGCAAGTTTTAATCCCAGAAATGTAATGCAATTGGATGGGCAGAGCGCAAAAGTCAAGATTTTCTTTGATGATGGTAAAAAGTGTGGAATTGTTGATATAATTGGTGAGGCAAGTGAAATTCAAAAATTCACTTACAATGGTGATAATGAAGCTCAGGAAGCACCTTTAAAAAATGATGAAAAAGAGGTTCAAGCAGAAGTTACTATAGAACCTAAACCGACAGCAGAGCCCAGTGAGGTTAAAAAGTCTTCTAAAAGGAGTAAGCGTAAGAGTAAGGCTAAAAAACATCCTACTAAGGCTAAAGATTCTAATGAACCTGGCATCTACAAATCTACTTTCTCAAGATTCTATCCTTGGATTAATGAGTTTGCACAAGACCGTTCAGGAGAAGAATTTTTCAAAGATATTGGACATGAATTAGGTTTTGTAGAAGGAACTTCTGAATGGAATGAGTATGCTGATGCAATTAAGATTGCATTAAAAATGTCGGAGCGTCAAACTTTTGCGAATTTTGCAAAAAAGCTGGGATTTAATGAAAGAGATAAGCTTCTTTCGTTCCGTAGAAAAATTAACGATTCGCTTAAAAAACGCTATCCAGATACTACTCTTAAGGCATCTGTGATTATTTCGAGAGTTGCATATTTTCTTAGAGAAAAAGGCTTTTCTTTTGCTGAAAGTGAAACTCAAAGTGATAAGACTGCTGAAAAAAATGCTGAATCTGATACGAGTGAAGCAGACCAAAAAAACGATAGCACGAGTGAGTCCGTTTCTAATGAATCAGATTTAAAAGCGGACAGTGCTGTTCCAGAAGAGAAAAAAGCAAAAGAGCTGTTGCCAAGTTTGCAAAAGTCTGAGAAAATCAATCAGATTTTGAATTTGCAATATGATACTCTTGAGCAATTTATTGATGCTTTATTATTGGTAATGATGTTTGAGGAATCTGAAAATGAAAAGAAAGAAATGAGTAGGATTTTGAACGCTATTATAGTTGATACAGAGCATAAAAAAACTCTTGATGATGTTGCACGTGAGCTTGGTGGCGAATCGAAGATGGGAATTGAACTTCAAATGAAAATTGCTAAGATGGTAAATGATTACCAGAAAGCAAATGGAAGTGATAAATTGGTAAAGACAGTAAGCTTTTTGAATGAATTGAGAGGAGCATGGATTGAACTTAAAAAATAATACATAGGTTTATAGGCAGGGCCCTATTCGGAGTGAATTTACTCCGAATAGGGCTCTTGCCGTATTTACAATTGATAAATATCGTGTTATAATGGCAAATACTTAATATATATTTATAGTTAAAAGAATAGGAAGTATAAATGTAATGAGAGAAAATATTAAAGAGTTAGAAGACTTAATTCAAAAAGGATATGAATTAGAACTTATTTCTTTTGAATTGGATATTCCATTAGAAGAATTACAAAGTATAAGAGAAAATATAAATCGAAGAAAACAAGTAGCAATTCTTGCAGAAAAAGATGCAATTGATACAAGTATAATAAATATGCATACACCATTTGCTACAAAGCCCAAAACTACAGCAACGAATAAAAAACAAAATAAACCATCTAGTAGAACAAAAGAAAATGGAACTGAAAGACTAATTGGTTTCCAAAAAGTTAGAGCAAAATATTATGAGCTATATGGTGCATCAACAATGCCAGAAAGAATTGAGTTTGTAGAAAATGAAGAACTTAATAAAATTATAGATGTATTGGAAGCAAAAGTACAAGTATTGGAAGGCAGTGCTAAAAAAGAAAGAAGACAAGGAGTAAAAATAATTCATGATGTAGTAGATAAAATTTCAGACCAAGAATTTTCGACTTCACAATTAAAAAGATTAGTTGATATTTTATATAGACCATGCTTAATGAATAATAAGTTGTTTAAAAGAGATACGATTGACTATGCCATGTATTCACAAAGAAGAACAATACTCCCAAAATTCATAAATAAAATTATAGCTGAAGTTCCTTACGTAAATACTAAAGAAGAATTAAAAAATCTAGAAGGAATGGTAACTCAAGCAATGAAAGATGAAAATCGAGTTTTGGTTGGTAGCTTAGAATTGAAATTAGCAAGTAAAAACAGAGAAATTGATGATAAAAACTTTGCAAAAATCAATAGCTTAACGCCAGAATTACAAGAAGTGGTTAAAAAATTAGTTGATGGTAATTTAGATTTTCAAGAGGGACAAAAAGCGGTTGTTGATGAGGCAAATAAAAGATTCAAATTAACAAAAGGAAATAGATTTTCTTTAACAGCAGAGCAACAAGAAAAACAAGTATATTTGAATATTGGAGATTATATAGCAAATAATGGAACTAGTTTAAGTATAAAATCTCCAAAAGATTTTATGAAGAAATTTATGGAATTTACAGGTTGTGATTTATCAAGAGCAATATTCGTAACAAGTGGAAATCTTATTAGTGCTACAAGATATGATGAAGCAATGAGCTTATGCAATGATTTCTTAGCTAAAACTGGTCAAGATAGTCCATTAAGACCATTATTAAGAAGTAAAATTGGAAAAATAAAGAATATAATGCTTGGTAGAAAAATATTAGAAGTTATACATGCAAACGACAGTCAAAAAGATAGGCAAATGTATAGAGAATTAACAGAATTGATACGAAGTGAAAAAATAAATACATCATATGTTCCACTTGGCAAAAACTGTGATGGAAGTAAAAATATACTTTTAAGAGAAGTTATTACAGATAGAATTAGATAAAAAATTGAAAAAAACTGTAAATAGACTGTTAAATTTCTATTTACAGTTTTTTTAGAGCAATCTACTTTCCAATAAATAATTCAACTAAAATTTTTCCATATATAGGACTGTTTACTACACCAACACCAGTATAATTAAAAATATTACTTAGAATATTATTTTTATGTGTTTCTGAAGCCATCAATGCTTCAAATGCACCAGAAACACTTGAATTACCAGCAATATTTTCATTAGCGGTTTTATATTTTATGCCACAGCTATCTAACATTTTATATAAATCACCATAAGTTGGTGATGTGTGTGAAAAATAGTTGTTTTTAACTAAATCTTCTGCTTTTAGTCTAGCTGTATTTTGCAATTCTTCATCAATTTCTAATTCAGGTAAATTATTCTTTTTTCTTTCAGTATTTATTAAATTTATAAATTCTTGTTCATCTTCTGTATAATTTATAAGTGGAGTATCTAATGCTACGGTTTCATCAGTTTGAGTGCTTGATGTTGCAACTGATGAAGTTTCAGAAGAAACTTTAAAAGGAGAAGTTGTATCTTCACTACAAGGCTCTACATAGTCACAATAGACTGTTCCTATAATATTTTTTTCAGTTTGAATTACATACCAGTTACCAATTTTAGCAAATACTCGTATGTAATCATCCTTTTTTAATAGTCCAACTGCTTGATATGAAATCCCTGGACCTCTACGGACATTTAAAGTTGATGCTGTTACTTTAGCATATTCGAAATCTGTTTTTTCATAATCTTCAGTACCAAAAGAAATTGAGAAAATACTAATACATAATGCAATTAAAATAGAAATTACACAAATAGTGTTTTTGTGTTCAATAAAAAAATCTTTCATAAAAACCTCCAATCTTGTTTAAATAAATTATCGACATAAAAAAGGTAACTTATACCAAAAATATAAAATCATATAAAAGAAATTTTTACATATTTATAAGATAGAATAAAATGTTTACTGGAAAGGATTAGATAACATTATGAGTAAGGTTGTTTGTAAGATAATTAGTATATTTTTAATATGTATAATTTTAGTACAAGGGATTTGTTTTGCGGATGTAGAAAATGAAGAATTAGAAGAGAATGTAGAAGTATCTTCTTATGAAGAAAAAAATATTCCCAAAGTAGCTTCAAAACATACAATTTGTATTGAAAGAAGTACAGAAACAATTTTATTTGAAAATAATGGCTTTGAAAAAACTGCAATGGCATCAACTACTAAGATTATGACTGCGATAATTGCTATTGAAAAAGGTAATCTTAATAATATTGTAAAGATTTCAAAAAATGCTGCGCAAACAAGAGGTTCAAGGTTAGAATTAAGTGAAAATATGGAAATATCTTTAAAAGATTTATTATATGGTCTAATGCTTCGTTCAGGTAATGATACGGCTGTTGCAATTGCAGAACATATTGCTGGAAGTGTTGAAAATTTTGCAATTTTAATGAATCAAAAAGCTACGGAGATAGGGATGAAGAACTCTCATTTTGTTACACCAAATGGATTAGATGAAGATGAACATTATTCAACTGCTTATGACATGGCAATTTTAACAAATTATGCTTTGAAAAATCAAATTTTTAGAGAAATTGTTGGAACTAAAAATACTAATATTTCATGGAAAGGAGCAACTAAAAATATATCAAATACAAATGAATTACTAGGAAACTATGAAGGTGTATATGGTGTTAAAACTGGCTTTACATTTAATGCTGGAAGATGTTTAATAACAGCTTGTAAGAAAAATGATTTAGATGTAATTGTCGTTGTATTAGGTGCAAATACAAAGAAAGATAGAACAACAGATTCAGTAAAGATATTAAACTATGTAAATAGTAATTATAAAATGAAAGATTTATCTTCTATTATAAATAGTAGTTTTAAAAATGAAGTAGAAAGCTTTTATAATATGATAAGATGTGATAAATTAGTAAATGTACCAAGTATATATTTAGTTACTGACAGCAATACAACTTTTCCAATATTAAAAAATGAAGAAGCTTATATATCTACAAAGTGCTTTACATTTAATAAATTTGCTGAAAGTATAGAAAAAGACACAAAAGTAGGAGAAATGCAAATATATGTTGGTAATAATTTACTTACGAGATATAGTATTTGCTTGAAAGAAAAAGTGGAACGAAAAAACTTTTTAGAATTTATGTTAGAAATTTTAAAACAATATAATAATTTGTAACGAAAATAAAAATAAAAAGTCTAATAATAAATAGTAGAGTAAACTAAAGAAAGGAGCTGATTATAATGATAAATAAAAAAGATTGTAAAATCGTACAAGATTTATTGCCGAATTATATTGATAAACTTACAGCAAATGATACAAATGAATTTATAGAAGAGCATTTGAAAGAGTGCGAAGAATGTAATAATGTTTTCAAAAATATGAATGAAAAAATTGAAAGAGAAAATGTTGATATAAAGCAAGAAATAAATTATGCTAAGAAGTATAATGTAAAATATAAAAAGATAAAGTATACTTTATTGATTGTGATTTGGAGTTTAATATTCATAATATTAGCTTTTTATATGAGAAAAGTATTTATTATAAGTAAAATATATAAAAAGATAGATAATTATCAGAATGCAAATAATTATTATATGAGAAGATATGACTACTATGGTTGGTATTATACATGTACAGAAATATGGGTAAAAGACAGAGAAAAGCTTCAAAAATGTGACGATATAAGCCTTGATAGAGTAAAAGAAGATACAAATTATAATAAATTTATGGATTATGATATTGAAATAACACCTTTAACAAGTGAAAATTTTACAGAAGAAGGTGTTGTGAAAACTTATTTTTGGTATTTTACTGATAAGATAAAAAACGATTTGAAAGCTCCTATAAATATTTTTAAATATTCAATAAAAAGTGCAATAGTAAATGGTAAGAAATGTTATCAATTTATATCAAATGAAGATATTTTGTACTTTGATAAAGAAACAGGACTGGTTGTTAGAATGGAAGAAACATATGGTGAGGGAACTATAGTTAATAATAAACGTGAATACCAAAGTACTCTTTTTGACTTTAAATATGAATTTGATGTTGTAGAAGATAAAGACTTAGAAAAGTATGATTCAGAAATTTATATAAAAGATTGAAATATAGCGAAAGTAATAAGGAGAAAATATTATGGACATAGACAAAATATATAAAGAATATTTTGAAACTGTTTATAAATATCTTTTATATTTAACTCATAATGAAGATTTATCAGAAGAGTTAACACAAGAAACTTTTTTTAAGGCAATAAAAAATATAAATTCTTTTAAAGAAAATTGCCATATTTTAACCTGGTTAATTCAAATTGCAAGAAATTTATATTTTGATGAATTGAAAAGAAATAAAAGAGTAGTTGAATTTGATAGCATTCAACAAAAAATATATGAAGAAGGTATTGAAGAAATAGTTATTTCAAAAGAAGAAAAAAGAAAGTTAAAAATGCAAATAGACAATTTAGATACAATTTATAAGCAAGTTGTAATGTTAAGAATATCTGGAGAAATGTCATTTAAGGAAATTGGAATGTTATTGAACAAAACAGAAAATTGGGCTAGAGTAACTTATTATAGAGCAAAAAATAAACTTATGATGGATTAAGTAATAATAAGATAAATAAATTTGATAGTAGAAGATAAAGATTTAGAAGAGTGAGAATTAAAAAATTCTTGCTCTTTTAGCATATTTGAAATTTTCTTGAAAATTGTCATAAAAGCTTGATTTAGAGGGTGAAATGTAATATAATTGTCATATGATGGGTAAATTGTAGGAACCCTAAAACTACAAGGTTTTAATCTAATAATTACCAGATAATTGGTATTGACTTAAAATGTAGTTAGATTAAAATATAATTATATTACTATGTAAAGGAAGGATAAATATATGTTGAAGAGCAAAGTTAAAAAATTGCTAGCAGCTCTATGTATAGTAACAATTATTTTACCATATACATCTGAAGTACTAGCAGCAAGTTTAACACACGAAACAGAAAAAGCTTTAATTGAAACTTCAAGACTTCATGAAGGTGGAGAAGAATCAAGCGGAACATTATCAAGCGATTATGCAGATGAATATGATACAAATCCTTATACTTATAGAATCAAAGATACAATCATATTCAAACTTATGCAATCAGGTGATGTAAATTTTGAAGATGCAATGTACTGTTTGAATGCTGAAAAGTCATTCCCAGGACAAGAAAGTCTAGAATATGAAAATAAAGGTGATTTTAAAGATGTTACAAACTCAAGTGTACAAGCATTAGGACTTTCTGCTGAAGATTATAAAGCATTAGTTTGGTTAGTAAATAACATCTATTTAAGAAAACAAAATCCAGAATATAAAGATGAATTTTTAGCTAAAGCTTTTGCAAAAAAAATTGAAGAAGAAAAAAATAATATACCACCAACAACAGTTGATTTAATAAAATCAAGATTAACAGATGACGATATTGAAGTTGTTCAACAATGGGCTATTTGGTATTTCACAAATAGAAGTGTAGAAAAATATGCATCATTTGGTTCTGTTTTAATTACAGGATTAGATGTAGAAACAATGCAAGAAGTTTCTGGTAGTTATCTAGATGTAACAGGTTCTGCAATTAGACAAGAATATGCTACAACACTTTATAACTATTTAGTAAAATCAGCAATTGAAGGAAAAGAAGAAGCTACTGTAACTTATCCAAGTATTGCAGTAACAAACACAGATATTAAAAGTGATGTTGATGGAAAATTCTATAAAGTTGGACCATTTAAAGTAAATAGTGGTACAGCACCAGCTAGTGCTTATACAATTAAGCTAACTGATGGAGAAAAAGAATTAAGTACAGATAAATATTCAATTTTAATTGAAGGCGAAGATGAATTTACTACTAAAAAAGTAAATGAAATTTTTGATAAAAATTATTACATATATTTACCTATAGAAAATAATGAAGTAACAAGAGTTCAACTAAACTTAAATTACAACAAATATGAAACAAAAGCTAGTCTATGGGAAACAAATGATAGTAGATATCAACCAATAGTATTAATTACAAAAGAAAATACACCAGTAGAAGAAAAAGTATTTAAAGATGTAGAAGAAAAAACAGCTGACTTAGCATTAAAGAAATATATTATTTCAGTAAATGGTGAAGAAGTTCGTCGTTCAAATAATACTAATGCTAACCAACCACTTGTAGATGCTAGAGATTTAGTATCTGGTGGAACTGATGCAAAATATTATGCAGAAAAGTCACCAGTTGAAGTATCTGTAGGTGATAAAGTTGTTTTTGAAATAAGAGTATATAATGAAGGTCAAATAGAAGGAAAAGCAACACAAATTGTTGACTATTTACCAGAAGGATTAACTCTTACAGAAAATAGCGAAATAAATAATAGATATGGTTGGACAGAATCAGCTAATAAAAGAGTTGCTTCAACAACAATATTATCAAATGTAACTATACCAGCATTTAATGTAGAAGAAAATATAATCACAAGTACATCAGTACAAATTGAATGTACTATTTCTAAAGATTTAAATTCTGGAAAAGTATTAACAAATGTTGCTGAAATAACAGCAGATGATATAACAGATAGAGATTCAACACCAGGTTCTATTAAACAAGAAGACATAAACACAGAAACTTATACAGGAAATAAAGATAACAAACAAGATTTAACAGATAAAAATTACAACTACAAGGGTATTGAAGATGATGATGACTTTGAAAAATTAGTTGTAAAAGGTGGAACTTTTGATTTAGCTTTGAAGAAATTTATTTCAAGAGTAAATGATAAAGCTACAAGTGGTAGAGAACCAGTTGTAGATGTAAAACCACTTAAAGATGGATTAAAGAATGCAACATATACAGGTTCAAAAACTCCATTAACAGTAAAAAAAGGAGATATAGTATTATATACAATTAGAGTATATAATGAAGGAACAAATAGCGGATATGCAGAAGAAGTTGCAGATTATTTACCAGAAGGTTTAGGTTTCTTAGTAAACCATACAGTAAATATCGATAATTATTGGGCAATTCCAACAGATGGAAAAACAATTAAATTATCAGATATTGAAAATGGAACAGCAAATTTATCAAAAGATGATTTTACAGGAATAACTGATTTAAAAGATGTAGAAATTGTTACAGGAAAAAATGTTAAATTAACATCTACAAAACTTAAATCAAATGCAAGTGATACAAAGAATTTAATCAATGGTTTTGATCCAGAAAATGGAACAGAATTAGATTACAGAGATATTCAAGTTGCTTGTATAGTTCTTGCAGATAAAGTAGAAAACAATAACTGCAGAAATATTGCAGAAATTGTAAAACATTCAAACGAAGATAGAGAAGATATAACAGATAGAGATTCAACACCAGATACAGTAAAACCAGACAATTATCCAGGTGATGATAAAAATCAAGATGATAATGATTATGAAGATTTAACAATGGAAGAACCAAAAATATTTGATTTAGCTTTACAAAAATTCATTACAGCATTAAATGGAAATCAAATTACAAACAGAGTTCCAACAGTTACTAAAAATTCAGATGGAACATTAAGATATAGTCATTCATCAGAAGCTTTATCAGTTGCAAATAATGATTTGATTACATATACAATTAGAGTATATAATGAAGGCGAACAAGATGGATATGCAAAAGAAATTGGAGATGATATTCCAAGTGGACTTGTATATTTGCCAGATAATGAAACAAACAAAAAATATGGTTGGAAATTATATGATAAAAATGGAGAAGAAACAACAGATATAAATCAAGCTGTTTCTGTAAAAACAGATTACTTATCAAAAGCAAAATCAGAAGCTAGAAAAGAAGATAATTTATTAAAAGCTTATGATAAAAATGCAGAAATAAGTACAGAAGCTGGAAAAGCAAATCCAGATTACAGAGATGTACAAATAGTATTCCAAGTTTCTGAAACAAACTTATCAAAAGATACAACTAAAAAAGAAGATAGACAAATAATAAATACAGCAGAAATTACAGATGATGAAGACAAAGATGGAAATCCAGTAGATGATATTGATTCTACACCAGGAAACAACAAAGATGGTGAAGATGATATTGATAAAGAAAAAGTATATGTAAAATATTTTGACTTAGCATTAAGAAAAGATTTAGTAAAAATAATAATTACTGAAGATGGTCAAACAAAAGAAATAAATGTTGATGATCCAGATAAATTAATGAAAGTTGAAATAAACAGAAAGAAAATAGATTCTACAATAGTTAAATTTGTATATAAAATAACAATTACAAATGAAGGCGAAATAGAAGGCTATGCTAAAGAGATTAAAGACTATATTCCAGATGGTTTAAAATTTGTTCAAGAAGATAATAAATCTTGGTCACAAGTTTCAGATAAAGTAATAGTTACAAGTGAACTTGCAAATACTTTATTAAAACCAGGTGAAAGTGCTTCTGTAAATGTGACTTTACAATGGGAAAATGCAGAAGACAACATGGGACAAAAAGTAAATACAGCTGAAATCAGTAAAGATTATAATGAACATGGTTCAAAAGATATAGATTCAACTCCAGACAATAAAGTTGCAGGAGAAGATGATATAGATACAGCACCAGTAATATTAAGTATTTCAACTGGTTCAGAACAACCATATATAATACTTCCAACAGCAGTAATTACTATATTAGCAACAGGTGTAGTTTTAATCAAAAAATATGTTTTATAATTAAAGTATAAAATAATAATAAAAGCTCTCATAAGGAAAAAACTTATGAGAGTTTTTTCTTTAAAAATAATGAAATTATAGACAATAATAGTGAAAGATGCTATAATATGAAATGTAATTGTGAGAAATATCATTATTAGTCAAATAATGAAATCAAATATAAGATTATTATAAATTTGAATAATATGTTCTTAAAGAGTTATAAAGGGGAGGGGTTTATTTTGAAATACTCAAAGCAAACAGATGCTAAATGGCAAAAGGAATGGAAAGAAAAACAAGTTTATAAATATGATTCAAATAGTGAAAAAGAAAAACTTTATACATTAGAAATGTTTTCATATCCATCAGGAGCAAAATTACACTTAGGACATTGGTTTAATTATGCACCAGCAGATTCTTTTGCAAGATTCAAAAAAATGCAAGGATATAATGTTTTTCATCCAATGGGATTTGATGCATTTGGACTTCCAGCAGAGAACTATGCTATAAAAACAGGAATACATCCAGAGGAATCAACATTGAAAAACATAGAAACAATGAAAAAACAATTAGAAGAAATGGGCGGAAGCTATGACTGGGATTATTCTGTTGAAACTTGTATGCCAAATTATTATAAATGGACACAATGGTTGTTTTTACAATTATATAAAGTAGGATTAGCTTATAAAAAGGAAGCACCTGTTAATTGGTGTGATAGTTGTAAAACTGTTTTAGCTAATGAACAAGTTATAAGTGGAAAATGTGAAAGATGTGGTTCAGAAGTAAAAAGAAAGAAATTATCACAATGGTTCTTTAGAATAACAAATTATGCAGAGGAATTATTACAAGGATTAGATAAATTAGATTGGCCAGAATCAACTAAAAAAGTACAAACAAATTGGATAGGAAAATCAGAAGGTAGTGAAATAAAATTTAAATGTGAAAGCAATGAAAAAGAAATAACAGTATTTACTACAAGAGCTGATACATTAAATGGTGTTACATATATAGTTATCGCTCCAGAAAGTGATTTAGTTCAAGAAATAACAACTGATGAATATAAGGAAAGTGTAAATAATTATATAACAGAAACAGCAAAGCTAAGTGAAATAGAAAGATTATCAACAGAAAAAGAAAAAACAGGTGTATTTACAGGAGCTTATGCAATTAATCCTATTAATGGAGAAAAAGTTCCAATTTGGATTGCTGATTATGTATTAGAAGACTATGGTACAGGAGCTGTAATGGCAGTTCCAGCCCATGATACAAGAGATTTCGCTTTTGCAACTAAATATAAATTACCTATAAAACAAGTTGTAAAGAGTAAAAAAGATGAAGAGATTGAATTACCATATACTGAATATGGAATATTAATAAATAGTGGAAAATATGATGGTTTAGAATCTAGTGTTGCTAAGAAAACAATAACAGAAGATTTAAATAAAACAAATCAAGGAAATAAAACTGTTAATTATAGATTAAAAGATTGGTTAATATCAAGACAAAGATATTGGGGAGCTCCTATTCCAATTATATATTGTGATAAATGCGGAGCTGTACCAGTTCCAGAAGAAGATTTACCAGTTTTATTACCACATAATGTTGAATTTAAACCAGATGGTGAATCACCACTTAAAAAATCAAGTGAATTTATGAATTGTACTTGCCCAAAATGTGGTGGAAAAGCTAAAAGAGAAGCTGATACATTAGATACATTTGTATGTTCTTCATGGTATTATTTAAGATATCCAGATGCGAGAAATGCTAAAGAAGCATTTAATAAAGAAATAGTTGATAAAATGTTACCTGTTAATGTTTATGTAGGTGGAAAAGAACATGCTGCAATGCATTTGATTTATGCTAGATTTATTACAAAAGCTTTAAGAGATTTAGGATATTTGGACTTTGATGAGCCATTTACAAAATTGATACATCAAGGTATGATCTTAGGACCTGATGGTAATAAGATGAGCAAGAGCAAAGGTAATACAGTATCACCAGAAGAATATATTGAAAAATATGGTGCAGATGTATTTAGAATGTATATTATGTTTGGTTTTGAATACAGACAAGGTGGACCATGGGATGAAAAAGGAATAGAATCTATGGTTAAATACTTCTCAAAAATTGAAAGATTAATGGAGAAGTTTAATGAATTAAAGAAAAACACATCATCAAATGAAATTGGAGTAAAAGAGAAAGAACTTCTTAGATGGAAAAATCAAACTATAAAATCAATGGGTGAAGATATAAATGACTTTAGATTTAATACTGCTATTGCTAGAAGTATGGAATTGTTCAATAAAACAAGTGATTATATAAGAGATGGAAAAATAAATATTGATATATTGCAAAATGTAATAGATACTTATATAAAATTACTTGCCCCTCTAGCACCACATTTTGCTGAAGAAATGTGGCAATGTATAGGATATACAGATTTTGTTTGTAAACAAGAATGGCCTAAAGTTGTTGAAAGTGAAATGAATGGTGGAACTAAAGAATTTCCAGTTCAAGTAAATGGTAGAGTAAAATTCTGTGTAACAGTTGAAGCTGATGAAACACCTGAAAATATACTTGAAATAGTAAAAGCTGATTCTAGAGTTAAAGAAATTTTTGAAACAAATGAAGTTTTAAAAGAGATTTATGTAAAAAATAAAATACTTAATATTGTAGTAAAAAAATAAATAGTTTTAATGAAAATGTAAAACAGTAAAAGGCGAGTTTCTGCGTAAAATCAGAAATTCGTTTTTCTTTTACATAAACTCTAAAAAATTTATATTTTTTTACATTTACAATAAAAATTGTATATGTTATAATCAATTTTGAAATAAAGTAGGAGAGGTGGTAAAATGAACCAAATATTAGACTATAACCCAAATAAAGGAAATAAAAGTTCGTCTGGTTCAGATAAAATAATTAGAGTTTTTGCAATAATTTTAATAATATTCGCACTATGTTTAGTTGCAAGTGGTGTATATAGAATGTATATAAGAAATCAAGAAAATAATTCTAATACAAATACAATACAAACAGAAAAAGCACAAATATATGTAGATAAATTAGATAATTCAGTTAATATTTCTGTAGTACATACAAAAGCTATTGAAAAATTAATATATAGTTGGAATGATGGAACAGAAACTGTTGTTAAAGGAACAGGAGAAAAAACATTAGAAAAAGAAATTCAAATACCAGCTGGAACTAATGTATTACATATAAAAGTAACAGACGTAGATGGAAATGAAACAACTTACGAAGAAGAAATTGTTGCAGAAAATGGAACTGATATATTAAACCCAGTAATTACATTAAGCGTAACAGAACAAAGAAAATTGAAAATAAGTGTAACTGATGAAACAGCATTAGATTTTGTTACATATCGCTGGGATACAGAAGAAGAAATAAAAGTAGAACCAACAGAAGAAGATAAAAAGAAAATAGAAATAGAAATAGATATATTAAAAGGAACACATGATATAACTATTATAGCAGTTGATAGTAGCAATAATACAACAACAGAAACAAAGAGTTATACAGGATTAACAAAACCAGAAATCAAATTAACTTTATCAGCAGATAAAACAAAAGTTAGTATAGATATTACTCATGAGAATGGAATAAAAGGAATAACAGGTTCTTTGAATGGTCAAGACTTTAATGTAGATGGTATTGAACAAGATACAAAAAATGCAAACTTTGAGTTGAATTTAGTGGAAGGTACTAACCATATTAAAGTAGTAGCTTCAAGTGTTGATGGAACAGAAGCAACAGCAGAACAAGAATTTACTTATGGAGTTGAAGGAACAAATATCATTAATAATAATACAGTAACTGACACAAATACTGTAAATAATACTAATACAACGAACACAAATACAACAAATAGTACAGGAAATAATGTAAGTGATAATTCAACATCTAACAAACCAAGAGTTACTGTAGAACAAAAGGCAGATAATAACAAAAAAGTATATGTTGAAATAGCTTATGATAAAGGCGTACAATCAGCAACTTTACAATTTAATGGACAAAATTATGATATTAATGTTGGTGATAATATGACAGATGGAAATTTTGAATTAGATTTAGTAGCAGGTGAAAATAAAATTACATTAACAGTAGTTGGAAAAGATGGTGCTACTCAAGTAGTAGAAAAAACATTTACAGTACAATAGATAAATAGGAGATAGGTATGGTACAAGAAGTATATATAATTGATGACAAAAAAGAATTAATAGAAAATCTAAAAGAAGAGTTTAAAGAAGATTCAGAATATCAATTTAAAACAGTTGGAACTGATAATTTAGAAGAAGCTTTACGTAATATACCATCTCTTATTATAATTGATGAAGATACGGCTCAAATGGAAATATTAGAACTTTGTAAAAAAATTAGAGCAGATGAAGATAATAGTATTACACCAATAGTGGTTATAACTTCAAATCAAGATAGAGCTCATAGAATAGACGTTTTAAAAACGCATGTAGAATATTATATAAAAAAACCAATTGATAATGAGTATTTATATTATACTATAAAAAATATAACTTCTTTAATGTATATTAATAGAAGGGTAAGTCCACTTACTGGTTTACCAGGAAATGTTCAAATCCAAGCTGAAATGAAAAAAAGATTGCTAAATAAAGAAATTTTTGCAATGATGTATTTTGATTTAGATAACTTTAAAGCCTATAATGATGTATATGGATTTGCAAATGGTGATGAAATTATTAAATTTACAGCAAAAGTTATATCAAAACATGTACATAATATTGGTGGCGGAAATAATTTTATAGGCCATATTGGTGGAGATGACTTTGTTGCAATAGTAGAGGAAACTGATTATGATAAAGTTTGTCAAGATATAATAGCTGAATTTGATAGTGAAGCTGTAAATTTCTATAATGAAGAAGATGTAGAAAGAGGATATGTTGAAGTAGCAAATAGAAGGGGAATAATAGAGCAATTTCCTTTAACATCAATATCAATAGGTGTTGTTGAAGTTGATAACAAAACAATTAAAACTGCTTTACAAATTGGTGAAATTGCTGCTCAAGTAAAACATATGGCTAAAACAGTAATGGGAAGTACATATGTAATAAATAAAAGAAAATTTTAAAATATATAAAACCCAAATTATTATGAATGATTAATAATTTGGGCCTTTTTATTTATTATCAAAATAATCCATTATTCCACAATATATTCCCCAGGCTATTTTATCTTGATAATCATTTTGAGTCAAAAGATTAGCTTCAGTTGGATTAGAAAGAAAGCCACATTCTACGATTACTGTTGGAATCTCTAAATTTTCAATAATATATTTTCCACTAATAGTTTGAGGAACACGTTTATTTTCAATTTGAATACTTTGATTCAAATTCTCCTGTATATAATTGCTTAATTTTTTTCCTTCTTCTGAGTTTTTTTTATAAAAAGTTTGCCAACCATAATATTGATTTTGAGGTATTTTGTTTAAATGAATTGAAATGAATATATCACTATCACTTGAATTGCCGATTTTTACTCTATTTTTCATATCACTTACTTTCATTTCTCTTAAAGTTTTGCTGTCAATATCATATATTCCATTTTCATCTGAGCGAGTTAAAATAACAGTACAATTGCTAACTTCTAATAATTTTTGTACTTTAAGAGCGATTTTTAAGTTTATTCTTGCTTCTGTAAGGCCATTTTCATTTTGAGCACCTTCATCTGGTATGCCATGTCCAGCATCAATAGTAACAGTATGTGAACTAACTGGTATTGATGAAGTATTTATTGTATCATCATTTGATTTATTTAAAATTGTTGAAAAGAATATTGAAAGTATAATGGAAACCTCAATAAATATTAATCTTTTTTTATTAATTACAATCATAAATTCCTCCATCATTCAATCTTTATAATAATATATGAAATTGCTGAAATAAAATTCGAAAAAATTTTATTAAAAGAATAAATTTTGAAAAAAATGTAGAAAATATTTCTAGCAAAACAAAAAGAGATTAGTTTGAAATTTTTTATAACTAAGTCTGCCTCTAATATAAGGAATGAAAGGATTTTTATGAAAGATTATAAAGAATTAAATATTTCAGGAACTTTATTGGATAATGTACAATTAGAAAAATATATGGAAAAGATAGCATCTGAACATAATATTTGTAATTGTAGTGATTCGAAAACTTACCCATTACAGACTTTGAAAAATAAGTATCATATAATATTAGAAACTTATAATTTGCTTTCTAGACATATAAAATTGGGAATAAAAATTCATTCTGCTGGTGAATGGATATTAGATAATTTTTATATAATAGAAGAAAATGTGAAGGCAATTCAAAAAGAATTAACACTAAAAAAATATAAAGAAATGCCAGGAATTTCAAATGGAAAATATAAAGGCTTTTCGAGAACATATGTGCTTGCTTCTGAAATAGTAGCATTTACAGATTGTAAAATTGATGCTGATAATGTAAATTTTTGTTTAAAAGCATATCAAAAGAAAAAGTTATTAAGTATGCAAGAAATCTGGGATTTAAGCATATTTTTAAAACTAGCATTAGTTTCACAAATTAGTGAAATGTGTGAAAAAATATACTTATCACAAATGCAAAAATTAAAAGTTGAAAATATAATTAAGAAAGTAATAGAAAAACAAGAAAATAATGAATATAAAATTGGATATAAGATACAAGTCAATGATTCTGAACCTAAATATCCATTTATAGAATATATGTCATATAAATTGAAGGAGTATGGAAAAGAAGCTATTGAATATCAAAAAATCTTGGAAAAAGAAGTAGCAAAACTTGGTATGACTGTTTCAGAAGTAATTCAAAAGGAACATTTTCAAATTGCAAATATAAAAATAACAATTGGAAATGGGATAAAAAGTTTAAAAGAAATAGGTCATATAAATTTTGGTGAGTTATTTACTTTTACTAATGCAACTGAAGAAATTTTAAATCTTGATCCTGCAAAAGTCTATCCAAATATGGACGAAGAAAGTAAAAATTATTATAGAGAAAAAATATCTAAGATATCTAAAAAAAGCAAAATATCTGAAGTTTATATATCTGAAAAAATAATAGAATTAGCAAAAAGATATGCTGATAAAGTGGAACTAGAAGAAAAAAGAAAGTCACATATAGGATATTATTTAATTGATAAAGGAATATACGAATTAAAAGATAAACTAGAAATAAAACAGGAAAAGAACAATATAAATACAACAAATCTTTATATTGCATCATTAATTTTTATACCAATTTATTTTTGTTTTTGTTTGGGTATAATTGCATATAGTAGATACAAAGATTTTTGGATGGCATTAATTTTATCTGTTGCTTTATATATTCCAATAACAGAAATATTTACTAAATTTTTAAATTATGTATTAAGTAAATGTAAAAAGCCAGAAATATTTCCCAAAATGAATTATGAAGATGGATTACCTAAAGAAGCTGCTACCTTTGTAGTAATTCCAACAATATTAAAAAGTAAAGAAAAAGTAGCAGAGATGCTAAAAAAACTGGAAGTATATTATTTAGCTAATAAATTAGAAAATGTATATTTTGCATTACTTGGAGATTGTTCAGAAGAAAAAACGCAGAATATGTTTTTTGATGAAGAAATTATTCGAGAAGGTGAAAGAATTGTAAATCAATTGAATGAAAAATATCAAACAAATACTTTTTCAAGATTTCATTTTTTATACAGAAATAGAGTATGGAATGATAGTGAAAAATCATATATAGGCTGGGAAAGAAAAAGAGGCTTATTAGTTACTTTTAATGAATATATACTTAGAAAAAAAGAAAATAATTTTGCAATAAATACTATAGAAAATGAGAAAGAGAAATTGCCTGATATAAAATATATAATTACATTAGATAGTGATACAAATTTGATAATGGATTCAGTTTCAAAATTAGTTGGGGCAATGGACCATATATTAAATCAACCAATTATTAAAAAACAAAAAGTAGTTAAAGGATATGGAATTATGCAACCAAGGATAGGATTGGACTTGGAAATTGCACAAAAAACTTATTTTGTAGAATTATTTAGCATGCAAGGTGGAATTGATTTATACTCAAATGCTATATCAGATATATATCAAGATTATTTTAAAGAAGGTATATTTACAGGAAAAGGAATTTATAATTTAAAAGTTTATGATCAAATTCTAAAAGATGAAATTCCTGAAAATACAGTATTAAGTCATGATTTATTAGAAGGTAATTATTTGAGATGTGGTTTGCTTACAGATGTTACTTTGATGGATGGTTATCCACTTAAATATATTCCATATATAAAAAGAAATCACAGATGGGTTAGAGGAGATTGGCAAATTTTTAAATGGCTTTTTAATGATAAACTAAATGAAATATCTAAATTTAAAATATATGATAATCTAAGAAGAAGTTTGGTAAATATAGTTGCTTTTATATTAATTGTAATTGGCAGTATATGTTTAAAAGAAAAAATGTTGAGTAATATTCTAATTTGGGTTTCTGTTATTTCTTTAATTATTTCGTATTGCTTAGATATATTAAATATTATAGTCTTTAAAGAAAGTTATATTGAAGGAGAAATTTATGCTGACAAGAAGTTTTCAAAAGATATAGGAAATTCTAAAAAAAGTATAATTAGATTCATATTACAAATTGCATTTTTACCATATGAGGCTTATGAGAATTTTGATGCAATTATACGTAGCATATATAGAATGAAGAAGAAAAATAAACTTTTGGAATGGGTAACTGCAGAAGACGGTGAAAAACAAAGTAAAAGTGATTTGAAATCTATTTATAAAGAAATGTTTATAAATGTAGTATTTGGTGTGATTTTTTTATTTAGTAAATATACATGCATTTTTGCTATTTTGTGGTTATTAGGACCAGCAATAGCTTGGTATATTAGTTTGAGTCGAGAAACGAAAAGAAAGATATCTTATGAAAATGAGAAATATTTAATAGATGTAGCAAAAAGAACATGGAGTTTTTTTGAAAATTATATAACACCTGAAAATCATTATTTAATGGTTGATAATTATCAAGAAGATAGAGAAAAATTAATTGTTAATAGGACTTCTTCAACTAATATAGGTTTGTCAATTATTGCTGTAATATCAGCATATGATTTGAAATTTATATCATTTAAGCAAGCTGAAAATTATATAGAAAATATAATAGGGACTATAAACAATCTAGCAAAATGGAATGGACATTTATATAATTGGTATGATACAAAAACTTTAGCACCATTAATTCCAAGATATATTTCTACAGTAGATAGTGGAAATTATGTTGGATATTTGTATATATTAAAAGAATTTTTAATTGAAAACAAAGAAAAAGGAGAATTTGACTTTTTAATAAAAAATGTTGAAAATCTTATAAATGATGTGGATTTTTCAGTTTTGTATAGTAAAGAAAATAGATTATTTTCAATTGGTTTTAATTTAGAGGAAAATAAATTAACAGATTCATACTATGATTTTCTTGCTTCAGAGGCTAGACAAGCAAGTTTAATTGCAATTGCTAAAAAAGATGTTCCAAGTAAACACTGGAGTTCTTTAAGTAGAACTTTAACTAGCTTAAAAGGATATAAGGGATTAATTTCTTGGTCTGGTACTGCTTTTGAGTATTTAATGCCAAACATAAATTTAAAAAATTATCAAGGTAGCTTAATAGATGAATCTAGTAAATTTGCTGTTATGTGTCAAATTGAATATGCTAAGAAATTAAATGTACCTTGGGGAATATCTGAATCAGCATATAGTTTAAAGGATTTATATAATAATTATCAGTATAAAGCTTTTGGAATACCATGGCTTGGTTTAAAAAGAGGTTTGGAAAATGACATTGTAATATCACCATATAGTACTTTTTTAGCATTAGATGAAGCAAATGAATTGGCAATAAAAAATGCAAAAGAATTAGAAAAAATAGGAGCTTATCAAGAATTTGGGTTTTATGAATCAGTTGATTTTACGAAAAGCAGAATGAAGAAAAATCAAAAATACGAATTAGTAAAAACATATATGGCACATCATCAAGCTTTGATTTTATTGTCAATAAATAATTATTTAAATGATGAAATATTGAAAAAAAGATTTAATAAAAATGCTGAAATAGAAGCAGTAGATATATTACTTCAAGAAAGAATGCCAATAAATATGATTTTAACTAAGGAATATAAGGAGAAAATTGCAAATGTAAAATTTATAAATGAAAGTGCATATAGTGAAAGAATTATTCAAAGACATCATCAAATATACAGAAATTTAGGAGTTATAGCTAATGAAAATTATAGAGTAATAATGGATGATTTAGGAAATAGTTGGAGTGAGTTTAAAGAAAATTTAGTTTATAAGTATAAATCAACAGATGAAGGAAAACAAGGAGTATTTTTTTATGTGAAGAATGTAAAGAATAAGAATATAATTGATGTTTATAAAGATTCAAATGTAATTTTTGCTCCTGATAAAATTTCGTATGTTAAAAATGAAGGAAAATTAAAACTTTCTACTAGCGTAATACTAGATCCAAATAAGGCGTTAGAAATTAGAAAAATTGAAATAGAAAATATAGGAAGTACAGAAGAAATATATGAATTGGTATCAGAATTTGAACCAATATTGAGCAAAAAGATGCAAGAGTATTCTCACCCAGCCTTTAATAAATTGTTTTTACAAATAGAAAAAAGTGGAGAAGTATTTTATATAACTAGAAGAAATCGTTTGGGTGAAGAAGATATGTGTTTAGGGACTACTTTATACACAGATAATGAACAAATTGTGGATACAGAATACGAAATAGACAAAGAGAAATATTATGGAAGAGACAATATTGATATACCAGATATGCTAAGGGAAAGTAAGAAATTTTCAAATGAAATGAAAGAAGTAACAGATTTAATTTTAGCAATTAAAAAAACTTTTAAAATATTACCTGGTGAAAAAGTAGAATTTTCAATGTTACTTATGTCATCATTTAATAAAGATTATTTAAAAGAGGAAATGAAAAAATTGCTATCTACTCAGGAAATTTATAGAATAATTGATGTAGCAAAGGTAAGAAGTGATGAAGAACTTCAATTCTTACAAATAAAAAGGAAGGAATTGGCACTTTACCAAAAAATGCTTGATTATATTTTCTTATCTGCACCAAACTATAAAATGTCGCAAGGAAAGAAACACAAAAAAGATTATTTATGGAGATATGGAATTTCTGGCGACAATCCTATAATTTCTGTAAAATTAAGAAAGATGGAAGAAGTAAATGGATTAAAGCAAATATTAAAAGCATATGAGTATTTTAGAGCAAAATCAATTTTAATAGATTTAATTATTATTGATGAAGAAGAAAATATATATGAAAAGTATGTACTAAATAGTATTGATGAACTAATTTCAGAAAAACAGATGCAATATTTAAGAAATATAAAAGGTGGAATTTTTGTTTTAGAAAGTAGTGAAAAAAATAAACAAGAGTTAGAAACTATTATTTTAAAATCAAAATTAATAATTGATTTAGGAAAAACAGATTTAGAAAGTTATATAGAAAAAATCGGAAATAGAAGAGAAAAAAGTTATAAAAAATTAAAAAATATCAGTTTAACAAATAATACAACAGAGATTCTACCTTTGAAAAAGGAAGACTTGCTATATTTTAACGGATATGGTGGTTTTACTTTAGATGGTAAAGAGTATCATATTTATACAAATAAGCAAAATAGAACTCCTTTTGTATGGTCTCATATATTAGCAAATAAATTTTTTGGTACTTTGCTTACAGATAACTTTAGTGGATATACTTGGAGCAAAAACAGCAGATTAAATAGACTTACAGCTTGGGGGAATAAACCTATATCTAATCTACCACCAGAAATATGGTATGTTGTAGAAGATAATAATGTATGGACAGTAAACAGTGGAGTTATACCAAATGAAAATTATTATTATATTAACTATGGTTTTGGTTATGCTGAATTTAAAAATACTAATAATGAATTAGTACAAGAAATTAAGACTTTTATACCACAAAATGAAAGTTTTAAGGTAAATAGCATAAGTTTAAAAAATATAGCTAATAAGTTAAGAAATTTAAAATTGCTAATTTATATAAAACCAGTTCTAGGAGAAGATGAAATATTAACTAATACTAATATTGAAGTTTGCAAAAAGGATAATATAATAATTGCAAAGAATATTTTGAGAGAAGATATTTATGATAAAACATTTTTCGTGACTAGTGACTTAGAAATAAGTAATTTTACAGGAAATAAAGATATATTTTTAGGAAAAGAAGGAACAAGAAATCCTAGAGCTTTATATGAAAAACTAGATGGTAAAAATGGACTTGGAAAAAATTCATGTATTGCTTTGGAACTAGAAATTGAATTAAAACCTTATGAAAATAAGGAATTTGCAATTATTCTAGGCGAGGAAAAAGAAGAAAATATAGCCCAAAATACAAGTTTGTTTTTTGACAAGATAGATAGAGAAAAAGCTTTAGATGAAGTAAGAAAAAATTGGAATAATATAGTTCAAACTTTAACTGTAAGTATGCCATCAAAAAGTATAAATTTACTAATAAATGGTTGGCTTATTTATCAAACCTTATCTAGTAGAATTTATGGTAGAACTGGATTTTATCAATCTGGTGGTGCTTATGGCTTTAGGGATCAGCTTCAAGATTCATTAGGAATGAAATTTATTGACAGTAATATCCTAAAAGAACAAATTATAAATTGTGCTGGTCATCAATTTATAGAAGGTGATGTACTTCATTGGTGGCACAGTGATACGAAAAGAGGAATAAGAACAAGATTTTCTGATGATTTATTATGGCTTGTATATGCAACATTAGAATATATGGAATTTACAAATGACTATTCTATATTGGATACAGAAGTTGAATATTTATCAGGTGAAGAATTAAAAACTAATGAACTTGAAGTTTATAATATTTTTTATAATAGTGAAATAAAGGAAAATATTTATTCGCATTGTAATAGAGCAATTGAAAAAGTTATTGCTAGAGGTATTGAACCATTTCCAAAAATTGGAACAGGTGACTGGAATGATGGCTTTAGTGATGTTGGTTCGAAAGGAAATGGACAAAGTGTATGGTTAGGTTTTTTCTTATATGATATTTTAAACAGATGGAATTTTATTTGTACTTTGAAAAATGATGAAGAAAGAGCTAAAAGATATAGTAATTTAAAGGAAAAATTAAAAAAATCTCTAAATACAGAGGCTTGGGATGGTAGATGGTATAAAAGAGCTATAACTGATGATGGACAAATAATAGGCAGTATGAATTCAGAAGAAGCAAAAATTGATAGTTTGAGTCAAAGTTGGTCTGTTATATCTGGCGCAGGAGATAATGATAAAAAGTTTATAGCATTGGATTCAGTAAAAAATAATTTAGTTGATTATGATAATCAATTAATAAAATTATTTGATCCACCATTTGAAAAAGGAAGTATAAAACCAGGTTATATAAGAGGTTATAAGCCAGGAGTTAGAGAAAATGGTGGACAATATACACATGCAGCTATTTGGTTTATTATGGCAGAAGCTTTATTAGGATTTGGAGATGAAGCTGTGAAATTATTGGAATTAATTAATCCGATAAATCATACGAATACTCCTGAAAAAGCTCAAAAATATAAGTTAGAACCATATAGTATAGCAGCTGATGTATATTCAAATAAGGATTTAATTGGTAGAGGTGGATGGAGTTTATATACAGGCTCTAGTAGTTGGTATTATAAAGTAACTATTGAAAATATTTTAGGACTAAAATTAAAAAATGGATATCTTTATATTGAACCATGTATATCAAAAGAATGGAAAGAGTATGAAATTCGTTATAAGTATAAAACTAGTATTTATCAAATAAAAGTAAAAAATCCAAATGGAAAAAATACTGGTGTATCTAGGTTTATATTAAATGGAAAAGAGATGGAAGAAAAAAGAGTAATGTTACAAGATGATGGAAAAATTAATACAATTGATATTTTTATGTAATTATGTAATAAACTTGAAAAAAAAATGAAAAAAACTTGTACAAAATGTTGAAATATGATATAACTTAAATTGTAAAAAAGAGTACAGTATAGAATTTCAGAAAGGCGGGAAACTTGTGGAAAATATAGTGGGTGAAAAAGATAAAAAAACAATTTTAGTTGTCGATGACGAAGAAAATATCAGAGAATTGCTTGTTTTTAACTTACAAAAAGAGGGATACAATACCTTAGAAGCACAAGATGGAATTACTGCAGTTGATATGGCTCTAGAGAAGAAACCAGATTTAATTTTGTTAGATGTAATGATACCAAAATTAGATGGAATTTCAGTTTGTAAAAAAATTCGTTATGCTTTAAACATTTCAAATATTCCTATTTTAATGATTTCTGCTAAAGATAGTGAATCAGATAAAATAGTTGGATTAGAAATGGGAGCTGATGATTATATTACAAAACCTTTCCAAATTAGAGAAGTAATGGCTAGAATAAAAGCAAATTTAAGAAAAGCTGAACTTAATTCTAATTATGAAAGTTCTCAAGTTGCTAAAGCAAATGATAAAAGCAATATAATTAAAGTTGGAGATTTGACATTAGACACAAAGAAAGTTGAAGTAAGAGTAAAAGGTGAAGTAATAAACTTAACAAAAAAAGAATTTGATGTATTAAAATATTTAGCTAGCCAACCGGGTCAAGTAGTTACAAGGGAAATGCTACTTCGCGAAGTTTGGGAATATGAAGAGTATGTTGGAGCTATTAGAACAATAGATGTAACTATGAATCGTATTCGTGACAAAATAGAAAAAGACAAAGCAAATCCTAAAATATTAATTACAAAAAGAGGCGTTGGCTATTATGTAACAGATAAAAATTAATAAAAATGTATCTAGAAATACTAACAAAATCAAAAATTTTGTTAGTATTTTTTTAATCAAATCAAAAATATACTTGAATATCAAAAAATATAAGTATATAATAGTAACGAAAAATGGGTGATTTCACTCAAAAAATAGGAGCAATTATGTTAAAAAATATACAAACCAAAATAGTAATGGTTTTTGTGATTTTTGGAATACTTGTTACAACTGCAATAGGAACTTTAAATATTTTTAACATAAGAAAACTAGAAAGTACAAGTAGTTTACAAAATGAAATTACTAGTGAACAAATTGCTGTTGAGGCTAAAAAAATAGAAAAAAATATATTATATAGTTCTATATTCTTTCTTAGTAGTTCACTAGTTTTAGGAATTGTTGTTTCTAAAATATTGATTAATCCATTTTCAAAACTTTTAACTAGTGCAGAAAAAATAGTTAAAGGTGAAGAGATAGAAAATAATATTGAAGAAAACCAGGTTATCGGAAAAAGTGAAATAGATGAACTGGTTAATGCTCTTGGAACAATGAATAAAGAGTTGAAAGAAAATCTTAATGAAGTAACAAGACAGAAAAAACAAATCGAAACTATTTTACTTCATATGACAGATGGAATTATTGCTTTTAATATTGATGGAAATATTATTCATATTAATCATGCAGCTAAAACACTTTTAAATATACAAGAAAATGAAAAGTTTGAAAATATATTTGAAAAATTTAATGTAGATATTAATATGGAAAAAATAATTTATCTGGAAAATTGGACTTCTTCAGAAAAGAAAATCAATGTAAATGAAAAAACAATTAATTTATTTTTTGCACCATTTAAAAATGAAAATGAACGTCCTGCAGGTGTGATCGTTGTAATTCAAGATATTACAGAACATGTTAAATTAGACAGTATGCGAAAAGAATTTGTTGCTGATGTATCACATGAATTAAAAACACCAATTACATCTATAATGGGATATGCAGATACTATATTAGAAAATGATTTAGATGAAGAAACTCAAAAGAATTTTTTGAAAAGAATATCTTCAGAAGCTCAAAGAATGTCAAATTTGGTATATGATTTATTAACTTTATCAAGATATGACAATTCAAAGATTAAAATTGAGAAAACAGAATTTGACTTAGGAGAATTAGTAAAATATACCTTTGATGGTCTAAAACTTGAAATGGAAAAAAAATCTATTATTGGAGAATGTTTTGTAACATCTAATGTTCCGTTAGTTTATGCAGATAAAAGTGGAATTCAAAGAGTAATTATCAACATTTTAACAAATGCTATTAAATATACTAAAGAAAATGGTAATGTAAAGGCATATGTTGGTTTTGTATATAATGATGCATATATAAAGATAATAGATACAGGTATAGGTATATCAAAAGAGGACTTGGATAGAATTTTTGATAGATTTTATAGAGTAGATAAATCAAGAACGAGAGAGATGGGTGGAACAGGATTAGGTCTTTCAATTGCTAAAGAAATCTTAGATAAAAATGATGGCAGAATAGATATAAAAAGTGAACTAGGAAAAGGAACAGAAGTAGTTATTAGAATACCAACTAAACAGGGATTAGAAAAATATAATAAAGATGAAAATAAAGAATAACAAAAGAAAATAATTTGGAGGTAATTGTATGAAGGGAAACAATGGAAAAAAATTAATTGCTGGATTGGCAAGTTCTTTAATATTTTTTGGAAAGAATGTATATGCTGTATCAGATGCAACTTCAAGTAGTTCTTCAGGTGGAAAAGCAATTTTAGTAGTAGGTGGTTTGGCCTTAATTTTAGCTATATTAGGTTTAAGTTATAAGATGGATAAAAATGCAGACAAAGAACCTAAAGAGCCTAAAGAACCTAAAATTAAAAAAGAAAAGAAATCTAAAAAAGAGAAAAAGCTTGAAAAAGAAGAAACAAAGCAAGCACTTAATGATAATGATGTACCTTATGAAGCTGAGCAAAATGAAAAATATGAGCCAGAAAAAGCAGAAACAAAATCAATTCAAGATGAAGTTGAAGATACTGAATTTGAAGAAGAAAGTCTATTTCCTCCAAAAAAAGAAGAAAATACAGTAAAACCAGATTTTGATTCAACAATGGTATTTAATATGAATGATGAAAAAGAAGAAGTACCAGTTGAAGAAGAAAATTCAGAATATGAAATAGGTGATTTAGACCAAAAGATTGATGAACTTGATGATTTAGATGATATTGATGATGACGTTGTTAATAAAAAAATGGCAGAGCTTGAAAAGAATAGCAATGAAGTAGAGGACCCACAAGATTTCTTAAATAACTTAAAAAAATATGAACAAAATGCAGATGATTTTGCAGGATTTTCTACAAAAGAAGAAAATAATAATGAAGATAGTGAAGAAGTAACATCATTTTCTTTTGGTAATATAAACACTGAAAAAAATGTAAATGATAATAGTACAGTTGAAACAAAAAATAAAGTTGAACATAAAAAATATACAAGAAAAAAGAATAAAGAAGAAAAAAATGAAGAACAAGTAGAAGATATTACTGATAAATTATCATCAGAAATAGATGATTTACCAGATATTACATTTACACATGAAGAAGATGAAAAAAAAGAAGAAACAGAAAATAATGCAGAACCACAGTTAGATATTGGATTTTTAAATCAAATGGAACAAAATTTAATGAAAAATCAAGCAGCAAGGATGAACAAAAATGCTGAGAAAACAAAAGAAAAAACAAGTAAAAAAAAGAAATAGAAGAGCATTGTAAAGGAGCTGTGTAAAGAAAATATGAAAAATATTTTAGAATGGGTTTATTGTGTAGTAATAGCATTAGTTTTAGCTTTGATTTTTAGATATTTTGTAGCAACACCAACAATAGTAAGACAGAGAAGTATGTATCCAACACTTCAAGAAAATCAAAGACTAATTTTAAATAGAACTTTTAGATTGGGGAATAGTTTGCCTAAAAGAGGTCAAATAATTACTTTTGAAGCACCTAGTAAAAATTATAGTAAATTAGATGTTAATCAATCTAATCCAGTAGCTATATATAATAATGAACCAAGAGGAATATTTAGCAAATTTGTATATAATGTTTTAGAATTAACGAAAAGAAGTTATATAAAAAGAGTTATTGCTTTACCTGGCGAACATGTGAAGATTCAAAATGGCTATGTGTACATAAATGGACAACTATTTGAGGAAGATTATTTAGGAGCAGATGTTATTACAGAAACCGATATATTTAATGATTTTATAGTTCCTGAAGGTTATATATTTGCAATGGGAGATAATAGAACTAAAAGCACTGATTGTAGAGATTTTGGTTGCATACCAGCTGATAAAATTGAAGGAATTGTAATTTTTAGATTTTGGCCATTTAATGTTTTTGGAAAAGTTAACTAAAAGGAATTAATATGGAAATAGAGAATATTATTGGAAATGATGAAATAAAAGAATACTTGTCAAATTCTGTAAAAACAAACAATGTTTTACATAGTTATTTGTTTTTAGGTACAGAAGGAATAGGAAAAAAGAGAATTGCTGAAAATTTTACTAAATCTATTTTATGCAAAGAGAATGGAAAAGCTGATTGTAAATGCAAATCTTGTATTTGTTTTGATGGTGGCAATCACCCTGATTACAACATTGTGAATGAAGAGGGAGAGGCAATTAAAATTGAACAAATAAGAGAAATAACTAAAAAAGTTATTGAAAAACCAATTGTTTCAGATAAAAAAGTATATATAATAAATGATTGTGAGAAGATGACAAAAGAAGCACAAAATTGTTTAT
Source organism: uncultured Clostridia bacterium (assembly GCA_934140005.1). GTDB lineage: Bacteria > Bacillota > Clostridia > TANB77 > CAG-508 > Scatovivens. The sequence goes on from CAKPBB010000009.1 coordinate 50,846, forward strand.
TAAAAACCTTGGAAGAACCACCAGAGTTTGTTACTATAATATTAATATCTTCAAATGAGAATCTTATTTTGAATACAATAAAATCTAGATGTATGAAACTCAAATTCCAAAATATTCCAAATGAAGATTTAAGAAAATTTGCTCTAAATAAGCTACAATATGATGAAATTTCTGATAATATGCTAATGTCTTTTGGTGGTAGTATTGGAAAGGCTGAAAAGTTAAAAGAAAATAGTGATAAGTACAAAAAGATTGAAGAATTTACCAATTTTTTGATAAAGAAGAATAAAGCTGAAATTATTTTAGCAGGGAATATACTATATGATAAAGAAAATATATATGATATTTTAGATTATTTAATAGTGTGTTTATATTCAAATGGAAAACAAAATAAAACTTACTTAAATTGTATAGAAATTGTAAATGAATGTATTGCAAGATTAAAGGTTAATAGTAATTTTGATATGAGTATAGACTCTCTTATAATAAAAATGTGGGAGGAGTTAAATGAAAAAAGTTACAGGAGTTAGATTTAAAAGACCAGGAAAGATATACTATTTTGAAAAAGGCGATTTGGAACTTGAAAAAGGTATGTATGTTATAGTTGATACAGCAATGGGAGAAGAATATGGAGAAGTTATATTTCCAGAAAAAGAAGTAGAAGATGAAGAAGTAACAGAGCCAATAAAAAAAGTAATAAGGATTGCAACTGAAAAAGACCAAAATACACTTAAAGAATTTAAAGCAAAAGAAGAAAATGCTTTTAATATTTGTGTTGAAAAAATAAAAAAACATAAATTACCAATGAAATTAATAGATGTTGAATATAAATTTGATGGTTCAAAAGTTGTTTTTTATTTTACAGCAGATGGAAGAATTGATTTTAGAGAGTTAGTTAAAGATTTAGCAGCTGTATTCAGAACAAGGATTGAACTTAGACAGATTGGAGTAAGAGACGAAGTAAAAAGAATAGGTGGAAATGGAATTTGTGGAAGACAACTATGTTGCTGTTCTTTTTTAAGCAATTTTGAAACTGTTTCAATAAAAATGGCTAAGGAGCAAAATATATCTTTAAATCCTTCAAAAATTTCTGGAAATTGTGGTAGATTAATGTGCTGTCTAAAATATGAAGAAGATGTTTATACGGAAAAAGCAAAAAGATTACCTAAGGTTGGTGCAATTGTAAAATCAGAAGAAGGAACTGGGGAAGTGGTTTCTGTTGAAACTCTAAAAGAAGTAATTAGAGTAAAATATAAAGACGGGGATGAAACTTTTTTTAAAAAACATAATGTAAAAGATATTGTAGTTATTAAAGATGCTCAAGAAGATGATAGAATTCTTGCAGATAATGAAGAAGATTTGGAAGAATTAAAGAAACTTGAGAAACTTGAAAAATCTGATAAAAAAAATCAAACAGATGAAATTTAATATATTGACAGATATATTAAATATATATTAATATAGTAGAATATGAAATTTGTTTTTTGAAATTATCATAATGACCACTTTTATTCTAAGAAAATCAAAGAATGTCATTTTTATAACGATACTATAAGGGGAAAAAATATGAAAACACTAATAAAAAATGCATATATATTGGATATGGTTGGTGAAAAACCAAATATTCAAAAGAACGATATACTAATAGAAGATAATATAATAAAAGATATTGAAAAAGATATTGGAACAGAAGTTGATGAAAAAATAAATGCTAAAAATATGCTTATTATGCCAGGTTTAGTAAATACTCATACACATTTAGCTATGAGTATTTTTAGAGGTTATAAAGATGATAGAAAACTTATGGATTGGCTTGAAAATGCAATTTTTCCAGTTGAAGATAAACTTCAACCAGATGATATATATTGGAATTCTTACTTGTCTTGTTTAGAAATGATTAAATCTGGAACAACAACTTGCAATGATATGTATTTTGGAATGAATAAAGTGATTGAAGCTATTGAAGCCACAGGATTAAGAGCTGTTGTTGCATGGTGTTTAACAGATGATTCGATTAGGGACAAAATTGAAAGAACAAGAGAATATGCTAAAATTTATAATAACAGAGAAAATAGTAAAATAACTGTTTTTACATCACCTCACGCACCATACTCTTGTAATCCAGATACTATAAAGTTATGTGTAGACTTAGCTAAAGAGTTGCATACTGGATTACATATTCACTTAGCAGAAACACAAAATGAAGTTGCTACAATAAGAGATAGATATGGAAAAACAGCAACTGAATATTTGTCAGATTTAGATGTTTTTGATGTTCCAGTTGTTTTAGCTCATGGTATATATATTTCTGAAAGCGATATTGAGATTTTGAAACAACATAATATTAGAGGAGGAATATCTCATAATCCAATTAGTAATTGTAAACTTTCTTCTGGTATATGTGATGTAGTAAATTTAAGAAAAAATGGAATAAATGTTGGACTTGGTACAGATGGTATTGGCAGTACAACAACTTTAGATATGTTTGAAGAAATGAAAACAGCAGCATATTTACAAAAAATAAATACAATGGAACCTACTTCAATTAATGCTTATGATATATTAAAAATGGCTACAATTGAGGGGGCAAAAGTTTTAGGACTAGATAATCAAATTGGAACAATTGAAGTTGGAAAAAAAGCAGATTTAATTTTTATAAAAACTGATAAAATACATTTATGTCCTGAAAATGATATTTGTACTAATATTGTTTATTCAGCAAATGGTGCAGATGTTGATAGTGTTATGATTGATGGAAAGATGATTATGCAAAATAGAAAGATGCGTAATATTAATGAAAGAGAAGCAATGAAACAAGTTAAAAGAATTGCAAGAAGATTATGCAAATAAATCTATATATTTTGAATATCAAATTAAAGTAACATCTTTGTAAAAATGTAAATACAGTTAATAATAAAAAATACTTGAAAAAATCAAAAAAATGTAAGATAATATTAATATGTTGAAAGCATAAAATATATCTATATAGAATATTATTTTAAGGAGGAAATAAAAATGGCTTATGTAATTTCAGATGCTTGTATTAGTTGTGGAGCTTGTGCAGGAGCTTGTCCAATGAGTTGTATTTCACAAGGCGAAGATAAAATGGTTATAGACAAAAATGCTTGCATCGAGTGTGGAACTTGTGCAGGAGTTTGCCCAGTAGGAGCACCACATTTAGATAATAACTAATAAAATCATAAATTTATTATAAAAGAGATTATAAAATTTAAGTAAACTAAAATAACAAAACTTTTTAATAAAGTAAGTATAGTTTACTTGATTTATAATCTCTTAATTTTTTATAAAAAATCTTCCTTTTCAGTAAAATATATGATACAATATACGAAAGAATGTTCGTAAAGGAAGTGGAGTTATGAATTTAAATGTAACATCTGATAGCTTAATTGAAGAGAAAGAAATAGTTCTTAAACATTTAGGTATACAATTAAGTAAAATTAGAAAGAACAAAAATGTAACATTGGAAGTAATGGCTAATAAAACTTTTTTATCAGAAAGTTATATTAGGGCAATTGAAAAAGGCTTATATGCATGTTCTATTATAAATTTTCTTAAACTATGTTTAGCTTTACAAGTGAATCCAAATGTATTATTAAATGAATTAATAAATAATAAAACAACTGATGTAATTTATAAGGGAGATAAAGATATTAGTAAAAATATAGTAGAATATCTGAAAAAAGTTGATTAATAGTATATAAAGTAAATATTAAGGTATAATAAAAATCTGAATACAAATTAAAAATTGTATTCAGATTTTTTGAGCTTGTTTTATTTTTGTAAACTAAAGATAAATTCTTTTGCTTCATCAAAAGAATTTGCTATAAAATATAATTCTCTACTTTTAGTATCAGCTAATCCAAGTTGATATATTTTTTCAAGCATATCTAAAACTGGATTAAAAAATTCATCAATATTTATAATAATTATTGGGACATTATAATCATTGCTTCTACAAGCTTCAATGGCTGTAAAAAGTTCATCTATTGTGCCAATTCCACCAGGGATAAAAAGCATTATGTCTGATAAACTTATAAAACCATTTTTTCGTTCATTAACTGTATTATATAAGTAAGATTTACTGTATGATAATCCTTTTAATTCTTCTTCATATGCTTTTGCCATTGTAACGATTATATCACTATCGCTATTTTTAACAATAGAATAAATTTTTCCCATTAATCCATCTTTACAACCACCAAAAACATAGTTAAGATTATTTTCAACTATAAAATTTCCAATATCTTCTGCTAATTTATTAAAGTTACGATTATCTATGTTTCTAGATGAACAGCCAACAAATATATTTTTTATTTTAGTCTTCATAAGATCTCCCAAAAATAATATTATTATAATTTATATATTCGACAAAAATTTACATAATCCTTTAATTTGAAATAATACGGATAATTAGATTAATACTTTGTACATAAATCTATTGAATAATCTGCAAAAAATAAAAAGTTATAATGCAATCTACTATGACAATTAGTTGACAGATTATGTAAAATACGGTATAATGTATTTGTACGTATTTTTAACTCATGGCTTGAAAGGAAATTGCTATGAAGAAACCGACTTTTGATTTTTTGGCATTGGGTCTGCAGGATTATCAGCAGGACATGGCAGACGAACGGAAAGAGAAAGAAGCCGAACAGGCGGAAATCAAAACCGAAATCGAGCTGTCCTGGGCATATAATCCCAATCTGTGGTATACAGATGAGCAGATTAAGAAGGAGATGGAAATTGCATGGCACGAGTATGAAATTGCACCGAAGAAGGCTTATTATGAGTCTGCAATGAATTTCGACCGCAATCTTCCTCTATGGGCTAAGCCGAGATTGGATTTCTACCATGAAGGATTCGAAAAATTTGGCTACGAGTATGATGTTGCGGCTGATGAAGTTGGCGATTACTTTGGAACAATTAAACTAAATAGTCATTTTGACCGACTGGATAACTTCATTGAGAAGTGGGATATGTGGGAATACTGGCGCATTACTCACATTGAAAACCAGAAGGACAAGATTGGCAAGCGCTACAACGCATTGCTTCGTGAAAAGCGGCATATCAAGGCAAACGGTGTGATTGCAAATCACAGGCAGTTCAAAGATGAATGTGAAGATTATCAGTACTTGTTGTCTCCGGATAAGAAGTTCAACTATGTACGTGGTCCTGTAGTTCATCGGCGCGATGCGTCTTGGCATGACAAAAAGCTTATGAAAAAGGCTGATAAGCTCCGTGTTGTACGCCATAAGGCAAAGAAGCATATCAACAAGTACAAAAACGTTAAGAAACGCTCGAACAAGCAGAAGAAAGCAAAGAAGCGCTAAGCTTTTAATATGACCATCTAGCAAAGCAAATTATTTTTTTCAAGGCAGGAAAGAGAGCTTCCAGACTGGGGGCTCTTTTTCCATGGGAAAAATCATATCTAAAATATATTTACAACTGTGCCACAAAATAATAAAAATGGGCACAATTGTAAATATTAAAAATTACATCCTTGCCATAAATCTTTCTCACGTAGTATTTTATCAATTCCATTTAAAACCCATTTTTTATGAGAGTTCCATTCAGGAGCAACTAGCAATTCTTTGGGAGCATCACCATTTATTCTATGAATTATTATGTTAGGGTTTAGGTTAGTAAGAATCATTTCTAAACAATTTAAGTAGTATTCAAGAGATATAGGAATATATTGCTTGTTTAAATACATTTCTTCCAATTTAGTGTTTTTAACAATGTATGTAGAATGAACTTTTATACCTTGAATATCAAAGTTATTTATGAATTTTACAGTGTTCATAACATCTTTAATTGTTTCATTTGGTAATCCTACCATGATGTGAGAAACTATATCTATGTTATATTTTCTTAATAGATGTACAGCATTTTCAAAATCTGTAGTATTATATCCACGATTTATCAAATTTCCTGTAATGTTATTAGAGGTTTGTAAGCCTAATTCTACGCATACATAATATTTTTGGGAATATGAATGTAAAAGTTTTACAATTTCTTCATTGATACAATCTGGGCGTGTTGCAACTTCAATTCCAACAATTCTTTTATCTATAAGAGCAGAATCATATTTTAGTTTTAAATTTTCAATTGTATCATAGGTATTAGTAAAATTTTGAAAATATACAATAAATTTATTTGCACGAGTACTTTTGTAGCTGCTAAAATAATTTTCAACTTGTTTTCTAATTGAGTTAGTAACTTCTGTAATATATGATGTATTAGATAAGCTATTTATTACATCAGAGTTTCCGGCAATTCTACGGATGTGTTCGCCAGAACCTTTTTCACTACAAAAAATACAGCCACTTGTTCCGACATGATCCATCTCTGTTTGGACATGTAAAATGACCATCAATACATATTTTTAAAGTTCTCTCTCCAAATTTTTCTTTTAAAAATTTATTTAAATGATTATATCTATCTTTTTCCATAAATGTAGTATACCAAAATAATGCTTGGAATACAAATAAAATATAATATTTTATATTAAGTAATAGCTTTTTACCAAAAATGTGATATAATAATTAATGCAAAACTGACTGAACCGTATATTGATTTTTGCAAATATATTTCATATAATATTTTTGCAAATTGATTAGTAAAAAATAAAATTATAGTATGATTCAGAAATACTGTTATTCATAATATATAAATAAAGTTAGGAGGTAATTATGAACAACTTAATAGAAATTCGTTGGCATGGTAGAGGCGGACAAGGTGCAAAAACAGCTTCTTTACTTTTAGCTGATGCTGCATTTAATACAGGAAAATATATTCAAGGCTTTCCAGAATATGGACCAGAAAGAATGGGTGCTCCAATTACGGCATACAATCGTATAAGTGATGAACCAATAACTGTTCATAGCAATATTTATTATCCAGATTATGTTGTAGTTGTTGATGATACTTTATTAGATTCTGTTGATGTTACAGCAGGATTAAAAGAAGATGGCGCAATAGTAATAAATTCAACTTTAGAAAATAGTGTTTTAAAAGAAAAATTAAAAGGATATTCTGGAGCAATTTATAAAATTGATGCAAGAAAAATTTCAATGGAAACTTTAGGAAGATATTTTCCTAATACACCAATGCTTGCAGCAATTGTAAAAGTTTCAAAAGTTATGCCAGAAGAAGCTTTCCTAGAAGATATGATTGGTTCATTTAAACATAAATTTGCTAAAAAACCAGATGTTATAGATGGAAATATGAAAGCTTTACAAATGGCTTTAAAAGAAGTAGAAAAAATCAATTAGAAAGGATAAATAGATATGACTGAAGATAGAATAAATAAAAATACTCCATATCAAGATTTAACAATTGGAGGAAATATTTATGAAGCTGGTAATGCAAGAGAATTTAAGACAGGTGATTGGCGTTCTTCAAAACCTATTTTTAAATCAGAACTTTGTAAACAATGTGGACTTTGTTTTCCAGTATGTCCAGATGATGCAATACCAGTAAATAAAGATTGTAAAAGAGAAGATTTTAATTATGATGCTTGTAAAGGTTGTGGCGTTTGTGCAAAAGTTTGTCCTTTTAAAGCAATAGTAATGGAATAGAAAGGAAGTTAATATGGGAATAAGAGAAAGATTAAGTGGTAACGAAGCTGCTGCAACAGCAATGAAACAAATAAATCCAGATGTTGTTGCTGCATTTCCAATTACACCATCAACAGAGATACCTCAATATTTTTCAACTTTTGTAAGTAATGGATTAGTAGATACAGAATTTGTTGCAGTTGAAAGTGAACATAGTGCTATGAGCGCTTGTATTGGTGCTGAAGCGGCTGGTGCAAGAGCAATGACAGCTACATCAGCAAATGGACTATCTTTAATGTGGGAAATGATATACATAGCATCAAGTTTAAGATTACCGATAGTAATGTCTTTAGTAAATAGAGCTGTTTCAGGACCTTTAAATATTCATTGTGATCATTCTGATGCAATGGGAGTTAGAGATAGTGGTTGGATACAATTATTTTCTGAAACAAACCAAGAAGCTTATGATAATTTAATTATGGCTCATAGAATTGCAGAACATAAAGATGTTTTACTTCCACTTATGGTTTGTCAAGATGGATTTATTACATCACATTCAATTGAAAATATTGAACTTATTGAAGATGAAAAAGTAAAAGAGTTTGTTGGAAAATATCAACCAGAGCATTATTTATTAAATAAACAAGAGCCTATGGCTGTAGGACCTTTAGATTTGCAAGCATATTTGTTTGAACATAAAGCACAACAAGGCAAAGCAATGGAAAAGGCAAAAGATGTTATATTAGAAGTTGCTAAAGACTTTGAAAAATTAACAGGAAGAAAATATGGTTTCTTTGAAGAATACAAATTAGATGATGCTGAAATAGCAATAGTTTGTATGAATTCAACTGCTGGAACAGCAAAAGCTACTGTAAATAAATTAAGAGAAAAAGGTATAAAGGCTGGACTATTAAAGATTAGAGTATTTAGACCTTTCCCAGCAAAAGAAATTGCAGAAGCATTAAAAGGTTTAAAAGCCGTTGCAGTTTTAGATAAAGCTGATTCATTAAATGCTGCTGGTGGAGCTTTATTTGAAGATGTTACTTCAGGAATGTTTGTAAATAATATTCAAGTTCCAACAGTAAATTACATTTACGGAATTGGTGGAAGAGATACAACTGTTGAAGATTTAGAGACAGTTTATGAAGATTTATTAAAAATAAAAGATGAAGAAAAAATTGAAAGACCTTATAGATATTTGGGATTAAGGGGGGATAAATAATGGCATATAATCATAAAGAAGTTGTTGCAAATAGACCATCAAGATTTACTTCAGGACATAGAATGTGTGCAGGCTGTGGAGCACCAGCTGTTGCAAGAATGATACTTCGTGCGGTAAAACCAGAAGACCATGTTGTTGTTTCAAATGCTACTGGTTGTATGGAAGTTTCTACATTTTTATATCCATATTCAGCTTGGACTGATTCATATATTCATACAGCTTTTGAGAATGCTGCAGCTACATTATCAGGAGTTGAAGCAGCTTATAAAGCAATGAAAGCAACAGGAAAATTACCAAAAGACGAAGTTACCAAATTTATAGCTTTTGGTGGAGATGGTGGCACTTATGATATTGGACTTCAAAGTTTATCTGGCGCAATGGAAAGAGGACATGATATGCTTTATGTTTGCTATGATAATGGAGCATATATGAATACTGGTATTCAACGTTCATCAGCAACACCAAGATTTGCAGATACTACAACATCACCAGCAGGTACAAAGATACCTGGAAAGATGCAATCACGTAAAGATTTAGCAAAAATTATGGTTGGACATCATTTACCTTATGTAGCTCAAACTTTAGCTTATACAAACTTTAAAGATTTGTATGAAAAAGCAGAAAAAGCAATTTATACAGAAGGACCAACTTTCTTAAATGTATTAGCTCCTTGCCCAAGAGGTTGGGGATATAATACAGAAGATTTAATGCAAATAAACAAACTTGCTGTAGAAACTTGCTACTGGCCTCTATATGAAGTTGTAGATGGAGTATATCATATAACATATAAACCAGCTAAAAAGCTTCCAATAGAAGAATTTTTGAAACCACAAAAAAGATTTAAACACATGTTTAAACCAGGAAATGAGTGGATGATTGAAGCATTCCAAAAAGAAGTTGATGATAGATGGCAAGAACTTTTAGATTTAGAGGAAATGACAAATAAAAAAGATTAAGATGATAAATTTGTATATATAGGGAAATAAGCGGTATATTGATGTAAAATTTAATATATCGCTTTTTATATAATATCAGAGCGTATTAAACTCAAATCTGAATATTTGAAGATAAATTAGAGGCAGAATGATTAAAAATATCGAATAGTAACAAATTGTTACAAAAATATTACAAAAAAAATCTTATACGCATTGACTTTTTATGAAAAAAAATATAATATATATAAGTAAAATTAAGATGAGATTTTTTGATTTTAAATCACAAGATTTCTTAAAGCTGAAAAAAGTATTATCGAATGGATTTTAAGGAGGATAACTAATGGGAGAAGTTATTGTAATAACATCAGGAAAAGGTGGAGTTGGAAAAACAACGACAACAGCGAATTTAGGTTCTGCATTAGCTTTAGCTGGAAAAAAAGTAGCTTTAGTTGATACAGATATTGGATTAAGAAATTTAGATGTTGTTATGGGACTAGAAAACAGAATTGTATATGATTTAGTAGATGTAATTGAAGAAAAGTGTAAATTAAGACAAGCTTTAATAAAAGATAAGAGATTTAAAGAACTTTTCTTACTTCCTGCTGCACAAACTAAAGATAAAACAGCAATTAACGAAGAACAAATGAAGGAATTAGTTAAAAAATTAAAAGAAGAATTTGATTACATATTAATTGACTGCCCAGCAGGAATTGAACAAGGTTTTAAGAATGCAATTGCTGGTGCTGATAGAGCTTTAGTGGTAACAACTGCTGAAATATCAGCAATTCGTGATGCAGATAGAATAATTGGTTTATTAGAATCATCTGAAATTAAAAATCCAGAGTTAATAGTAAATAGATTAAAACCTAATATGGTTAGACGTGGTGAGATGATGGATGTTGATGATATAGTTGATTTATTATCAATTAGTTTAATTGGAGTAGTACCAGATGATGAATACATTATTACACAAACTAATAAAGGAGAACCTGTTATTTCTAATAAAAAGGCTCCAGCAGGAAAAGCTTATATAGAAATATCAAGGAGAATATTAGGAGAAAATATAGAAGTTACAGTACCTGGAAAGGAAACTGGTTTCTTTGCAAGACTAAAAAGATTATTTGGAAAAGCTTAAATCATAATCAGAGGGGAAGAAAAAAAGATGTTTGAAAATTTTGGAAATTTTTTCAAAAAAATGGTTAAGCCAGAAAATATAGAAGAAGTAGAATCTAAAGAAGCAGCAAAAGAAAGATTACAATTAGTTTTAATGCAAGATAGAGCTAATGTATCAGCTGATTTTTTAGAACTTATGAAACAAGAAATTATAGATGTTATAAAAAAATATATAGAAGTTGATGAAAAAGCAATTGATGTCAGATTAACAACGCAAGTCAATTCAGATGGTACAAATGGAGCTCCTCTATTA
>CAKPBB010000010.1 GCA_934140005.1 uncultured Clostridia bacterium
TTTCCTCTTAATAATTTAGCTGCTTCACTAGCAACTCTACCTAATGACTTATCTGTTGCGTCTATTATATACCATTTTCTTTCGATTTCGCCTTTTTTAGGGCTATATGTAGTATTATTCATGGTACAAATACCCTCCATTTCAATTTCTAATTTTATATTTTGATTTATATAAATATATGAAATTTATTTGCAACTACCGGGGAGAGGTTGAAAACAAATTCAACATACTTACATATAATGCTTAATTATTCTAATATAAATTGCTTAAAAAGTCAAGTACTGCAAGAAAAAATCTTAAAAATTATCTAAAAATTTTGAAAAAGTGTTGACTTTTTGAGTATGGTATGCTAAGATATATGTGTTTTAAGAAGAAGTATCCACTTCTCACCGTATCTTTAAGTAAGCATTCGGTTAGAAATATCATAAATAATACAACATATAGTGTTGTCTAGATATTGTGGATTTGGCTTTTTAAAATAAGTCAAATTTTTTTTTGGAGGTGTTTTACTATAAAACAAGAATTGCCTATAAATAGACAGATTAAAGAAAAAGAAGTTCAAGTTATTGGAGAAACAGGAGAAAAAATTGGAATCTTACCATTAGAGCAAGCAGTTACTATGGCAGAAGAAAAAAATTTAGATTTAGTTTTAGTTGCTCCAAATGCTAAACCAGTAGTTTGTAAAATTATGAATTATGGAAAATATAAATTTGAACAAGCAAAAAAAGAAAAAGAGTCTAGAAAAAATCAAAAAGCTGTTGAATTAAAAGAAATTAGAGTTTCATCAAATATAGGTGAACATGATTTTAATTTTAAAAGTAAAAATGCAAGAAGCTTTTTAGAATCTGGAAACAAAGTAAAATTCACATTAAGATTTAGAGGAAGAGAGCTAAACAATGTAAAAGCAGGTGAAGAAATTTTGAGTAGATTTGCTCAATCACTTGAAGATATTGCAACAGTTGAGAAAAAGCCATTCTTAGAGGGTAAAACAATGTTTATAATTTTAAATAAAAAAATCTAATATGCGAAGGGAGATAAAATTATGCCAAAATTAAAAACAAACAAAGCAGCAAAGAAAAGATATTCTTATACTGCAACAGGAAAAGTAAAAAGAACAAAAGCTAATAGAAGACACTTATTAGCAAATAAAACAAAAAGACAAAAAATGAATGCTAGAGTACAAAACGGAATTGCAGACAAAACAGTAGAAGCAGGAATTAAAAGATTATTACCATATGGTAACTAGAATTTAGGTAGAGGAAAAGGAGTGAAAAATAAATGGCAAGAGTAAAAACAGCAAGAACAACTAGAGCAAGACATAAAAAAGTATTAAAACAAGCAAAAGGTTACTATGGAGCAAAACATTATAGATATAGAATGGCTAAACAAGCTGTTATGAAATCAGGAATGTATGCTTATGTAGGAAGAAAAGATAAAAAGAGTGATTTTAGAAAATTATGGATAGTAAGAATCAATGCAGCAGCAAGAATGAATGGTTTAACATATAGCCAATTAATTTCTGGATTAAAGAAAGCTAATGTTACAATTAACAGAAAAATGTTAGCTGAATTAGCTGTTTCTGATAGCAAAGCATTTGCTGAATTAGCAGAAGTTGCTAAAAAAGCTTAATTAATACTATTAGATTTAGATAAAACTCTGGGTTAAATATAACTTGGAGTTTTTTTTGTAAATATTGGAAAAAAGTATAGCAATTTGTTGACAAAACTTATAAACTATGTTAAAATATCTAACTGTAAACTGCTTAGCTATGGTACATAAAGACTAATTAATTTTAGTTACCAAAGTTGGAAGTTAGCGAGTATACGAAAAGGGAGGTGCATTTTAAATGTACGCAATTATTGAAGCTTGTGGAAGACAATACAAAGTTCAAGAAGGTGAAAATGTATATTTCGAAAAATTAGAAGTAGAAGAAGGAAAGAAAGTATCTTTCGATAAAGTTATTCTAGTTTCTGATGATGGAAAAGTACAAATTGGAAATCCTTATGTAACAGGTGTAAAAGTTGAAGGAAAAGTAGTTTCTCATGGTAGAGGAAAGAAAATCTTAGTTTTCAAATATAAAGCTAAGAAAAATGAAAGAAAAACAAGAGGACACAGACAAGATTACACAAAAGTAGAAATTACTTCAATTAAAACAGCTGCTGAAAAGAAAACAACAGCTACAAAAGCTACAAAAACAGAATCAAAAGAAAAAGTAGCAAAATAATTTATATATGAAATATCAATTTAGAGAATATAAATATATAAAGCGAAAGGAGTGAATCTTAAATGGCACACAAAAAAGGTCAAGGTAGTGTTAAGAACGGAAGAGATAGTGAGTCAAAAAGACTTGGTGTAAAAAAATCTGATGGACAAATTGTTAAAGCTGGAAATATATTAATCAGACAAAGAGGAACTAATGTACATCCAGGAACTAATGTTGGAATTGGAAGCGACGACACTTTATTTGCTTTAGTAGATGGTACAGTTAAGTTTGAAAGAAAAGGAAAAGATAAAAAACAAGTAAGTGTATATCCAATAGCTGAATAAGAGATTTTTAGAGTAGTTTTTAACTACTCTTTTTTTAGTAAAATGAAAAAATATTAAAAAGTATTTGAAATTTGTATGTATTATGTTTATAATAATTATATATTATTTCAAATACTTTTATGTTATAGAAAAGTGATAGACTATAATATAAATATTAGTGACATTAATACATTAACAAAAGAATATAATGAAAGGAATTTGCGATATGGGAAATAAATTGTCACCAGTAATAATAATTGTTTTAATTGTTGTGATTATAGCTTTAGCAGGCTTAGCAGTAAGCATGTTAACATCAAAAGATGGTAGTGGTATAATTGGTGGAAACAAAGGAAATCAAGGAAGTAAAATTGTGCCAACGATAGAAGCTACAGTAAATACAGTTGAAGAAAATCAAGAAAAAGTAATAATTTCTGTTGTAGTTGCAACAGAAGATGAAGCTGGAATTGATGCTATAATATTACCAGATGGTACAGAAGTAAATGGAGAAACTAAGGATTATACTGTTACTGAAAATGGCACTTATGAATTTGGTGTAAGAGGAGTAAATGGAGAAAAAAATTCTACGACTGTAGAAGTAACTAATATAAGAACTGTATCAGCACAAAATCCATACATTCCAGATGGATTTGAACATATTGGTGGAGAAGTTGATAATGGATTTGTAATTCAAGATACTTATGGAAATCAATTTGTTTGGATACCAGTTCCAACAGGAATATTGACTCGTAATACTATGCTTAGTGCAGATTTTGAAGAATCAAATACAACATCTTCTGAATTAGTAAATAGTGTTGCAAAAAATTATGGATATTATATAGCCAGATTTGAAGCTTCAAGCTATGATATAAATGGTCAAAAAGCAGCAGCTAGTATGCCAGGAAAGATTCCATGGACAAATATAACATATACAGAGGCTTATCAAGCTTCTTTAAGTATGTCTACTACATTTAAGTATCCAGAAGGTATAAAAACAGCGATAGTAAATAGCTATGCTTGGGATACAGCTCTTGAATGGATTAATAAAAACACACCAAATTATTCAACCAATATAGGATTTGGTAACTATTCTGGAACTATTTATCCAACAGGACAAACTGCTAGTGATGTTGTTAATAATATCTGTGATATGGCTGGAAATGTTAGAGAATGGACTACTGAAATAGATAAGTCTAAGTCTGTTGATAGTGGAAAAAATACTTCTAAAAAGAATAATACTCAAATAGAAAATACAGCATTAAAGAGAACTGTTCGTGGTGGCAGTGCAAACTTAAATAAAACTGCAAGTAGTCATATTGGATATTATGAAAATTTATCTGATGGTTATTGGGGATTTAGAACAATATTATATCAATAATTAATTTATGAAATACCTTATTATAAAAGAATATAATAAGGTGTTTTTTTATTTCAAAAATATAAAAAATAAAAGCTTGTTAAGGCACATAAAAAACACAAAATAATCATATAAAATTTATTGTAATAGACTAATAAAAGTGCTATAATATAACTTGTACGCAGTTACTATATTGTAACATTATCCGGCTCTATACAATGAAAGGAGTTTAGTGTATGGGTAATGAGAATCGTGAGAACTATCGGAGCATCTATGAGCAGGGCCTAGCTTTTGCTAAGGCATATGCAACGGAAGTTCAAAAGGCCGAAACTGGCAAAGACTGGCAACCCCCTGTTGAAAGCGAAAAAATTCGCATTTATGGCTGGATTGTTTCCCAACTGTTTGCACAGATGGCAAGCAATTCTAACATCGAAAATGCTAAGGTTGAGATTTTTGTCCTGTCTCAGGGCTGCTCTTCCAAAGCAAGGCCGTATCTGGAAACTCGCTTTAAGCAGTCGTATTCGCCCCACTATGTTTTGACAGAAAAGCAAATTTTGGAGGTGCTGGATTGCTTGGCTGAACAGAGTGCTTTCAAAATTGAGCAGCTGGACTGCCACAAGAGCGCTGTTGCTTTGTATCGTGTTACTTTGAAGTAACAGAACTAAGCAAACGAAACACGTAACTCATATTTTCTGGCTAGTTAGCTAGAAACCCCTGTGTGTAGAAACAAACCTCTGCACACAGGGGACTTTTTTATTGTTTTTTGATTTTAGGCTTAGAAATAAGAGAGGCAATGTATCCAAAAAATACTGCAGCTGATATTCCACCGGCTGCTGCTGTAACACCACCTGTAAAAATTCCTAAAAATCCTTTTTCAGAAATTGCATCAATAGTACCTTTGGCTAATAGGTTTCCAAAACCAGTTAAGGGAACTGTTGCACCACAACCGGCAAAATCAATTAGATATTTGTATATACCAAGACCGCCTAAAATAGCACCAGTTGTTACAAAAACAACTAATATTCTGGCTGATGTAAGTTTGGTTTTATCAATTAAAATTTGTCCAACTATACAGATTAAGCCACCTATTATAAAGGCCTTTAGAATCATAAACCAATCCATTTATTATATATCGCAAAGAATGCGAACTCCTTTCTATTGTAAATAATATTTAGATGATGCTAAGCTTCAATACTAATAGCATGAGCAATTCCAGGAATAGACTCACCTTGTTGAGAACTTGTTGAATTCATTAAAGCACCAGTTGCCATAAGTAATACTTTTTTATATTTTTTTTCTTGAAACATTTGATAAATATAACCAGAAAATACTGTTGCAATACAACCGCAACCAGAGCCACCAGAGTGAGTATCTTGTTTTTCTTTATCAAAAATTAAAACACCGCAATCATTGTAATTTGCTCTAATGTTATATCCTTTAGAACTTGCTAAATCAATTAGTATATCTTTTCCAATATATCCTAAATCTCCAGAAAAGATAGCATCATAATCACTTGGTTTTCTACCAGTATCTTTAAAATGAGTTATAAGAGTATCAGCAGCTGCACCAGCCATTGCAGCACCCATGTTATTTGCATCTTTGATACCCATGTCTACAATTTTTCCGAGGAGTAAGCATTGTTATTTTAGGACCAGTACCATTTTTAGATAGAACAGCACAACCACTTCCTGTTACAGTCCATTGACTAGATGGTGGCCTTTGATTTCCAAGCTCCAAAGGAAATCTAAATTGCTTTTCAGCACTACAGAAATGACTAGAACTTGCACAAACTACATTTGTTGCAAAATCACCATCAATGGTCATTGAGCCGAGTGTAATAGATTCAACAAATGTTGAACATGCTCCAAAGACACCAAAGAATGGGATATTGATTTCACGAAGTCCAAAAGAAGATGATATACATTGATTTAATAAATCACCTGCAAAGCAGAAATCAATATCTGTATGTGCAATTTTAGATTTTGCAATTGCCATATTAACAGTTTCTTTTATGAATTTACTTTCTGCTTTTTCCCAAGACTTCTCGCCCCAAAACTCATCTTCTAAGCATTGGTCAAAATATTTATTTAGAGGTCCATCTTTTTCTTTTGGACCAACAATGCTGGCTGTACTTACAATATTTACTGGTGAATTTAAAACAAAACTTTGATTTCCAACTTTTTTCAATTTTAAAATCCTCATATATATGCTTAAGTTTTAGCATATTCTTTCTTTTATATTTTTAAATTAGAGTAATACTTTGTGTATTAAAAATTAAATAAATAATTCCAATAATCATAGCAGAAGAAATACCATATACTAAAACTGGACCAGCAACAGTAAACATCTTAGCACCAACCCCTAAAACATAGCCTTCTGATTTATATTCCATAGCTGGTGAAACAATCGAGTTTGCAAATCCAGTTATAGGTACTAAAGAACCAGCACCAGCAAATTTTCCAATTCTATTAAAGATATTTAAAGCTGTTAAAAAAGCACTTAAAAAAATTAATGAAATTGAAACTATTACATAGCAATTACTTTCTTCTAGACCACGCATTTTGAAAAATTCAAATATAATTTGACCAATAGAGCAAATTAAACCACCAACCCAAAATGCATTAAAACAATTTTTAAAAATAGGTGAGTTGGGAGTTTTTTTATCAACATATTTTTGATAATCTTCTTTGCTTTCAACTTTCATAAAAATATTGCTCCTTTCTTGCCATTACTAATATTTAACATTTGGCACAAATTTTATTATAAAAATAGCTTCAAGATACTGTTACATATTGTCTTGATCTTCTTGAGTATCTTTTTTTTCACTTTCTATAAAGAATGTAACATCTAAATCTACAAGATATTCTGAAATTTTGTTGTTATTTACAGTTGCTCTTTGAGAGAGTACAGTAATGCCAGACAGGTTATTTAAGGTACAAGATGCTTCAGCAATTGATTTAACAATAGCATCCTTCCAAGAAATAGTTGAATATCCTGTTATTTTAATATGTTTTTCACAGTTCATATAAAAACCTCCTAAATGTATTTGAACATATATTTTCCATAAAAGACATAATTTATTCATAAAAAAATCATAATTCATAAATACAATAAGCTAAATTAAAAGAGAAAGGACATATTTTATGGAAAACGAGAAATATCTAGAATTATTAAGTAAATCTTATAGAAATATTCAAGAAGTTTCTGAGGAAATAATAAATTTACAAGCTATATTAAATCTTCCTAAAGGAACAGAATTATTTTTAAGCGATATACATGGAGAATATGAAGCTTTTATTCATATTTTAAATAATGGTTCTGGAATTATAAAAAGTAAGATAGAGGAATTGTATAAAAACTCAATTACTGAACATGATAGAAAAGAACTTGCAACTTTAATATATTATCCCGAAGAAAAAATGAACCTTGTGAAGAAAGCTTTTGAAAAAGAAGAAAATTATGAAAATGTACTAAATGAGTGGTACAGAATAATGCTTTATAGATTGATAGAAGTAAGTAGAGCAGTAAGCTCAAAATATACTCGTTCAAAAGTTCGTAAAGCACTTCCAAAGGGGTTTGACTATATAATAGATGAATTATTACATTCACAAGGTGAAGATAGAAATAAAGAAAAATATTATAAACAAATTATAGAGAGTATAATTGATTTAAATAGAGCAGATGCTTTTATTATTGCTATTTCTGATTTGATAAAGAGAATGGCAATAGACCATTTACATATAATTGGCGATATTTATGATAGAGGTCCGGGGGCACCAATTATTATGGATAAATTGATGGAATTTCATAGTCTAGATATACAATGGGGAAACCATGATATTTTATGGATGGGAGCAGCTAGTGGAAATGAAGCTTGTATAGCTAATGTTATTAGAATTTGTAGTAGATATGATAATTTAGCAACATTAGAAGAGGGGTATGGAATAAACATCAGACCACTTTCAATGTTTGCGATAAACACTTATGCTGATGATGAATGTAAAAATTTCTTTCCAAAATCTAAAGAATTATCTAGATATAGCAATAGCGATAAAATAATAATTTCAAAAATTCATAAAGCAATTTCTGTAATACAGTTTAAGCTTGAAGGTCAGCTAATAAAGAAGCATCCTGAATATAAAATGAAAGATAGATTATTTTTAGATAAAATTGATTTTGAAAAAGGAACAGTTTTAGTAAATGAAAAAGAATATGAATTAAATGACAAGAATTTTCCTACAATAGATAAAAAGAATCCATATAAATTGAGTGAAGAAGAGGCTGAAATTGTTGAAAGATTAAAGAATTCTTTTATTCATAGTGAAAAATTGAATGCACATATAAACTTTCTATATTCAAAAGGTCATATTTATCAAAACTTTAATCAAAATGTACTATTTCATGGTTGTATTCCTATGCTTGAAAATGGAGAATTTGAACAAGTTGAGATATTAGGCAAAAAATGTAAAGGCAAAGAACTTATGGAACATATTGAAAATGTTGCACATAAGGCTTTCTTTGGAGATAGTAATGGAAAAAATCAAGAAGCAATTGATTATATGTGGTATTTTTGGTGTGGACCCAAATCACCACTTTTTGGAAAAGATAAAGCAGCTACTTTTGAAAGATATTTCTTAAATGAAAAAGAGCTACATAAGGAAAATAAGAATCCTTATTATGAAAAAGTAAATAAGGAAGAAATTTGTAATAAAATTTTAGAAAATTTTGGTGTTAGTGTAGAAGAGGGACATATTATAAATGGGCATATTCCAGTAAAAGTAAAAGATGGAGAGAGTCCAATTAGAGCTAAAGGAAAACTTATTGTAATAGATGGAGGATTTTCAAAAGCTTATCAATCTACTACAGGAATTGCTGGATATACTTTAACATATAATTCAAATGGATTAGTGCTTGCCGTAAATGAACCATTTGAATCAAAGCAAAAGGCAATTGAGTGTGGTAGTGATATAAAGAGTGAAATCATTTTGCAGGAAAATGTCGAAAAAAGGAAAAGTGTTAGAGATACAGATATTGGAGAAAAACTATCTAGGGAAATCTCTGATTTAAAGAATTTACTAATTGCATATAGAGAAGGAATATTAAAAGAAAAAATATAATATTACAGTTTGGTTACAATTGAATTACTATTCAGTAAAATCTATTGACTGAAAGGGAAAAAAAATATATAAATATACTATATTAAAAGTATTAAATTAGCGAATTTTGAAATAATAGTAATAGATAAAACAAAGGAGAAATAAGAATGGCAAGCAGTTTGGGTATTTATATTGAAGACACAATGATAAAATATGCAAAAGTTATAAAAGAAAAAGATACACTTAAAGTTGATAGCTTTAATGTAATTTTTTATGACGACTTAAATAAAGCCATTGAACAAATTATTAGCGAAACTAATAGTTCTAGATTGCCAATATGCACAAATATCTCAAACGAAATTTATGGATATGTAGAAGTTTTTGCTGGCCTTAGTAAAAATGATATAAAGAGTACAGTTGGAATCGAATTTGAAATGGACTGTAACGAGAAAAATTATAACAAAGATTCTTTGGAAATGCGTTATATTGTAATGAATGATAAAGAAAATTCTGAAAAGTTAAAAGCTTTATATATAGCTGATAACAAAGCGGATCTTTCAAAAAAAGCTCAACATTTAGGACAATATAAATTAACTTCAATAACACCAATTTCATCAAGTATTGTTAATATTGCAGAAATTGGGGAAAAAGAAAATGTTGCAATTGTAAACATTGAAGATACAACAAAAATTACTACTATTTTAAATGGACAAATTTATAGAATAGATACAATAGATGTTGGAATGAAAAACATTCTTGAAGAAATAAATAAAACAGAAAATTCAATGTCAAAGTCTTATGAAATTTGTAAAAATATAACAATATATACTCAAGAATTACAAGCAGTGCAAGCAGAAGGAAACGAGCATTTAGAAGATATTATGCCAACATTATATAAAATAGTAACAGAGAGCAAAAAAATATTAGATAGTGCATTTGGAAATGTAACAAAAATATATATAACAGGTGCTGGAACAGTAATTAATAATTTGGATTTATATTTTCAAGAATATATGATAAATGTTAAATGTGAAATTTTAAGACCATATTTCTTAGAAGGTGGAAATGTTAGAAATTCAATTAAAGATTATATAGAAGTTAATTCAGCTATTGCTCTTGCTATGGATGGCTTAGGTTATGGTATGAAAGAACTAAACTATGCTAACTCAGCTAGTGCTATGAATACTGATGTATTTGCAAAAATAAAAAACATGTTGCAAATAGGTGGAAAATCAAAGCAAAAAGTAAATGGTACAGATGGCAAAAAGCTAAATGTACCAATTAATATGTCTTTTAAAGGTCCTTTAGTACCATATGAAAAACTTATGATTAGAGGTACAGCCGTTGCATTAATTGCAACAATTGGATTTATTGGATTTTCAAATTATGTTACAAAACAAATAGATACAAAATCTGAAGAAGTTGAAAATGCATTAAGTAAAACTAATAGTGAACTTTCTAAAATGGATACACAACTTTCTACAATAAATTCTCAAGCTGCAAGTTATAGTTCAATGATTGATGCAATAAATAAATTGAATAACCCATCTACTGATGATAAGGATGGTAGTACAACTACTGTTCAAGAAAGACTTATTGCAAAAGATGCAATACCAAATCTATTAACAAAAATTATGACTAAAATACCTCAAAAGGTTAAAATAACATCAATACAAAATACAGAAGACAAGCACATTGTTATTGAAGCAGAAGCTTCTCAATATGAACAACTAGGATTCTTTAAAGGTTTATTAACAACAGAGAATATTTTAGCAGATGTAAAATCAACAAGTGGTACAAAAGAAGGAGAGGTAGTTAAAGTTACAATAGAAGGAGAATTACCATGAGAAAGATAGTATTTTCACTTGTACTAATATTATCAATTTTCTGCTGTTATACAGTTTCAATAGATGGTATTAATACAAAATTACTAAAAGTTGCAAATTACGAGCAAGTAAGTGCAGCTAATAAACAGCTAGATACAAAAATTAGTGACTTAAACAGAAAAAATACAACAGAATTTGAAAGCAAAAGAACAGCTTTAACAACTGCTGTAAAAAATTATAAAACAAAAAAGGAACAATATGAAGCTTTAGCTCCAACTGTAAAAGAAGAAGAGCCAGAAGAAGAAAATAATAACAATAGCCCAAAAGCTTATGATATTGACTTCTTATGGACAATAGTTGGTAACTATGCTACAACAGAAGGAATTTCATTAAATTTCACTTTTGTTAAAAGCTCAACAGCTTCAGCCAGTAGTTCAGACTATTACACAATGTCAGATATAAATTTCACAGTATCAGGAACATATAATTCAGTAATTGAATTTGTTTATGATATTGAAGATGATGATAGATTAGGATTTGAAATTAAGAATTTTAAAATGTCAAAAGGTGGTACAGGAGTACAAGCTACTTTTAGTGCAATAGGAGTTCCAATTAATAGCGAAACAATAACTTCATTAACAACTGATACAACAAGTTCAGGAGTTAATACAGATACAAATACAGTTGGAAATACTACTGTAGATGGAGCAAACAATACTGTAAGTGATACAAATACAGCAAATACAGCAAATATGGCAAATATGGCAAACACAGCAGTATCTACTAATACAATAGCAAATACAACAAATACAGATGTATCTACTAACACAATTACAAATACAACTAGATAGAAGGAGGAAAAAATGAAATCTTTAGTAAAAGAATTATTTATTGGTGTGATGTTATTGATGATTGTTGTCTTTACATTAGGAATTATTTTTTATGATAGCATGCCAAATAATAAATTAGCACCAACTTCTATAACATATACAGCTGATGCAACAGTAACAAGTACAATTCAACAAATTGCAGAAGAAAAGTCAAATAGTAGTAATAATTCTTCTTCAAGTTCTGATTCAAATTCTTCTGGAATTGATTTTGGAAGTGTAATTGCATCATATAGTATAGGTTCAACAGATTTGAGCATATACGAAAGTAGAAAAAATTATGAAAGTGGTAAATCAGATCCATTTGAAGATTATGTAGAAGAAACAACTGATGATGAAGATGGAAATAACAATAATAGTGGTGACAACAATGGCGGAAACAATTCATCTAGTGACAAAGGAAATTCAAATAATTCATCTTCAGGAAAATTGTTTGAAAATAAATATACAAAATAAATTTAGGTATCAACATTTTTATATATAAGTAAAATCTTATATATAGAGGAAATTTTATATATAAATAAACCAAGGAGGAACAAAAAATGAGAAATCAAAAAGGTATTACATTAGTAGCATTAGTAATCACAATTATCGTGCTATTAATCTTAGCTGGTGTATCAATTTCACTAGTTGTAGGACAAAATGGTGTATTAGGAAAAGCATCAAGTGCTGTTGTTACAAACAAAGCAGCAAGTGTTAGAGAAAAAGTTAGCAATGCATTAGCATCAGCTGAAATGGCATATCAAGCAAAATGGGCAGAAGGAATTTCTGCTGGAACAACAACTACTAGAGCTACAGTTTATACTAGTACTACAGATGGTGTATTACATGAATTAGAGTTATCTTATCCTACAACTGGAAGCAATGCTGTAAAAGTAAATGATGGTTTAGTAAAAACAGGAAAATCAACTGATACAGGAGCTACTGCAAATACAGATAATGTTTGGGTTCAAACAGGAACAGATTTATTTGTATTTTCTGTAACAGTTTATGAAGGTGATGGAGTTACTAAAATAGGTGATACAGTTAAATACTATGAAAAACAAACAGCAGGAACATTACCAGCATCATTACCAACTGCTGCAACACAAACAATTACTTTAAAATAGTTAATTAAATAAAATTTTACAATATAGGCATATGCATTATGATGTATATGCCTATTGTTAAATAAGGGGAAAAAATTGGATATATTTACATATATAATGGTATTTATGATGGGAACTGTATTTGGAAGTTTTTTTACACTTGCAGTATACAGAATACCACTTCATAAAGATATCACACATGAAAGATCTTTTTGCCCAAACTGCAATCATAGATTAGAGTTTATAGATTTAATTCCAATATTAAGTTATATATTTTTAAAAGGAAAGTGCAGATATTGTGGACAAAAAATTAGAATTAGATATTTAATATTAGAAATACTATCAGGATTAGTGTTTTTACTTGCATATATGAGTTTTGGAATACATTTTCCAAATTATGATATTGCTACATTTGTAGCCTTCACAAGTTTTGTATGTATGTACATAACTGTTGTAATTGTTTCTGGTATTGATAAGGAATACAGAACTATAAATAAAGGTACAATATTGTTTGGAACTGTTATGCAAGCTATATATATATTATATCTATATATAGTGGAAAAGGCTAATGTATATAGATATAGCATATATTTAATTTTGCTAGTAATAATTGAAATAGCAAATATAATTTATTTAAAGAAAAATGTAAAAGAAAATTACGTTTTAGAAATATTACTTTTTGCAATATATATAGCCTTTGTTGTAGGTGGAGAACTATTTTTAGTTATTTCACTACTTACTATAATAATGGTTATTTTTAGCAATTTAATTCAAAAAGTAAAATTTAATATTAAAGATAATGCAAATATTTTGAATGACGCAGAAAAGAAAAAAACAAGAGTTGGATTCTTAATGGGAGTATCAACGATTATAGTATGCTTAATAGAAAATGTACTTGTGTATTGTATAAAATAGAAAGGAAATAAGATGGTAGCTAAAATACTTAAATTTTTACAGAAATTTAAAAGTCAAAAAGGTGCAACTGGTGCAGATATAGTTGTAGCTTTAAGTATTATTGTATTAACAATTGGAACGGTTTCATTAATTTATGTGAATGTTTCAAAAGGAAGTAAAAATGTAAATCGTACAGCAGGTGCTACCAGAATTGCAACTAATATTTTAGAGTATATTGACAGTATATCTTATGATGAATTTAATTCAGGATTAAATATTTCAGCAAATGTAGATAAGGGAATTTCAGTTTCTGATGCTAGTGGGAAAAAGACAATTACTATTGAAGGAGCAAAAACAGGAAATGAAAAATTATTTTCAACTAAAATTCCAAAGGGATATACAGTAGAACTAATTGCTGAAAATATATATTCAGATAGAGCTGAAAAAGCTGATTTAATAAAAGAAATTACAGTTAATGTAAAATTTAAAGGAGCGGGAAAAAATTCTTCAGATGTTAATAAAATAGAAGTTGTTTCTTTATCAACATCAAAAATTAGAGATGATGTTAGTTACGCAAATAAGCCTGATTTAACAACTCTATCAATTGCTACTGGAAAAGCATATGTTCCAATTAAATATTCAAAAGTACAAGAATGTTATGTTGTAGCAAAGGAAGAAGATAATGATTGGTATAATTATGAAAGTAAGATATGGGCAATGATATATATAGATACAACATCTAATATCAATACAATTAAGAAAACAGGGAAAATATCAGCAATAAATAATAATAATGTTTATTATTGGATACCAAGATTTTCAGAAGATGGAAAAATGCTATATGGATCTTCTAGTCATCCAATAGAATATAGTAATTTCAATTATACAGTAAATAGTACTACAAAGAATTTGAGTTTATTAACAGTAAAATCTACAACATCAACTCCAGAATCAAATTCTTTTAATGGAAATATAGCAACAGGAATTTGGGTACAAAAATCAAATACAGGACATGGAACTTATACAAAATTTAAACAACTTTTTGGAGTACCACAATATTAATTTACAAAATTTTACAATAAAAGAATTTTTTTGTAATTGCTAAAAAAGTATTTATTTTGAAAATTTTATAATGTATAATATATAAAGATTAGAGTTTGAACAAAAGAGAAAGGAGAAATTCTAAAGATGGCATTGAACGGAAAAGCACCTATAGGTGTGGAACTTGTAAAAAGAGGTGTAGTAACAGAAGCAGATATACAAGCAGCTATCGAGTATCAGAAAGAACATCCAGATAAAAAAATAGGAGATATTTTAAATATATTAAACCTTTGCCCACAAAGAGATTTGATAAGAGCAATGGGAGAAATTCTTGGTGAAAAGGTTATAGTTTTAAGACCGGATTCAATAAATGTTAATGTAACAGAATACATTTCATTAGATATATGTAAATCTTGTAAGGCTATGCTTTTTGATGTAATGGGAGGCAAAGCTAAAGTTTGTTTCGCGGATACAGCAAATAAAAGGGCAATTGAACAAGTTCGTTTAATATTATTAAACCGTGGACTTGTTATGGAAAAATATTTAACTTTTGAAACTAATATTGAAAATGTAATTGAAAGTTTGGAAGGAAAATCAGGAGATAATATTACATCAACAGGAGATGTTACAGGATTAGTTGATACTATTATCAAAACAGGTATGGATAAAAGAGCAAGTGATATTCATATTGAACCAATGGAAACAACAATCAGAGTACGTTATAGAATTGATGGAGATTTAGTTACAGTTGCTAGTATCGAAAAAGCAAAACAATCTCAATTAGTTGGTAGATTAAAAGCTATTTCTAATATGCATCAAGAGAAACAAGAGTCTCAAGATGGTAGAATTTTACTTTATTCAGATTACAATATTCGTGTATCTTCACAAAAAACAATATGCGGAGAAAAATTTTGTTTAAGATTGTTAAAGAAAAATGCTGGTATTAGAAATATATTTGACTTAGGTTTCCCTCAAGATGAAGGAATTTTGAAAAAATGTTTTGATAAAAGAAATTCTATTACAGTTGTTGCCGCTCCTACTGGAGAAGGTAAAACAACAACCTTATATAGTATATTAGATTATTTAAATAAACCAGAAATAAATATTACAACAGTTGAGGATCCAGTTGAAATTCGTGTTCCAGGAATAAATCAAATTGAAGTTGATGCAAAAGCAACCTTCGCTCAATCTTTAAGAACAATCTTACGTCAGGACCCTGATATTATTCTTTTAGGAGAGATTCGTGATTTGGAAACCGCTGAAATTGCACTTCAAGCTGGTCAAACTGGTCACTATGTATTATCAACTATACATACAATAAATGCTGTCGAAGTTGTAACAAGACTTAGAAAAATGGGTATATCTGATTATGATATATCAAGTACACTTGCAACTTCAATTTCGCAAAGATTAGTTAGAAGAGTTTGTCCACATTGTGCAGTAAAGAGATTATTTGATGAGGATGAAAAAAAATTGTTAAATAAGTTAATTTCAAAATATGAACCTGAAATTGATTTTAAAGATAAATATACTTATGATATAAAAGGTTGCAAAGAGTGTAATTATACAGGATTCCAAGGAAGAATTGCTTGTTTTGAAATTTTAGAAATTACAGAGCCAATTCGTGAACTAATTTCAAATGGACAATCTAGTTTGAAAATTAGAGATGAAGCTTTAAAAGAAGGATATAGACCTTTATTTGTAGATGCAGTAAATAAAGTTGTAAATGGTGTAACTACAATTGATGAAATAAACAAAAAATTAGCATTGTTCTAAAAATCAAAAGATAAGAGAGGAAAGTACAAATGTTATTAATTGAAAGTATTATTAAAGAAGCTATAGAAAAAGATGCATCAGATATTCACTTAATAAAAGGTTTAAAACCGATATTAAGAATTAGAAGAACTTTAACAGAAATATCTGATTTAGATCCACTTGATGAAGGAGATCTTTACGATATATATGATTATATTGTAAGAGGAAACATAGATAAAGATACTATGTATAAATCACAAAGAAAATTAGATACATCATTAGTATATAATAATATTCGTTTAAGGGTTAACTGTTCATTTGCTGATGATGCGCCTATTTACACAATGCGTATTATTAAGAATGAACTTCCAAAATATGATGATTTAGGATTGCCAGAGATAATTCGTACAATGACCTATCAACCTCAAGGAGTAATTCTTGTAACTGGTAAAACTAACTCTGGTAAATCAACTACATTAAGTGCTTTAATTGATGAGATTAATAATAGACAAAATAAAAAGATTCTTACACTAGAAAACCCTATCGAGTTTAAGCATAAGAGTAAAAAATCTATAATTGTACAAAAGGAAATTGGCCCTGGAAAAGATGCTTTAACATTTAGTGATGGTGTTAAGAACTCTTTAAGAGAGGACTGTGATATCCTAGTAATCGGAGAAATTCGTGATAAAGAAACAATGGAAGCTGCTATTGATATGGCTGAATCTGGACACTTGGTTATAGGAACATTACATACAAAATCTTGTGCAGAAACAATCGATAGAATGATTAATTTCTATGATGTAAGAGATCAAGCACAAATAAAGAACTTAATTTCGTCATTATTAAAACTAGTTGTATCACAAAGACTTTTAAAAGAAGCTAATTCTGATAAATTAGTTCTAGTACCAGAAGTTATGGTTGTAGATAATACTATTGCAGCATGTATTAGAAAAGAAAAATTCAGTACATCTGAAATTGAAGATGCTATACAAGGTAATCTTGAAAAAGGAAGTATAGGATTAATAAATTCATTAGCAAATTTATATGTTCAAGGAAAATTATCTTTAGACCAAGTTAAATCACAAGTTGAAGAGAAAAACTATGAAACTTTGAATAGAACAATTATGCAATTAAATTTAAGAAGAAATGCGACACAACCAAATAGAATGCAATAAAAAACAGAATGGAGGAAAAGTAAATGCCAACTTTCATTTACAAGGCAATTACACCACAAGGAAATGTTGTAAAAAACAAAATGGATGATGCGAGTAAATTAAGCTGTATTAGAAAACTGAAAAGAAATGGACTAACTCCAATTAGTGTAACCCAAACCTTAACAATAACAAGAGGTGGAGGAAATGTTAAAAGGAAAAATATTAAATCAGCTACTCAACTTCAAAGTGAAATGATTAATGCAAAGATTACTCAAAGAAATAAAAAAAAGCAACCACTTATAGAGAAAATTGATAGAGCATTAATGTCAACTGAAAAGATAACATCAAGAGATATAAGAGTTTTTACTCAAAACTTTTATCTATTAAAGAAAGCAAATTTTAATAACATCCATGCTTTATCAACAGTTATTGAAACAACAGAAAACCCAAAATTTAAATCAGTCTTGGAAGACATTTTATCTGGAGTTGAATCTGGAGAATTTATGTATACAACAATGGAATATTACTCAAATGTATTTCCTTATATATACATAAATATGATAAAAGTTGGAGAACTTTCAGGCTCACTTGAAACATCACTTCAACAGGCGGTTACATATCTAGATAGTAATGATGCTTTAACAAGAAAATTAAAGAAGATATTGGTACCGAATATAGCAATGTTTTTTGGTATATTAATTCTATTATTTGCAGCTGTAATCATAGGTGTGCCTATGTTACAAGGAATATTTGATCAAATGGGTGGTGGAGAGTTACCAAAACTTACATTACAATTTTCTAATTTTGTTAATTTGCTGATAGCATATTGGTATATACCAGTTGGTGTTATAGTTACAGCTGTAGTGCTATTCTTTTTATGGATATCAACACCAAAAGGAAGATATCAATTTGACTATTTCAAATATACAATGCCGATATTTGGAAAATTGATATATTCATTAGACTTTACAAGACTTATGAGAAGTGTATTATTAAACCTACAAAATGGTATGAGAATTCAGGACTCATTAGAAGTTAGTAAAAATGTTATAAAAAATAATGTAATGCTTTCAGTAATTGAAACATCAATAAATAATATTTTCATTGGTCAATCTTGGATTGATCCATTTGAAAAAACGAGATTATCAAGCCCAATGACAACAGAAATGTTAAAAATAGGTATGCAAACAGATTTAACAGAAATGATAGCAAAACTTTTGGAATATATGGAACAAGATATAGACAATACAATGGAAAAAGTAGTAAAAGTTTTACCAGAAGTATCTTATGCAATCGTTGGTGTTGTTTTAATTTTCTTCGTACTAGTAGTATTAGTACCTTGTATCCAAATGTATATGGGTAACTTCTTATTTGATGCTTACGGATTATAAAACTGAGAAATGATAAACAATGTTGCAATTCATAATATGTAATAGTATTTTAAATTTATTGAATAATATTTTAGAGTGAAAATACTGAACCCCAATATTAAGCTAATAGTTTAATATTGGGGTTTTATTTAATAAGATATTTAAATTGTAGCAAAAGCTAGATAAATTTATGGCTATTCATGTCCTATTTTTAATAAAATATTTAATGAAAGTAAATATTTTAAAGTTTAAATCAAATTACAAATTTCGAGTAATTTTTCAATTTTAAATTCATTATTAAAATAGTAAGAATCAAGTAATTCTGACATATTACTATCACTATATTCAATTTCTTTAGAATACTGTTTTGCAATTAGCATACACTCATCAAAAGTAATATTTTTATTAGTATGCCATATAAAAAAATATAGATATTCAATTATGGCTATGCTAGAAATCATAAAAGAAATTTTAGAAATAATTTCTTCATCAAAACAGCCTTTTAGAAAATATCTCCATATAAAGTAAATTGCCAAATTATTTAAGTATTGATCAATTTCTAAATGTGCTTGTTTAAAGTTAGTTATTTTTGCTGGATATTCATTATAAACAGTAATACTATCTTTTAAAAATTTTAACCATTTTTCATCTAATATTTCAAGATTTGTATAAAATTGTAAGATTTCTTTTAAATCATTTGAATAATAAGTTGTATCTATGCTTGAACTAAAGTGATTTATAATATTGTGATTTGTAGGTTGTAGCATAAAATCGTTAAATCTTAGCTTTTTTGCATCATCTAAAAGGTCGTCATTTATTAGATTTTGTAATTCTTGAGTATATTGTAAAATTGTTTTTAATTTAAAAGATAATTGGTAAGAAGTATTATTAAGCAAGTTAATTATTTGCTTTCTTGCATAATGTAAAATATCATAAATTGTAGAATTGTATTCATCAGAGCCTTCAAAGTTGATTTCTTTTTCTTCTACATAAAAAGGTTTAGTTTGAGATAAAATAATTCGACAAGCTTCTTCACAGCAGATACCAATTCCACCTTCTTTTTTATTATCAAACCATTCATAATATCTTGGATGTTCTGCACAAATTTTACATAAATTTTCTTCTCCAATATTAAGAATAACATTACATAAATTTTTGTTGTTTAAGAAATGGCAACGATTTTTTGTGTTTAGAATAAAGTGATTTGTTTCACCAAAGGCAATATTATTGCAAATTTCTTTGCCAAAACTAGTATTTAAAGATTTATAATATTCAGCTGTTTTTTCATCAACATCAATCTCCCAACCAATGCAACAGCAATCTTTACATTTGTCTGCAATACATTTGAATTTTTTAAAATAATTTGGAACAACTAATTTCATATTTTTGTTTCCTTGTATAATGTATTTAGGTATTTAAAAGGATATACCCATAAACCTGTTATATTGAAATATTATAGCATAAAAACTGACATAAGAAAACTATGAAATACGAATTTTGTCGAACGAATCTTTATATAAATTTATGGAAAATTATTGACTAATTAGAAAAATGCTGGTAAAGTATAAACCATTCAAATAGAATTAGATTCAATTGAAATTTATAAATAATTATCAATGTTTTCAAGAAATTCTTTAGCCGTTCTGCTAAAAATATTTCAAATTTAAAAATTAAATAATATATTAAAAAAATTTTATCTTATGAAAATTTATATTGTGTTAGTTATGTAGATTATTTTAAATTTATAAAATCATGTGTATTGCAGTTACCTTATAACTTTCAGTTGAATTTATCTAAAAAAATAAAATAGAAGGAGGCAATTGCCAATGAAATTAAAAAAGAGAAAATATAAAGAATATAATGGGAAGGAAATAAGTTTAAGAAATGATGATGTGTTTAAGATAGCATTAGGAAAAAATGAAAATGTGCATCTATTAAAAGATTTCTTACAAGCAATATTAAAAAGAAAAATAACTAATATTGTAGTAAAGACAGAAGTAACATTAGATAAAACTGTAAAGAATAGTAAAGAGTGCAGACTAGATTTGTTAGCAGAAATTGACAATAAAGAGCAAATAAATGTTGAAATTCAGAATAGTAACAAGTATAATACAGTTAGTAGAAGTTTATATTATGGTTCAACATTGTATAGAAATTCATTAAAAGAGGGAGAAGATTATAATAAGGCAAAAAGAACAGTAGTAATAATGATACTAGATTATAATGAGTTTAAAGATGGAACATATCATGAAGTAGCAAGAATGAAGAGAGACTATAATAATGAGATAATAACAGATAAGGTAGAATACCATTATATACAACTTCCAAAATTTATCGAGACTGTAAAAGAGATAAAAACAGATGAAGAAATGTGGATAGCATATATTTCAAATCAGCTTGATAAAGAAGAAAAGGGGGAATTGATAAGAATGAAAAAGAGTATAGAGGAAATAAATGCAATAGTAGATGAAGTAATGAATGATAGAGATGTGTATGATGCATTAACGATAAGAGAGTTGAATGAGTATGATAGAAAAGCAGCATTAAGCTATGCAAAAGAAAAAGGAGAGGAAGAAGGTAGAGCAAAAGGTTTGAAAACAGGAAGAGCTGAGGGCGAAAGAAAAAATAAAATAGAAACAGCTAAAAAAATGCTAGAAATGAATATGCCAAAAGAACAAATCATAGAAATAACAGGTTTAACCGAAGAAGAATTAAAAAATATAGATAATTTAGAATAATAACAAGTTATCTCAAACTAGCTTAATAAAAAGAGAGGAGAAATTAAATTTATAAAATAGTAAATTTAATAAGTAAAAGTGTTTTATGAGAATTGGAGTTGATTTAGGAGGAAGCCATATAGGTGTTGGCTTAATAGAGGGAGATAAAATAATTGGAGAACCTAAAGATAAAATCTTAACAAGACAAGATAGAATAAAAATAGAAGAAAGTATTGTAAATGAAATTACAAGAATGATAAATGAGATATTGAACGAAAACAATTTAAAATTATCAGATGTAGAACTTATTGGTATAGCATCACCAGGTACAATTGCAAATGGCTGTATAGTAAAAGCTGGAAATTTGAATTTGAAAGATTTTAATTTAGTAGGTTTATTAAAAGAAAAATTTGATGTACCAATTTATATTAGAAATGATGGAAAATGTGCAGCATTAGCTGAAAAAAAGTATGGTGCAATGAAAAATTATGATGACTGTGTTTTCATAAATATCGGAACTGGTATTGGTGGAGCAGTTTTCATGGGAGGTAAATTGCTTGAGCCAAA
Source organism: uncultured Clostridia bacterium (assembly GCA_934140005.1). Classification (GTDB taxonomy): domain Bacteria; phylum Bacillota; class Clostridia; order TANB77; family CAG-508; genus Scatovivens. The sequence goes on from CAKPBB010000010.1 coordinate 22,276, forward strand.
AAGATTTTCTGGATTTGAATTAGGACATATGGTTGTAAATAAAGGTGGTAGACAATGTAGCTGTGGAAAACAAGGTTGTTTAGAAGCTTATGCATCAATAAAAGCTTTAAGAATGAAAATATCTGAAACTCTTGATATAGATAGTGATATTTCTGGACAAGAACTTAGAGAAAAAATAATTCCAGCAAATCGAGAAAAAGTGTTACAAGATATTCAGACTTATATAGAATATTTAAAAACTGGAATTTGTAATTATATAGATATTTTTGAACCAGAAGTGGTTTGCTTTGGTGGTAGTTTTGCTTATTGGAATAAAACTTTTTTATATAAAGAGCTAATTTCAGAAATAATGAAACCAAATGCGACTTTTAATTCTTCTAAACCAGATTTTTGTACAGCTTTATATAGTAATGATGCTGGAATAATTGGTGCAACTATAATTGAATAAATTTACTAAAAAGTACGAAAAAGTGCAAAAACTTGCATATATTTACATAATATGGTATAATGTTTATGTACGAAGTTTATTTACAGTTAGACAAAAGAAAGGAATTATTTATTATGGGCAAGAAGATTTTTGTTCGGAAGTTCAAGCAGTCTGGTTTGGTTATTAACAATAAAGTGGAGGCTTTAGGACTCTATTTTATTGATGATCAAATGATGTACGAGTTTTACGACATGGTCTGTCGGTTTAAGGCAATGGGCTATAAGCTGAAGACTGTTCAGAATGAACCTCGAGCAGTGAAGATCATCAAGAAAAAGACCGATGAAGGCCTTTGGCAGATGTTGCTTAGGATGTATTTCGTGGAGGCAGGTTCTTTCTGGTTTGACGAGGAAACTCAGGTAACTGAGGAACGTGTTAAAGTCAGCTTTGAGTATGCTGATGGTGAACAGAAGCCTACCAGCAAGGTAAATCTCCGGATTGCGTAATCCTTTCAAAAGACCCAGTTTGAAAAACAAGATAATTCTATTGGAAGACTGGACTCTTTCCCCGCAACTACAGCGGGGTTCTTTTTTTTATAAAATTAAAAATATAAAATTAAAAATTATGTAACCATTGACAATAATAGAAAAATACTATATAATACCATACAGTATAAAAAGAGATTTTAAAAAATTTATTAAAAATTGTTCGGAAAATTAGTTATTAAATTATTAAAATAAAATGGTACGGAATAAAAATCATTATTAGTATAAATAAGAGAGAGAAAAAGTTTATATTAGTTTTAAGTGATTTTAACAAACAATAGAAATAAAAAAATGTAAATTATTTTATTATAAAATAATATGGATAAAATTAGAATATTAAATTATATATTTAATATTTATTGATAACTTTTAAAATTGGAATAAGATTTTTCGAATAGTTTAATAAAATTAAGCTATTTTTTTATGCGTAAAATAAGAGAAAGGAGAGCAATTTATATAAATTGCAAAAAATATATGGAAGATAATACAAATGTTATTGAAAATGTAAATGAAAACTCAAATAATGTGAAAAAAGCAAACAATACAAGAAAATCTAAAGCAAGAACTAATACAAGAAAAGAGAAAAATTATACAGATGCTGTATTTTCAAAGGAAAAAGGAACAAGAAAAAGAACTAATTTTACACCAACAGTAAGTAGAACTACAAGAAAAAACAATAAAAGAAATACAAATAAAAATGTTGGATTAGAGCAATTTAATGAAGAAGTAACTGAAAATAAAGCAAAAAATATAGAAAGTGTAGAAGTTACAGATCTTGTTGTATCTAATTCAAATTTACCAGTAGTTACAAATAGAAAGAATATTAGAAGAAGTAGAAAAAATCAAGTTGGTGCTAAAGAAGAAGTTGGTTTTAAAAAAGAAACTTTAAAAATAATACCATTAGGAGGACTTCAAGAAATAGGAAAAAATATCACTGTGTTTGAATATGGAAATGATATTGTAATTGTCGACTGTGGTGTTTCTTTTCCAGAAGATGATATGCTGGGAATAGATTTAGTTATTCCAGATTTTACTTATTTAGTAAAGAACAGAGAAAAAATTAGAGGTTTAGTTATAACACATGGTCATGAAGATCATATTGGATCAATACCTTACTTCTTGAAAGAATTAGGAAATGTTCCTATTTATGCTACAAAGCTTACAGTGGGTTTAATTGAAAATAAACTAGAAGAACATCATTTAAAAGAAATAACCAAATTAAAAACTGTTAAACAAGGACAAACTATTGTACTTGGAAAAATGAGAGTTGAGTTTATTAGAAGTTCACATAGTATACCAGATGCAGTAGCTTTAGCAATCCATACACCAGTTGGAACAGTTGTACACACAGGAGATTTTAAAATTGATTATACGCCAATAGATGATGCTAGAATTGATTTAGGAAGATTAGCTGAACTTGGAAATAAAGGTGTTTTAGCACTTTTATCAGATAGTACAAACGCTGAAAGAAAAGGATATACAATGTCTGAAAGTACAGTTGGAGAAGTTTTTGATAAATTATTCTTTAATTGTAAAAAAAGAATTGTAGTTGCAACATTTGCATCCAATGTGCATAGAGTTCAACAAATAGTTGATGCTGCTGTTGAAAACAATAGAAAAATTGCTGTTTGTGGAAGAAGCATGATAAATATGATAGAAACAGCAATAGAATTAGGATATATTAAAGTACCTAAAAATGTATTTATTGATATAGATATGGTAAAAAACTATACAGATGAACAACTTGTTATTATTACAACAGGAAGTCAGGGAGAAGCAATGTCTGCTTTAACTCGTATGGCTAATGGAGAACATAAAAAAGTAAATATTACTTCAAATGATTTAGTTATCATTTCAGCAACACCAATTCCTGGAAATGAAAAATATGTTGCTAAAGTAATAGATGATTTAATGAAAATAGGAGCAGAAGTTGTATATAGTGCTTTAGCTGATGTTCACGTTTCTGGACATGCTTGCCAAGAAGAACAAAAATTAATGATATCACTTGTTAGACCTAAATATTTTGTTCCTGTTCATGGCGAATATAGACAACTAATTGCACATAGTGAAACAGCAAAATTATTAGGATATGATAGTAAAGATATTTTCTTATTAACAAATGGAAGAATTCTTGAAATGAATGAAGAAGGGGCTAGACTTACTGGTACAGTGCCATTTGGAAAAGTAATGGTAGATGGCTTAGGCGTTGGAGATGTTGGAAATATCGTTTTAAGAGATAGACAACATTTATCACAAGATGGTTTAATAATCGTTGTTTTAACAATGGATTCAGCTACTGGAGAAGTTGTTGCAGGACCTGATATTATTTCAAGAGGATTTGTTTATGTTAGAGAATCTGAAAACTTGATGGATGATGTAAAATCTGTAATAGCTGTACAAGTTCAAAGATGTGTTGATGAACATATTACAGACTGGGCAAGTATAAAATCAACGATTAAAGATAATTTAAGAGAGTATATTTATAAAACAACAAAGAGAAATCCTATGATTTTACCAATTATTATGGAAGTATAGTACTTTTCAAATTTAATGAACTATGATATAATACAGAAACTATAAAATCTAATAAATAAAGCAAGGAGAGAGGATAAATGGATAATAAAGATTTAGCAAATTTAATTTTTCCTGATGTAAAGGGAGTAGAATACTATGAAACAAAATATCCAGCAAGAAATCTACCAGAAGGTGCAATAGTTACAAGATTCGCACCAAGTCCTACTGGTTTTGTTCACATAGGAAGTTTATTTCAAGCTTTGGTTGCTTGGAAAGTTGCAAAACAAACTAATGGTGTATTTTTCTTAAGAGTTGAAGATACAGACCAAAAAAGAGAAGTGGAAAATGGTGTATCTGGAATAGTAAATTCGTTGAATGATTTTGGAATTATACCAACAGAAGGTATGATTGATGAAAACAACGAAAAAGGAGAGTATGGACCATATAAACAATCTTTAAGAAAAGATATTTATCAATCTTATGCTAAAAAATTGATAGAAGAAGGAAAAGCATATCCTTGTTTTTGCTCACAAGAAACTTTAGATGGCATTAGAGCAAATCAAGAAAAAGCAAAAGAAAGAACTGGTTATTATGGAAAGTGGACAAAATGCAGAAATATGCCAATTGATATGGCAATTGAAAAAATAAAAAATGGAGATCCTTACATTGTCAGACTAAAATCACCAGGAAATCCAGATAAAAAAATTAAACATAAAGATATAATAAAAGGAAATATTGATTTTCCAGAAAATGACCAAGATATTGTAATTATAAAATCAGATGGATTACCAACATATCACTTTGCACATGCTGTTGATGATCATTTAATGGGAACAACAACTGTAATTCGTGCAGATGAATGGGTTGCATCAGTTCCACTTCATTTACAACTATTTTATATATTAGGATTTAAAGCACCTAGATATGCTCATATTTCACCTATTATGAAAATTGATGGTGAATCAAAGAGAAAGTTAAGTAAAAGAAAAGATCCAGAAGCTGCTGTAAGTTATTACAAAGAAGAGGGAATTCCAAAGCAATCTGTAATAGAATATTTAATTAATATTGCTAATTCTAATTTTGAAATTTGGAGAAAACAAAATCCAGATAAATCAATAGATGAATTTACATTAGAGTTAAATAAAATGGGTGTAAGTGGTGCACTATTTGATATGGTAAAACTTTTAGATGTATCTAAAACTGTAATTTCAAAATATAGTGCAGAACAAGTATACAATGAAACTTTAGAATGGGCAAAGGAATATGATGAAGAACTTACTAAAATGCTTGAAGACAAAGAGTATGCTTTAAAAGTTTTAGGAATAGAAAGAGGCAATGTTAAACCTAGAAAAGATATTGCTAAATGGTCAGATGTTAAAAATATAATTTATTATATGTTTGATGATAAATTTGATAAAAATGGTGAATTTGAATATCAAAAAATAACAGATAAAGATGAAATCGAAAAAATTGTTAAAACATATTTTGAAAAATATTATGATGAAAATGATGATAAACAAACTTGGTTTAACAAAATGAAAGACTTGGCAGAAGAATTAGGATATGCAAGAGAAGTAAAAGAATATAAAGCAAATCCAGATAATTATAAAGGACATGTTGGAGACATTAGTACAGTTCTTAGAGTAAAATTAACAGGAAGATGCAATACGCCAGATTTATATGAAATTATGCAAGTTATAGGCAAGGAAAGATTGTTAAAAAGAATATAATGATGAATATGGATTATAAAATAGGAGATAAAGTTAAAACCAAAAAGGCACATCCTTGTGGTAGCAAAGTATGGGAAATAACTAGAATAGGAGTAGATTTTAAATTAAAATGTACTGGTTGTGAACATACAATAATGTTACCACGAGAAAAAGCTTTAAAGATGATTATTTCAAAAATTGAAGATTAACGAAAGAAGGAAAAATAAATTATGAGAGAAGTAAAAGCTGGACAAATGTATATGCATTTTAAAGGAATAAAAGTTGAAGTAGTAGGTGTTGCAAAGCATTCTGAAACTTTAGAAAATCTTGTTATTTATAAGCATTTAGGAACAGATGAGTTATGGGCAAGACCAGAGGCAATGTTTTTAGATGAAACAGATATTACAAATAAAGCAGGTAATGTTACAGGTCAGAAATATCGTTTTGAATTGATAAGCGAATAATTATGGAAAGGAGAGTAGATTTATTTATATATCTACAATTATGCAAAAATGATTGATATTAAATTTTTAAGAGAAAATCCAGAAGCTGTAAAAGAAAATATAAAGAAAAAATTTCAAGACCATAAACTTCATTTAGTAGATGAAGTTTTAGAATTAGATAAAGAATCAAGAGAACTAACAGTAATGTGTGATGAACTTAGAATGAACAGAAATTCTTTGAGTAAACAAATTGGTGCTTTAATGGGAAAAGGAGAGAAAGAAGAAGCTGAAAAAATTAAAGGACAAGTTAAGGAAATAAATGAAAAGTTAGCACAAAATGAAGGTAAAGAAGAAGAGCTAAAAGAAGAAATAAAATCTCGCATGATGAAAATTCCTAATATAATGGATGCATCTGTTCCTATCGGAAAAGATGATAGTGAAAATGTGGAAGTTCAAAGATTTGGTGAACCAATTGTCCCAGATTATGAAATTCCATATCATGCAGATATTATAGCAAGATTTAATGGATTAGATAAAGAATCTGCAGGACGTACAAGTGGTGTTGGTTTTTATTATTTAATTGGTGATGTTGCAAGACTTCACGAAGCAATGCTTGCTTATGCTAGAGATTATATGATTAGTAATGGATTTACTTATGCTATACCACCATTTATGATTCGTAGTGATGTTGTAACTGGTGTTATGAGTTTTGAAGAAATGGATGCTATGATGTACAAAATAGAAGGAGAAGACTTATTCTTAATAGGTACATCAGAACATTCAATGATTGGAAAATTTAAAGATCAACTAATAAAGAAAGAAGAACTTCCAATTAGTATGACATCATATTCTCCATGTTTTAGAAAGGAAATTGGTTCACATGGTTTAGAAGAAAGAGGTCTATATCGTGTTCATCAATTTGAAAAACAAGAAATGATAGTTTTATGTGAGCCAGAAGATTCTATGAACTGGTATAATAAAATGTGGAAATTAAGTGTTGACTTGTTTAGAAGCTTTAATGTTCCAGTAAGACAACTTGATTGTTGTTCAGGAGATTTAGCTGATTTAAAAGTAAAATCTTGTGATATTGAAGCTTGGAGTCCTAGACAAAAGAAATATTTTGAAGTTTGCAGTTGCTCTAATTTAGGAGATGCTCAAGCTAGACGTTTAGGAATTCGTGTTAAGAGTGAAAAAGGAAATTACTTCTTACATACATTAAATAATACAGTTGTTGCCACACCAAGAGGCTTAATTGCTGTATTAGAAAATAATTATAATGAAGATGGAAGTGTAACAGTTCCAGAAGTTTTAAGACCTTATATGGGTGGAACTGAAGTAATAAGACCTAAAAATTAGAAAGGAGAGTGCAATGTATAGATAAGAGATTTAAAAGTTTCTTATGATATATTTTGCACTAAATTTATTTTATAGATTTAGTGTGAAATAATTGCACAGTAAGTTATGCAAGTAAAAAATCCAAAATTTGAAATATCAGCAGTAGGACCAAAGCAATATCCAACTGGAAATTTGCCAGAAATAGTTTTAGTTGGCAAATCAAATGTTGGTAAATCTTCTTTTATAAATACTATGCTAAATAGAAAAAGCTTAGCTAGGACAAGTAATGTGCCAGGAAAAACAAGACAAATAAACTTTTACAATGTAGATAATATATTTTATTTTGTTGACTTACCTGGATATGGTTATAGCAAAATGTCAAAAGAGGAAAAAGTTGTTTCTGGAAAATATATTGAGGAATATTTAGAAAAAAGAAATAATATTCATCTAATTGTTTTAGTATTAGACATTAGACATAAACCAACAAATGATGATTTATTGATGTATGATTACATATTAAAAACAAATTTACCATTTATAGTGGTAACTAATAAAGCTGATAAAATTGCAATAACAAAAGTTGATGATGCAGTAAATGAAATAAAAGAGTATTTAGGAATTTCTTATACACCTATTATGCCATTTTCTGCAGAAAGAAAAATATATTCTGAAAAAGTTTGGAAAGAAATAGAAGAACATATAAACTAATATTTTAAGCTCAACTAATGTATCACTTTCATAATATGACTCGGCTCATTACAAAAATTAAGAAATTCTAACTTATTTTATGGCACCCTTCCATTAAAAATGAACTCTTTCCATAAAATTGCATAGAATTTCTAAATTTTTTCATTCACATTCGTCATTATTCAAGTGATACATTAGTTGAGCTTTTTTACTTGTTTAATTAAATAATCATATTTGGCTTGTTCAGCTTTAATTTGATAAGTATAATAATCTATTAAATCACTTTCTGCAAATTGCATGTTATGATATATGTTTTTTAAAGTGTTTTTAGAGTTATTTATTTCAAAAAGCAATGATTGCATTTTTTCATGTTCTTTTAAATCAGAAATTTTAGATTCTTTTACAAAATTTTCTTTCAATATAATCACCCAAAGATAGTATATGTAGTTAAAAAGAAAATATGTAAAAAAGCCGCCACTCATACAAGAATGAGTGACGAGCTTTTCAAATGCTCAAGAGAGCACTTTACATGTGTGACTGAATTATCACAAAGCTTTTGGCATCAGGAAACCCTCAAGGTCAGCTTCTGCAACATTTCTAACATTGAAGAATGTATCGAGCATAATACTGGACAACTCTTCATCAGTGGGTTCAAAAATCTCACGATATTCGTGAACAGCTTCCTTATATTTTAAGTGACTTGCATTTGCTTTTTCTGCAAAGCGATGCATTTTGGCCGTTCGAGCTTGTAATTCAATTTCAAACCCAGCATATTCAGAGCTGGAATCAACAGCTAAGATGAAATGCAAACTTTGATAACCGTTTGCTTTAGGCTTGAAGTAATTTTTAATACAATTACTAAAAGGTTTCAGCAGCTTTTGTGTTTGACGGTCCGGAAGTTCTATTTCTGGAAAATTCTCAGGAATGAACTTGCCTTTATCACTTCGCTTAAGTGGTTTGAGCACAAATGGAATAAGAAACAACTCAAGAACCTCTGAGTCTTGATTTGTATTTTTGATATATTGTGCAAAATCCATACGGTCTTTTTTACTCAAACCGCATAAAACGTTTAATAATTTAACCGTTGCAAATGCAGTCTTATTGATTGCATGTTTTCCACCATTTAAAGTGATATACCTTACACCATAGACATCTGATATAAATGATGGGTCTTTTTGATTGGATTTGTCAAGTAACTTGGCAAATTCACTAACCAAACTTTTCTGACGTGCTGTTGATATTACTACAAGGTCGATACCATACTGAGAGTTTAGCCATTCTGTTCCAATTTTCATAAATTTGGCTAACATCCGAGTAAGATTACAATATGCTTCACTTTTTTCCCTAGTTGTTATGCTGTGCCGAAGCTGATTGCAAAAATAGTCTATAACCATTTGGTCTTCTGCTGGAAAAGAAGGATAGGCTTCTAATTGAAGTAAAAATCTCCTTTCCAATTCGACAATATTTGTAATCGGTTGTGATTGCTCTGAAGTATTTCCAGTTGCTGTTTTGATGAATAGATAATTCATCTGATTTTTTGTAGTCTCTTTCATAATGTGATGTGCCTCCTTTATGCACACATATAAAAGTTAATAAAGTAACATAATCATATTATAACATAAACTTTACATAAAGTAAAGAAAACGGAGTTTTTGCAAATTTTGTCAAGAATAAATATATTTTTTCAGGAAAAACTAATTTATTATAAATTGATAGAGGTGTAATATGTTTAGACCAGAAAAAATATATTGTGAAAAAGATATAGAAAATTATACATTAGGAAGAGAACTTTTAGAAAAATACAAAGATATTCCAAAAACAATTATTGAAAATCATAATAATATAGAAGAAATGAGAAAACAAGAAAATTCTCAATTCCCAAAAATGAAAAGAAATTTAATAATAGGAACAAGGAAAACTCAAAAATTTGTAGAAAACCATAAAGTGTCTGATTTTTTAGTACCGTACACATCTTCTGGTTGTACAGCAATGTGTATGTATTGTTATTTAGTATGCAATTATAATAAATGTGCATATTTGAGACTATTTGTGAATAGAGAGCAGATGCTTGAAAAGATAATAAAAACATCAGAAAAAAGTGATAGAGAATTAACTTTTGAGATTGGTAGTAATAGTGATTTGATTTTGGAAAATACGATAACTAATAATTTAGTTTGGACAATCGAAAACTTTACACAGACAAAGAAGGGGAAACTAACATTACCTACTAAATTTGATATGGTAGATGATATTTTAGGATTGGAACATAATAAGAAAATAATTATTAGAATGAGTGTAAATCCCGATGAGATTATAAATAAAGTTGAATTTGGAACAGCAAGATTAAAGGAACGAATAGTTGCGATTAACAAATTAGCAGATGCAGATTATGAAATTGGAATTTTAATTGCTCCTGTAATTTTTGTAGAGAATTGGAAAAACTTATATTTAGAACTAATTAAGATTTTATCAGAAACATTAAATGAAAATACTAAAAGAAAAACATTTTTTGAAATAATTTTTATGACATATAGTTATGTCCATAATGCCATAAATACAGAGGCTTTTCCAAATGCAATCAATTTATTTAATAAAGATTTAATGAGGGGCAGGGGAAAAGGTAAATATATGTATAAAGATGAATTAAGAAAAGATGGAGATAAATTTTTTAGAGAGCAAATAAAAAAATATTTTGGAAATACAGAGATTTTATATATAGTTTAAATATTATAAGTTTATATAAAAGTGTAATGTATTTAAAGTGAAATAAAACAGAGTAGCTTAAATAAAGTTACTCTGTTTTTTATTAAAAGTTATTCAACTGTTACAGATTTAGCTAAATTTCTAGGTTTGTCAACGTCTAAGCCTTTTTCTTTTGATATATAATAAGCAAATAATTGCAAAGGTACGATTGATAAAATAGGAGAGATAAAAGGCATAATTTTAGGAATTTGAATAACATCATCAAAAATATGTCCTTCTAAATCTTGATTTGTTACTATAAAAGTTTTTGCTCCTCTAGTAATTACCTCTTGAAGATTACTAATAGATTTTCCTACAAGATTAGGTACTGTTAAAACTGAAACAACAGTAATACCTTCTTCTATTAAAGCAATAGGACCATGCTTTAATTCACCTGAAGCATAAGCTTCTGAATGAATATAAGAAATTTCTTTTAACTTTAGAGACCCTTCCAAAGATACTGCATAATCAACACCTCTGCCAAGGAAGAAAATATCTTTTTCCTTATATACTTTTTGTGCAAATTCTTTTACTCTTTTTGCACATTTTAAAGTTTCTGTTATTTTTTCTGGTAATTCATAAAGAGCTTCTTTTAAACTTGTAACTTGCATCAAATTTCTCTCTAATATTTCAGCAATGTAGATAGTTAATACAGCAAGTAGTGCTATTTGTGAAGTATATGCTTTTGTAGAAGCAACTGCTATTTCTGGACCAGCATGAGTGTAAATTGTGTAATCAGCTTCACGAGTGATTGAACTACCAATAACATTTGATATAGCAATAGTTTTTGCACCTTTACTTTTTGAAAGTTTCAATGCTGCGATTGTATCAGCAGTTTCTCCAGATTGGCTAATAAAAATACATAATGTTTTTTTATTTATGATAGGATTTCTATATCGAAATTCTGAAGCTACATCAACTTCTACTGGAATTTCACAAATATTTTCTATCATTGTTTTAGCTACTAGACCGGCATGCATAGCAGTTCCACATGCTACAAGATAAATTTTTTGCAAACTTTCTAAATAATTTTTACTAAAATCTAATTCATCAATTTGACATTTTGAATTTTCAGGCAAGTGAGCTAAAATTGTTTCACTAATTGCTTTTGGTTGTTCATAAATCTCTTTTAACATAAAGTCATCATAGCCTTCTTTTTCTGCAGCTAATGCATTCCAACTAATATTTACAGGTGTTTTATTTAGTGAATTTAGTTCAATATCAAAAAAATTAATATCATTTCTAGTAAGTAGGGCAAACTCGTTGTCATTTAATAAATAGAAGTCTTTTGTGTATGAAAGAATTGCAGGAATGTCAGAACTAATATAACTTTCTTCAATTCCTTTTCCTATAACTAAAGGGCTATCTTTTCTTACAACAATCATTTCATCTTTAAAATAATCAGATATGATTTCAAGAGCATAGCTTCCTTTTAACATATAGCAGGTGTTTTTAACAGCTCTTAAAAATTTTAATTCATCATCTTTTTTATCATTTGTAAAATTATAATGAATTAAATTAGGAATAATTTCTGTATCTGTATCAGAAATAAATGTATAATTGTGACTTTGTAAAAAAGCTTTTAAATCAGCATAATTTTCAATAATTCCATTATGAACAACAGCAAAATGTTTGCTATTATCTTGATGTGGGTGAGAATTTATGCTAGATGGTTTGCCATGAGTAGCCCATCTAGTATGAGCAATACCAATTGTACCATCTAATTTATCAATTCCTTCAGTTTTTTCTAAATCAGCAACACGACCTTTATTTTTAATATTTACAATACTATTTTTTTCAATAGTAGCAATTCCAGCAGAGTCATAGCCTCTGTATTCTAATTTGTAAAGCCCATTAATTAAAATAGGCTCAGCTTTTTTGTTACCAATGTAACCAACAATTCCGCACATAATATAAATCTCCTTTTAAATTATTATGTGTAAGAATTACTTATATATACTCTGTTACAGCTTTGCAACTGCTTTTTATATATATATTTGGTAGTAATATACCACTAGAGCATCCGCCGAATCTTTCGATAACTCTAGACCTCGTCAGCATAAATAAAAATTAAATATGCCCTGGCGCTTATCTTATATTCATCTTACACTTTCTATATAATATGCAAAAAGTATCTAAGTGTCAAATGAATTTTTTGTGAACTATTTGTGAAGAGAAAATAGTTTACAAATTAATCACAAGTATGAAAACTGAATGATTGACATAATTCTGAAAGCATATTATAATATCAATTGTTAATGTAGTAGATAAATTTGAGGAATTAGAGATAATGTTTAATATAGAAGAGGAACTAAAAAAATTACCAGTACAACCTGGTGTTTATATAATGAGAGATAAAGATGATACTGTTATTTATGTTGGAAAAGCAGTAGTCTTAAGAAATAGAGTGCGTCAATATTTTAGAAAAAATAATAAAACAGCTAGAATTGAAAAAATGGTTTCTTTAATAGACCACTTTGAATATATAGTTGTTGGAAGTGAAGATGAAGCACTTATTTTAGAGTGCAATTTAATCAAAAAATATAGACCAAGATTTAATGTGTTATTAAAAGATGATAAAACATATCCATATATAAGAATTGATGTGAAATCGGATTATCCAACAGTTACAATGACAAGAAAAATTATAAATGATGGTGCAAAATATTTTGGACCATATCCAAGTGTTGGAAGTGCAAAAGAAACAATAGCTTTTATAAAAGAAAAATTTCAAATAAGACAATGTAAAAATTATAGAAATAAAGATAGAGCTTGTTTGAATTATCATATAAAAAAATGCTTAGCACCTTGTATGGGATATGTTAGAGTAGAAGATTATAAAAAACAGATTGATCAAATTATAATGCTTTTAGATGGAAAGATAGATAGTATAAAAAAAGAATTACAAAAAGAGATGATGCAATATGCTGAAAAGCAAGAATATGAAAAAGCTGCTGAAGTAAGAGATAGAATTACAGCAATAGAAAGAGTAGTTGAAAAGCAAAAGGTATCAAATATATCTGAAAATAACATTGATGTAATAGGTTTATATAAAAATGATGTTTCTGTTTGTATAGAAATATTTTTTGTTCGTGGAAGTAAAATGATAGGAAGAGAACATTATTTCTTTTCTGAATTAAAGGATATGGAAGAAAGTGAAATTATTTCTGGATTCATAAAACAATACTATATGGATAAAAAAGATTTACCAAACAAAATAATGTTAAGATATGATTTGGAAGATAAGAGTGCTATTGAAAATTGGCTTGCTACAATGGCTGGAAGAAAAGTGGAATTAAAGAGTCCACAAAAGGGAGAAAAGCTAAGATTTGTTGAAATGGCTGAAATGAATAGTAAGATTACATTAGAAAATAAAATGAAAGATAAAACAGAAATTTTAACAGAATTAAGAGATGTATTAGAACTAGACTCAATGCCTACAAAGATAGAAAGTTTTGATATTTCAAATATTGCAGGAACTTTTATTGTTGCTGGAATGTGTGTAGCTATAAATGGTGAGATAAAAAGAAATATGTCTAGAAGATTTAAAATTAAAACTGTTTTAGGACAAGATGACCCAAGATGTATGCAAGAAGTTGTTTCAAGAAGAATAAAACATTCATTAGAGAATCCAAAAGGTGGATTTGGAACTTTACCAGATTTAATTTTAGCTGATGGTGGTATTACTCAAATTAGAGCCATAAAAAATGCTCTTGAAGAAAATAATGTTGAGATTCCAGTATTTGGTATGGTAAAAGATGATCATCACTCAACAAGAGCTTTAATAAATGAAGAAAAAGATGAATTTGAAATTTCAGAGAATTTGTTTAATTTCATAACAAATTTTCAAAATGAAGTTCACAATACAGCAATTGAGTATCATAGAAAAGTTAGAGATAAAGAAATGACTAAATCTAAATTAGACTATATAGAAGGTATTGGAGATAAAAAAAGAACAGCATTGTTAAAGCAATTTGGTAGTGTTGCAAAAATAAAAGAAGCTTCAATAGAGGAAATTATGCAAGTAAAAGGAATAAGTGAAGCATTAGCTAAAAAGATAAAAGAAGAATTATAGAATTTAATATATTTTGGCAAGTAAACACGAAAAAAGTAATACGAAAAAATCTTTGAAAACACATAAAAAATAAAATTACGCATATATATTATAAATTGGAAAAATATATTATATAGTTTTCTGTTATAGTATGGAAGGAATTGATTTTATGGGAAAAAAGATTTTTTTTAGAATTTTAATTTTAATAACAATAATAAGTTTTGCTTTTTTAAGTATTTTGTTATATAATTTTATACAAATATTGTATACATTATAGAAAAGGGAGAATGTTTTGGAACTAGTAATTGGAAAATATGCTGGAATGTGTGAAGGTGTAAGTTACTCTGTACAAAGAGCAAAAGCGATAGTTAAAGAAAATGAAAAAGTATATTGTTTAGGTGAGCTTGTGCATAATAGACAAGTTGTTGAAGACTTGGAAAAAGATGGTATGATTACTGTAAACGATATAAAGGAAATTCCAAATGATTCTAAAGTTATTTTTAGAACACATGGTGAACCAAAAGAAATTTATGATAGAGCATATCGAAAAGGCTTAGAAGTATACGACTTAACTTGTGGTAATGTACAAGCTATACATATAAAAGTAGAAAAAGAAAAGAAAAAGAGTTTTATTATTATAATTGGAAATGCAAATCATCCAGAAGTTATTGGTATCAAAGGATTTGCTGGAGAAAATAGTTATGTTATAGATGATGAAGATGAGATTTTAGATGCATATATGGAATATGAAAAAACAAAATTAGGATATGTATATGTTGTAGGACAGACAACTTTTTCTTCAAAAAAATTTGATAAACTTTCAGATGAAATAAGAGAAAATTTTGCAGAAACAATTGTAATGGTTGATAAAACTATTTGTAGTGCAACTGATAAAAGACAAGATGAAGTTAGAGAAATTGCAAGTAAAGTAGACAGTATGGTTATAATTGGTGGAAAAAATAGTTCTAATACTCAAAAATTAGTTGAAATTTCTAAAACACTTTGTCCAAAAGTATTTTTTATACAAACAAGAAAAGATTTAAAGAAAATGGATTTTGTAAATGATGAAAGAGTTGGAATAATGGCAGGTGCATCAACTCCTAAAGAAGCTGTTGATGATGTTATAGATTTTTTTCAAAAGATATCATAATAAAGTAAAGAATTACTAATGAACAATATTAGATTATAAATGTAGAAGAGGAAAAATATGAATATAGCAAGTAATTGGAAAGATTATGAAATTTTAGATATGGCAGATGGCGAAAAACTAGAAAGATGGAATAATATTTATTTAGTAAGACCAGATCCACAAATAATATGGAAAGAAAAATCATATCCAGAAAAGTGGAAACTAGCCTATGCAAGATATAATAGAAGTAATACAGGTGGTGGAAATTGGCAAAGATATAAAAAAATACCAGATGTATGGCAAGTAAAATATAAAGATTTAACTTTTAATATTAAGCCAATGGGATTTAAGCATACAGGACTTTTCCCAGAACAAGCTGTAAATTGGGACTGGATGATAAGTAAAATAAAAAATGCTAATAGACCAATAAAGGTATTAAATTTATTTGCATATACAGGTGGTGCAACTGTTGCTTGTAGTTATGCAGGTGCTTCTGTTTGCCATGTTGATAGTTCAAAAGGTATGGTTACTTGGGCAAAAGAAAATATAACATCTTCTGGGTTAGCTGATAGACCAGTTAGATATATTATTGATGATGTTACAAAGTTTGTTCAAAGAGAGATTAGAAGAGGAAATAAATATGATGCTATTATAATGGACCCTCCATCTTATGGTAGAGGAAAAAATGGTGAAGTATGGCAATTTGAAAATAATATAGCTGATTTAGTTGAACTATGTTCACAAGTTTTATCAGATAAGCCATTATTTTTCTTGATAAACTCATATACAACTGGTATATCTTCAAAAGTTTTGGAAAATATTTTAACTTTAAAATTACATAAAAGAAATGGAAAACTATCTTCTGGCGAAATAGGACTTCCAATGAAAGATTCAAATTTAATATTACCTTGTGGAATTTATGGAAGATGGGAAGAGTAGTCAAATGAACTTAAAAGTAATTTATGAAGATAATCATATAATAGTTGTAGAAAAGCCAGTAAATATACCATCACAAGGTGATAAAACTGGTGATGAAGATATGCTTACAATTATTAAGCAATATATAAAAGAAAAATATAATAAACCAGGAGAGGTATATTTAGGACTAGTACATAGATTAGATAGACCAACTGGCGGAGTAATGGTGTTTGCCAAAACTTCTAAAGCTGCATCAAGGCTTAGTGAACAAGTTCGAAATAAAGAATTTGAAAAACAATATTTATGTATTGTAGATGGAAAAATGGAAAATGAAAAAGGTACATTTAAAGATTTTTTATTAAAAAATGAAAGAACAAATACAAGTAGAGTTATAGATATAAACAATGCTAAATCAAAAGAGGTAAGAAATGCTAAGGAAGCAATTTTAGATTACGAAGTTGTAAAATATAATGAAGAAATAAATCTATCAGTTGTAAAAGTATTACTTCATACAGGTAGACATCATCAAATAAGAGTACAATTTGCTTCTAGAAATCACAGTTTATATGGTGACCAAAAGTATGGTACTAGAGGTAGAGGAAAACAGTTAGCTTTATGGGCATATTCATTGAGTTTTAACCATCCAACTACAAAGAAAAGATTGTGTTTTGAAGATTATCCAGAAAAGATAGGAAGTTGGAAGATTTTGGAAGAAGAGTAGAGCAAATATGCACGACAAGGAGGTATTAAATTTGCCTAGTTTATTAGAAATTATACCACTATACTATATGAAAATTATTTCAAAGTGGAAAGAATTTTATGGAGATGATAATATAAAATTCTATTGCTAATGGTATAAATATTTTGCTTTCTCATACAATGAATTATAATTTATTGGAGGGAGCAAATATATGAAAGATAAAATGAAAAGATATATTTTCGTTTTTAGTTTACTGATTGTTAGTATAGCACAGTTTACTTTTGCTAGTCAGAATGGAGAACTAAGTAATGAAATTTTGGCATGGGGATTTAGAAGAGGCGAAAATCATACTCAACCAGTATTAGATAGTAAGAGTTTAAAAGTTATAGAAAAATATAATGGGATAGCAATGGGAAATGCAAATGAGAAGTATGTATATTTAACTTTTGATTCTGGGTATGAGGCAGGATATACTGAGAAAATTTTAAATACACTTGCAGAAAATAATGTTACTGCTGCTTTTTTTATAACTGGACATTATTTAAACACTGCTGAAGATTTGGTAAAGAAAATGATTGAAGGTGGAAATATAGTCGGAAACCATACTGTAAATCATAAATGTTTACCAAATTTAAGTGATGAGCAAATAAAAGATGAAATTATGAAATTACATAATGCTGTATATGAAAAAACGGGTTATGAAATGAAATTTTTCAGACCACCAAAGGGTGAATTTAGTGAAAGAACAACAGAATATATAAAAACACTTGGATATACAAGTGTGCTTTGGTCATCTGCTTATGATGATTGGGACAAAAATAAGCAAGGTAGAGAAGAGTACGGAAAGAAGAAAGTATTAGATAATTTGCATAATGGTGCTGTAATTTTATTGCATTCAACATCAAAAGATAATAGTGTAATACTTGGAGATTTAATAAAAGAAATAAAAGCACAAGGTTATGAAATTAGAAGTTTAAATGATTTTGTAAGATGAAAATTTAAGAATGAAGCTGTATTGCACAGTTTTCATTCTTTTTTGTATCCATATACTTTACAAAACACTTTACAAGTGTGATATAATAAATATGCTAAAAAATATCAACATAAGAAAAGCAAGAAAGGAATGATTGTATATGAATATTTCAAGTTTAACAGAAAAATCAAAAACTTTAATATCAGATGCAAGTAATATAGCAATTCAAAATAGAAATGCCGAAATTACAGAATTCCACATGGTTGATGCAATGATTGATAATGAAAACAATCTTATTTATCAATTGCTAAAAAATATGGGAGTAAGTGTAGCTGATTTAAAGGAAAATATAGAAGATGAAATAAGAAATTTACCTAAAATAACAGGTAATGTTGCTATGAGATTTTCACCTGAAGTTGATGAAGAACTACAGGAGTCTGAAAGACAAGCTAAAAATATGAAAGATGAATATATTTCAGTTGAGCATATTATGCTTGGCATCATAGAAAAATGTACACCTAAATTGTCAAAGATTTTTAAATTATATAGAATAGATAAGCATAGATTTTTAGTTGCATTAAAAGATGTTAGAGGTAATGTATCAGTTCGTACAGATACACCAGAGAATACTTATGATGTATTACTAAAATTTGGTAAAGATGTGACTGAACAAGCAAGAAATAACAAGTTAGACCCTGTTATCGGTAGAGATGAAGAAATAAGAAATGTTATGAGAATATTAACTCGTAAAACAAAAAATAATCCAGTTCTAATTGGTGAACCAGGTGTTGGTAAAACTGCAATTGTAGAAGGTTTAGCTCAAAGAATTGTAAGAGGAGATGTTCCTACAAGTTTAAAAGATAAACATATTTATTCATTAGATTTAGGATTATTAGTAGCTGGTGCTAAATACAAGGGTGAGTTTGAAGAAAGACTTACAAGTGTAATGAATGAACTAGATAAGAGTGAAGGAAATATTTTACTTTTTATTGATGAAATTCATAATTTAGTTGGTGCAGGAAAGTCAGAAGGGGCTATGGATGCAAGTAACTTATTAAAGCCAAAACTTTCTAGAGGCGAGTTACATTGTATGGGTGCTACAACTTTAGATGAATATAGAGAATATATTGAAAAAGACCCTGCACTTGCAAGAAGATTTCAACCAGTTATGGTAAATGAACCAACTGTTGAAGATACAATAACAATTTTACGTGGTATTCAAGAAAAATTTGAAATTTTCCATGGTGTAAAAATTCAAGACCAAGCTTTAATTGCAGCAGCAACACTTTCAAATAGATATATAACAGATAGATTTTTACCAGATAAAGCAATAGATTTAATTGATGAAGCTTGTGCAATGGTAAGAACAGAGATGGAATCAATGCCTATTGAACTTGATGAAATTTCTAGAAAAATTATGCAACATGAAATAGAAGAGGCTGCTCTTGAAAGGGAAGAAGACAGTAGCTCTAAAAATCAACTTGCTAAAGTTCAAAAAGAACTTGCAGATTTAAGAGATAAATTTACTGCAATGAAAGCAAAATGGGAAGAAGAGAAGAAGAACATAGCTAGAGTAAAGGCTTTGAAAGAGCAAATAGATGTTGTAAATGCACAAATAGAACAAGCTGAAAGAAATTATGATTTAAATAAAGCAGCTGAATTAAAATATTCAACACTTCCTAATTTAAAAACAGTTTTGGAACAAGAGGAAAAAGAAGCAGAAAAAAGACAAGGTGGAAAATCAACTCTTTTAAGAAACAAAGTTACAGCTGAAGAAATACAACAAATAGTATCACGTTGGACAGGTATACCAGTTACTAAAATGCAAGAAGGCGAAAGACTAAAAATAATGAATTTGGAATCAACATTACATGAAAGTGTAATTGGTCAAGATGAAGCTGTTAAAAAAGTTACAGAATGTATTATTCGTTCTCGTGCTGGAATTGCTAATCCAAATAGACCAATAGGTTCATTCTTATTCTTAGGTCCTACTGGTGTTGGTAAAACAGAACTTGCTAAAACACTTGCAAGAACTTTGTTTGATGATGAAAAAAATATGATTCGTATTGATATGTCAGAATATATGGAAAAATTTAGTGTGACTAGATTGATTGGTGCACCTCCAGGATATGTTGGATATGAAGAAGGTGGACAATTAACAGAAGCTGTTCGTAGAAAACCATATTCAGTTGTTTTATTTGATGAAGTTGAAAAGGCACATCCAGATGTGTTCAATATCTTTTTACAAATATTAGATGATGGTAGAGTAACAGATTCACAAGGTAGACTAATAGACTTTAAAAATACAATACTTATATTAACATCAAATTTAGGTTCACAGTATATATTAGATAGTATTAGTGAAAACGGAAAGATTACAGATGAAGCAAGAGAAAACATCAATCAAGCTTTGAGAAGTCATTTTAGACCTGAATTTTTAAATCGTCTTGATGAAACAATATGCTTCAATCCATTAGGAAAAGAGCAAGTATATAATATTGTTAAATTGATGTTGAAAGATTTAAGCAATAGATTAGCATACAAGGAAATTAAATTTAATATTACAGATGATGCAATAGATTATTTAATAGAAATTGGATACGATATAAACTTTGGTGCAAGACCATTAAAGAGAACTATTCAAAGTGAAGTAGAAACTCTTGTAAGTAAAGCTATTATTGCTAAAGAAATAGATTCTGGAGATAATATAGAAGTATATCTAGATGGAGAAGAATTAAAACTTAGAAAGCTAAATTAAAATATATAATTTTATTAGTACAAAGTTATAAAGGTTTATAGGAAACCTATTAAAAACCTAAATATTATGCAAGGAAGAATAATAGAAAATGGCAGATAGTGCAGAAGTTGTTGAAGCAAAACAAAAGACTAATGATAGAGAGTTTTATTTAGAAAGAGTAAAAACAATGCCACTTCTAATTGAATGGGCAAATGATTCTATCAGAGATGATAAAGAAGTATTACTAACTGCTGTAAAAGTTGATGGTGGTGCTTTAGAATTTGCAAGCAATAGATTAAAAGATGACAAAGATGTTTTACTTGCAGCTGTTTCACAAGCTGGATGGACAGGATGCTATGCTAGTGAAAATTTAAGAGACGACAAAGATGTTATTCTAACAGCAGTAAAAAATGATGGTCAAGTTTTATATTATGCAAGTGCGAGATTAAGAGATGATAAAGATGTTGTACTTTCAGCTGTTACTCAAAAGCCGTTAATTTTGAAATATGCAAGTTTAAGATTGAGAAATGATAGGGATGTTGCAATAGCAGCTATTTCAAAGGGCAAAAAGAAAGTAATAGGATATTTAGCAGAACCACTTCAAAAAGATGAAGAAATATTGAAACTATTAGAAGAATAAAGTCATACACCCTTTCTTTTAGAATATATATTTTAAAAGAGAGGGTGTTTTTTATGAGAAAATTATCAAATATAAATAGAAGAGTTAAAAATGCATTGGAGATTCCAAGAGAAGTTGCTAGCAAAGTTCCTAAAATAACAGTTACAGCTTTTGATGAAATGTTAATCGAAAACTTTAAAGCAATTTTAGAATATGAAGATTTTTTTGTTAGGATTTCAACATATATAGGTGTTGTAAGTATAAATGGATTTAATTTAAAACTAAGCCAGATGACAGAAGATGATATTTTAGTCACTGGAAAAATAGAAAGTATAGATTTAGAAGCAAAGGAATAAATTAGAATATGGATTATCTAATTTGTTAGGAGGATAAGAATGTTAATAAGACTATTATATATGCACTTACTAGGATATGTTAGCATTACAGTTGAAGGATTCTTTGCAGAAAGATTTATAAATATGTGTTTGGCACAAGATATATTTTTATGGGATATAAGAAGAGCGAAAAATACATATATTAAAGTAAAAATTAGCTCAAAAGACTTTAGAAAAATAAGAAAAATTGCTAGAAAAACTAAATGCAGAGTGGCAATAGAAACAAAAAAAGGAATACCATTTTTTATTTTTAATTATAGAAAAAGAAAATTATTTGTAATAGTTACTATACTAATGTTTATTGGAGTATATGGAACAACAAGATTTATATGGAATATAGATATAGAAGGAAATGAAAAAATTAAAGACGATGAGATTTTACAAATTTTAAAAGAAGAGGGAATAGAAGTTGGAAAATTGAAGTCAAAGATTGAAAGAGATAGTATAATAAGTGATATAAGATTGAAAAGGGAAGATATTGCATGGATTGGAATAAAATTTAAAGGAACAAATGCGATTGTTGAAATTGTAGAAGCAAAGGAAAAGCCAGAAATATTAGATGAAAGCCAAGTTTGTAATATAGTTGCTAAAGAGAGTGCTGTGATTTCTAAAATTGTTGTTCAAAATGGTACTGCGAGAGTAAATGTCGGAGATACTGTAAATGTAGGTGATTTACTTGTAGAAGGAGTGATGGAAGGAAAATATACAGGATTAAGAAAGGTTAATGCTGAAGCGACAATTTATGGCAAAATATCCTACCAAAAAAGTAAAAAAGAAAGTTTAATCCAAGAAATTGAAAAATCAACAGGAAAAGAAGAGAAAAAAATAGAAATAAATCTAAATAATTTTAAAATTATTTTACCAAAAGGGGTTTCAAATTTTAAAAATTATGATACAATTAAAACGAACAAAAAAATAAAGTTATTTTCTAATTTTTATCTTCCAATTTCAATAACAAAAATTAGACTGATAGAAAAAGAAAAAGAATATATAAATTATTCTCAAGAAGAAATAATTGATAAAATGAAGAATGAACTTGTAGAAGAGTTAAAAGAAGAACATAGCTTACAAAATAAAGAAATAGAGGAACTTTTAGAAACAAATATAGAGAATGGCATAGTAGAAGTAAAAGTTACTTGTGTAGTACAAGAGGAAATAGGCACAAAAGAAAATTTATAGATGGAAAGGTGAGACAATATGGAAGAAAGAAGTTTAAAAGTTTTAGCAGCAGATACTACTTTTTTTAACAGAATCTCAAACACATTAACAAAATTATTGATGCCAACTAAAATAGGCTTAAATGGTTTTTTAATTACAATAAAAAGAACAAATGCAATAAAGGCTTTCGAAAATTTAGAGAATGTCGATGATACAGATTCACAAAAGAAAGAACAATTAACCAAAAGATTTGATGAAAGTTATACTTTATACTTAGAATCAATTGATAAATATATAATGGATTCAATTTACAAAAAAGTAAAAAATGGAACAGCTTCAAGCTATGAAAGAGAAGCATTATCTAATTATTACAATATAGTTCATTTAAAAGAAAATGAATATGTTGAATATAAATATCAAAAGCAAAAATTCTTATTAGAAGTAGATTATCAAAATGTACTTTCTAATGAAAAAGAAAAAATGATACCTAGATATGAAAAACTTTACATAAAAAAAATAGATGCTGTTTATAAGGGAATTTTGAAACATTATTCCGTAAAACTAGCAGATGGACAAAAAGAAAAGAACAATTCTTTAATTGAAACATACAGAAATATTTTTTCTATATTAGAAGAATATATAAAAGAAATTTTACCAATAAAATTAAAAACAGAAAATAAGGAAAATTATTCAAAAATCATTTCAGAATATGAAGAATATGAGAAATTTAGTGTTGGAAAATTAGATGAAAAAGATTTCCTTGAAAAGAATATGATTTTATTAGGTTTGAGTAGAGTTTTATTTACACATAGTTTACCACTAGTTGCTGCAGAGCAATGTTATAATAAATTATTAAAAGATACAAGAAACTTAATAATTGGATTAAAACAAGAGCATAAAAAAGAAGAAGCATATCAAATGCTACTTAAATTGATAGAAGATTATAATGTTAAACTTTTATCAACTAAAGTTTATTGGGATAAACCAGGAGAAAGAGAAGTTTATAAAAAATTCTGGTCAGCATATAGTAAAGCAAAGACATCAGAAGAAAAAGAAATACTATCTTTAAAAAGAGAGCTATACGATTTAAAAGATGCCTCATCAAAATATGAACCAATTAGAAAATTTTATAAAAATAAATTAGTTGAATTTGGTGTAATGAAAACTTTAAAGAATGAAGCAAGAACAATACCAAATGCAAAATTTTCAAAAGTAAAATAGATATAATAAAAAATTTGATTAAGATATACTAAAGATAGGCGATAGTTAATTTAACATATCGCCTAAAATTTTCTTTAAATAATATTAATTTTGGTAATAAAAAGAAAGGGACGAGCTTTTAAATGGAAAATTTTTCAGAAATAGAATATAGAGGAGTAGAAGAAAAAGAAGAATATAAAGAATTGATCGAAAAAGTTTTACAAAAATGTTTTGAAGTAGAGGGCATTGAGGATAAGAATTTTTATATGAGCATTATATTAACTACACCAGAAGAAATTAGAAAATTAAATAATGAGTTTAGGAATATAGACAGAGAAACTGATGTATTATCATTTCCAATGTATGAAAAATCTGAATTAGAAGAAGTAAAAAAACATAAATCTGAATGGGAAGATACATTAGGAGATATTGTTATTTCAATTGCAAGAGTTGAGGAACAAGCTAAAGAATATGGACATAGTTTTGAAAGGGAATTTGCATATATGCTTGTTCATGGTTTTTATCATATTATGGGTGAAGACCATATAGAAGAAGAAGATAAAAAGCAGATGAGAGCTAAAGAAGAAAATGTATTAAGCAAATTAAATATTACACGAGAAGATATGTAGCGATATAATAGTGTGTACATTAGAATCGTAAGGAAGGAAATAATTTATGAAAAAAACAAAATGGCATAATACAAATTTTTTACAAGCTTTAAAATATGCACTAAATGGTGTAAAATATGTGTATGGTACACAAAGAAATATTATTTTTCAAAGTGTATTTGCTATATTAGCAATACTATGTGGACTATTTTTTAAAATAACTACAATAGAATGGCTTGCAATTATATTAACAATATTTTTTGTTGTAACAGCAGAATTTATAAATACAGCTATTGAAACTACAGTTGATTTATGTACAGAAGAGAAAAATGAAAAAGCTAAAAATGCTAAAGATGTGGCTGCTGGTGCTGTTTTACTTACAAGTATAAATGCTGTAATTATAGGTTTAATAGTATTTATGCCATATATAATAGAAATATTCAAAAAATAAAATTATAATAGAATTAGTAAAATAAATTTTGTGTGAACTAAATATCTAATTTTACATAAAATATATGGAAAGGTAATTATGGAAGAAAAATTTAAATCTGGTTTTATATCTTTAGTTGGAAGAACAAATGTAGGAAAGTCAACTTTATTAAATGCTTTAACAGGAGAAAGAGTTGCTATTGCAACTAGCAAGCCTCAAACTACAAGAACAGCAATAAAAGCTATTATAAATGGTGATAATTATCAAATGGTAATTACAGATACTCCTGGTATTCATAAACCAAAAACAAAACTAAGCGAAACAATGGTTGACACAGCTTTTAAAATGCTTTCAGAGGTTGATTGTATAATGTTTTTGATAGAAGCAACTTCAACTGAAATTGGCAGAGGAGATAGCAGAATTTTAGAAAAGATAAAAGAAAGCAAAAAGCCTTGTATATTAGTTATAAACAAAATTGATTTAGTAAAAAAAGAAAATCTTCTAAAATTGATGGAAATGTATAGCAAAGAATATAATTTTTCTGCAGTAGTTCCAATTTCAGCAGAAAAACATCAAGGAATTGATATGTTAATAGAAGAGATTCTAAAATTATTACCAGAAGGTCCAAAATATTATGCAGATGATGAATATACAGACCAAACAGCAAGACAAATGGCAGAAGAAATCATTAGAGAAAAAGCATTAAAATTATTAAATGATGAAGTACCACATGGTATTTATGTTGAAGTTGAAAAATTTGCATATAGAAAAACATCAAAGCAAGAAGATATATATGATATAGATGCTACAATATATTGTTTAAGAGAATCACATAAAGGAATTATAATTGGAAAAGGTGGAAATCTTTTGAAGAGAATAGCAACTTATGCAAGACAAGATATTGAAGATATGCTTGGCACAAAAGTTAACTTAAAAGTTTGGGTAAAAGTAAAACCAGATTGGCAAGAAAATGATAGCATTGTTAATAAATTTAAATTAAAGTAAATATAAAATAAGAGTATAAATCTTCTAAAATTACAAAAGATAAGCTCGGAGGAGTGAATTTAATATGACAAAACAATTTGCGTGGAATAAGTTTAAAGAAACTGGAGCAGTTGATGCATATTTAGAATTTATAGAAGCAAGAAACATAGAGGAAAATAATAAGGTAAGAGAAAATGAAACAATTAAAAGTAAATGGAATAGTTATAGCTGAAAATAATATGGGTGATTTTGATAAAATGCTTACAATATTGACTCCAAATTTAGGAAAAATTGGGTGCAGTGCTAGAGGTGCGAGAAGGCCCAAAAGTCTTCTTCTTAGCGGTACCCAATTTTTGTGCTTTGGAGAGTATATGTTATTTAAAGGTTCAGAGACTTATTCTATAAATTCATGTGAGACTATTGAACTTTTTTATAATATTAGAACAGATTTAGACAAATTGATGTATGCTTCATATATAACAAAAATAATAAATGATGTTACTACTGAAAATCAAAATTCATATAATACTTTAAAATTATTTTTAAATACTTTATATTGTATTTCAGAAACAGATAAGAATTTAGATTTTATAACTTCTGTTTTTAAATTGAGAATTTTGAAAATATTGGGATTTACACCAAATGTAAAGGAATGTGTTGCTTGTAAGAGCAAAGATGAAATAAAATATTTTAGCATAAAAGATAATGGCTTTAAGTGTAAAAATTGTGGAAAACAAGATACAAGTTGTATCGAAATAAGTAGTGCAACAGAAAATGCAATAAAATATGTTATATTAGCAGATTCAAAAAAGATATTTTCATTTTCAATATCTGAAACAAGTTTAAGAGAATTAAAAATGATAGCAGATATTTATTTGAATGAAAAATTAGAAAAAGAATACAAGTTAGACAAATTATTTTAAATATAAAAATTTTGAAATTGAGTCATAAAAGCTTAATATGTGTGAAATTTTTGTAAATTGTATAAAAATCACTTGCCAAAATGGAGAAACATTTATATAATGAAGTTGCAAAAATGCAATATACAAAAAAGAAAAAGGAGTGATTTGTTATGAATCTAACAATAACAGGAAAAGAATTAAAAGCTACAGAAGCAATTAAGGAGTATGTAGAGAAAAAATTAACAAGAATAGAAAAATATTTCGAAGGATGCGAAATGGACGTAAATGTTACAATTAAAAACGAAAAAACAGTTCAAGTAGCTGAATTCTATGTATCTGTAAATGGAAATATCTATAAAGCTAGTGCAGATGAAAAAGATTTATATGCATCTATTGATAAAGATATTGATATATTAGAAGGACAAATTAGAAAAATGAAAGCAAAAAGAGAAAAAATGCAAAAAGATTCTTCTATTAAACAAATGTCTTTTTCAGGAGAAGAAGCTAAAGTTGTTGAAAACGAAATAGTAAAAGTATTACATTATGATATTAGACCAATTTCAATTGAAGATGCTCAAATGAAATTAGAAGAAAACAGAAATATGTTGTTCTTACCTTTCATCAATGTAGATACAGGTAAAGTAAATGTTATTTATAAAAAAGAAAATAACTATGGTTTAGTAGAACCAGAAGCATAAATAAAACTTTGAAAGCAGGATTAAATATCCTGCTTTTTTTTGTTTAAAATTTCCAGTTTATTTTTTTAATTTCGTGGAAATATAATAGTGAAATTACATTTAAAAATGTTTTTTCAAACAATAATAATTGTTTATTTAATAAGAAAATTATTTTCTTATTAGATAAGCCGTTAATAATTTTCGGAGGTGAATTTACAATGACAAGTAGTAATAAGAAAGTAGTTCCAGAAGCAATGGATTCTTTAGAAAAATTCAAATATGAAGTTGCATCAGAAGTTGGTGTTAACTTAAAAAACGGTTACAACGGAAATATTTCAGCAAGAGACGCTGGAAAAATCGGTGGTAACATGGTTAGAAAAATGATTGAACAAGCTGAAAATCAAATGTTAAACAAATAGTTTAATTTATAGATTTATCTAATAAAATATTATTTTAATAGATGCTAGAGTGATGAAAATTGCTCTAGCATTTTTATATAATAACAAAAAAATACATATATTGACATTGCATTTGTTGTAAAAAAATGTAATAATAATATAATGAAATGAACAAGAGAAAAGGAGTAGTTTATGTATAAAATAGTAGCAGTTGATTTAGATGGAACTTTATTAAATTCAGCAGGTGAAGTTTCAGATTATACAAAAGGTGTAATACAGAAAGCTATAAATAGAGGAACTGATGTTATTTTAGCTTCAGGAAGACCAATAAATTCAGTAGAAAGTATTGCTTATGAAATAGGTTCAAAGAACTATTTGATTTCTGGAAATGGAGCAGTTGTATATGATATTTCTAAAAAAGAAATTATATATGATAGATTTTTGAATAAAGAACAGGTATTGAGAATTGTAAAAATCTGTGAAGAGAATAGTATATATTGTAATGTGTACACAGAACTTGAAGTAATTGCAAAAAGCTTGAATTATAATGTTTTATTTTATCATAAAGAGAATGCTAAAAAAGCAGAAGGAAAAAGAACAAATATAAATATTGTATCAAATATGTACCAATATATTGAAGAATTACCAAATGATAAATTTTTAAAAGTTACAGTTTGTGATGACAATAGAATGATTTTTAATAGTATAGTGAAAAAATTAAAAATGATGAATGACATTGATGTATTAGATGTTTCACATATGTCTAGAAAAATAATAAAAGATGGAACTAATGAAGTTCCAATTGAATATTTCTATACAGAAATAACAAATCAAAATGTGAATAAATGGACAGCAATTCAATTTTTAATTAATAAATTACATATTGCTAGAGAAGATGTGATTGGCATTGGAGATAATGTCAATGATAAAGAAATGATTGAAAATGCAGGACTTGGTGTTGTTATGGGCAATGGAAGTCCGGCAATGAAAGAAATTGCAGATGTTGTTGTTGGAGATAATAATTCAGAAGGAGTTGCAGAAGTTATAAAAAGATTTGTATTAGAAGATTATACATAAATATACAAAAAGTAACAAAAATATTACAAAAATATGAATTTTTTATTACATCTTTTTCAATTATTGTTTTTAGTATATAAATATTGTAAAATAAAAATAAATGATTTATTTAGGTAAATTTGTATAAAAAATAGGATAAATATCTAAGGAGGTTTTTTAATATGGCTGTTAATCCAATGCAAAGAAGAGCAAGAAATTCGTTCTTATTAGGTTTTTTACTTGCTCTTATAATAATGGTGTGTGTAGTAGTTATATTACTTGCAAAAATAAGAAGTTTAAATGAGGCAAAAGAGCTTTTAGAGAGTAAACAAAGAAAGGTCCTAGTTGCAACATCAGATTTAAAATCAGGTGATGAAGTTACAATGGATTCATTCAAAATGGAAACTGTTCAAACAACAATGGACACAACTCAAATTGTAAGCAGTGATGATTTTGAATTTATGGATGAAAATGGAGAAATTATAGAAAAATATGACCAAAATGGAAATCCAATGACTAAAAAAGTTGTCATGAAGATTGATGTTCCTGCAAATTCAATGGTTACAAAAGATATGATCGTTGAAGATGGAGAACAAACAAAAGATGACCAAAGAATTCAAGAATATAATATGATTATTTTACCATCTGAACTTAGAAATGGGGACTATGTAGATATTCGTATTCGTTTCCCAAAGGGACAAGATTATATTATTTTAGCTAAGAAAAAAATTATCCAATGTACATCAGATACAATTTGGATAAAACTAAGCGAAGAAGAAATCTTAAGTTTAGGAAATGCAATAGTTGAATCTTACACAGCTGAAGGTACAAAATTATATGCAACAACTTATTCAGAACCAGGAATGCAAAATGCTGCAACTCCTACATATGCTGTTAGCGAAGCTGTATTAAATTTAATAAATTCAGATCCAAATATTCGTGAAGAAGCAAGAACAGCTTTATGGAACAGATATAATTCACAAGGACAAAGTTCACAAAGAGTTGGACAAATTGATGCAATGTTATCTGCTTATGAAGATGGAAGAGCAAGTGCTGTTGAATCTGGAATCGAAGAAGAAATCACAAGCTTAAAGAATGCTAGAGAAGAATTTGTTCAAGAATTAGACGGAACTGGTGAAGTTGGTAGACAATAAATTTGAAGGAGGAAGAGATGGAAGAAATAGCTTTTATAGGTGGATATGATAAAACAGATTTAGTTCTTTATATTGCTAGAATTTTAACTGTACTTAAAAATAGAGTTTTAGTTATAGACACTACTTTGTTACAAAAATCAAGATATATAGTTCCAGTCATGACTCCTTCTCAAAAATATATAACAACTTATGAAGATATTGATGTTGCAGTTGGATTTAAAGGATTTGATGATATCAAATCATATTTAGGTGTAAATGAGCTACCATATGATTATGTATTATTTGATGTAGATTCATCAGCATATTATGAATTTTATCAACTTGAAAAAGTAGAAAAACAATTTTTTGTAACATCATTTGATTTATACAGTTTAAGAAAAGGCTTAAGTGTATTTACAAGATTAAAGAATAAAATAAATGTCACAAAGGTCTTATTTACAAAAGATATGCTTCAAGAAGAAGATGATTATTTGAATTTTTTATCACAGAACTTAAAAATAAGCTGGAATAAAGATATTGTATTTTTTCCTTTTGAAACATCTGATTTAAATGCAATATATACGAATCAAAGATATGCAAGAATAAGTTTTAGTGGAGTAAGTTCTTCGTATGTTGATAGTGTAATGTTTATGACTGAAATAATAACAGAAAAAAGTCAAAGTGAAGTAAAAAAAGCTGTTAAGTATATAAAAGAAAATTAGGAAGAAAGAAGGAGTAATATGGCAATAATTGCTTTTTGGAGTGCAGAGAAAAAAGAATGTGGACAAACACTTTCTATGGCTGCAGTTGCAACATATATGTGTGTTCAGCATAATTATAAAACTTTAATGGTAAATGCAACTTTTCAAAATAATACATTAGAGCGTTGCTTTTGGAATTTAAAAAAATCAAATAAAGTTGCAAGGCAATTGAATAGTGGAAAAATTGATATTGCCTCTGGAGCAGAGGGACTAGTAAGTGCAATTGCTAGTAATAAAGTTACTCCTGAAGTTATTTCTAGCTATACAAAGGTTGTTTATAAAGATAGATTAGATGTATTAACGGGATTAAAAACACCAATAAGAGAAGATTTCGAGAAATCTTTAATGCTATATAAAGACTTATTAAATACAGCAAATAAGTATTATGATTTTGTTTTTGTTGATGTTGAAAAAAGTCTAGACAGAGACACAACACAAGCAATATTAGATTGTGCAAGCATAATTATTTATGTAATGCCACCTAATTTACAATTAATAGATAAATATATTGAGAATGTTCAAACGATGAAGATTTTGAAAAAGAATAATTTAATTCCATTACTTGCAAGATCAGATAGTTTATCTCAATATAATTCAAAGAATGTCGGAAAATATATTAGTGAAAAAGGCACGATGCCTACTATACCATATAATACACAATTTATGGAATCTGCATGTGAAGCTAAAGTAGCACATATGTTTTTAAACAATTATATGAGAAAAAAAACATCAAATTCTATAATAGATAAAGAAAGCAGATTTTATCAAGACATACAAGAAGTAGACAATAAAATAATTTATAAATTACAAGAGTTACAATATCTAACATAAATATAAAGGGGAGGAAACCTTTAATGAATATAGCAAATATAATGTTAATGTTTGTTGTGGTAGTAATTGTTTTTGTTACAATTGCACATATGATTAAAAAGAATAAAAACGAAATTGTAGAGGGAGCAGTTGATGTTGACGATAAAACTTATACATTAGATAAAATGATTAAGTTTGTAAAGCAGAGACTTGATGAAATTACAAAGATAAACCTTTATGATATCGGATTATCAGAAGAAGAATTAAAAAGAAGAAAGAACAAGAAGTACGAATTAAAGAAAGCTTTAAAAGGCTGTACATATGGTGATGTTAACGATAAAAAATATGTAAAAGAATTAATATTCGACTTACTTTCAAAAGAATATGGTGTTAATGAAACAAATATATCAAAAGTAATTCCTTTTGATACTCCATCATTGCTTACTGCACAAGACAAATTTGATATCATAATTCATGAGTATAAGAAAACTTTTGGTTATGAAGCATTAACAGAAGTTATTAAAAAATATAATTTAGCAACTTTAAAATTTATTGATGGTGAGTCTAAACCTTGCTATGTTATTACAAACGAGGAAATGGATGATATATACGAAAAAGAAAATTTTGAGTTAAGCTTTACTGATAAATTGGAAGTTGTTGTTCAAAGAATTTATCAACAATACAAAGGATATAGTAGTATTGATGAAGTTCGTGATATGAACATAGATGGTGTATCTGGTGGTGTATCTGGTTTGCCAGAAAGTTTCTTAAGTCAGGTTGCACAAACTGATAATGATTATTTAAGACAAGCTATGGAAGCTAAAATACCAAGAGCTTGTGATAGTATCTGGATATTCTTCCAAGGTAAATCTATCAGACTTGCTTTCTTATCATTTGGTACAGAAGCTGAATTAAAAAGAGTATGTCAAAACATTTATAAATACAATAACCCAGGTCAGTTATCTGATACTAATGGTTATAAAATCAATGAAATGAAAGATGGTTCTCGTGTTGTTGTTGTTAGACCAAGTATGTCTGAAACATGGGCTTTCTTCGTAAGAAAATTCGACGTTAAGCGTGCTACACTAGAACAAATTGTAAAATTCCAAGGAAAAGAAGAAACAATCGAATTATTAAAATTCCTTGTAAAAGGTGCAAGAATTATAGCACTTACTGGTGAACAGGGTTGCCGGAAAAACAACAATGTTGATGGCTATGATTGAAAATATATACGAAACAATGAACCTTCGTATCACAGAAACTGCATTCGAGTTGCACTTAAGAAAAATATATCCAACAAGAAATATCTTATCAATGCGTGAAACAGAAACAATTTCTGGTCAGGAATGTTTGGACGTTCAGAAAAAGACTGATGGTTCTGTTAACATCATCGGTGAGGTTGCAACTGACCCCGTAGCATCTTGGATGATTCAATCTGCACAGGTTGCATCTAAATTTACATTATTTACTCACCACGCTAAAACATTTCCTAACTTAGTAACTGCGTTAAGAAACTCAATGTTACGTGCTGGTGTATTCAAAGATGAAAAAACAGCAGAAGAGCAGGTTGTTCAAGTTTTGAACTTTAATATACACTTAGTAAAAGACTTTAAAGGTAGAAGATACATAGAAAGAATTACAGAATGTATACCAGTTGAAGAAAAAAATGAGTATACATTTGACCATAACAAAGAAAAAACTCTTGAAGGAAAATTAGATAAATTCTTTGACAATGCTACAATATTCTTCTCTAAAACAACAAATAGAGAATTATATAAATATCGTAATATATTGGAATTCGTTGATGATAGCTATGTTTTGTGTAATCCAATTTCAGACCAAAACATTCGTGAAATGAGAAACAATATGGATGATAATGATGTTGTTGCATTTGATGCTTTCCTAGAAAGAAACTGGGGAATTAAACCTCCAAAAATGCCACAATATGAAGAAGAAGCTAAAAAAGAAACAGTACAAGCTTCTGCAACACCTGTTGTTGAAAAAGTTGAAGAAAAAGTTTCAAATGTTGTTAATACTCAAAATGAACAACATAATGTTCAAAAAGAAGTTAACACAAATATAGAAAATAAAGCAAATAATCAAGTACAACATAGAGCTATTCGTAGAAATATAGGTATGAGAAAAACTCCAGCTCAAGGTACATCTACATCAAAAGATGGTATTGATAAAAACAATTTAGGAACAGTTGGTAGAAATTCTTTATTAAATGGAATTGATTTAGATGACAATGATAAAAAATAAAATTAGCCTTATAAAAAGAAAGGTGGGTGCAAAATAGAGTAAATGAATCAAGCAATGTTAAAATATTTAATATTTGGTGTTTTAGGTGTATTTGCTGTAATTGCTGTTGCTTATTACATAATATATAAAAAGATGCAGACTAAAGAAACCAAATATGCAGCACAACTTATAGAAGGCACAAAAGAATCAAGTTTCTCAATGGATATCTTTTATCAGAAATTTTATATTCAATGTTCAAAGTTACCTGTTTTAAAGAGATATGCATTAAAGATTAGAAGAAGACTTGAGATTATAAATCTTGAAGACGAATATATAACAAGAAAACAAACTGCACAAATTTTATTAAAAGCATTTTGTGTAATAATTCCATTAACAGTAGTTGTTATATTAGCAACTAAAGGTAATATGTTATTAATGCTTTCTTTAATACTATTTGAAGTATTTTTTATAGAAACAATTATGGAAGGCTTTGTAGATAAAATTGATAATCAATTGTTAAGAGAGCAAATTGATTTCTTTGCTGAAATAAGACATGCTTATCATGAATATAACATGGTTGAAGAAGCTATTTATGAAGTTGCTCAAAATGACGAAGTAAAAGTTTCAAGACAAGCTGAAAGAATACATGAAATATTAATTTCAGATGATCCAGAAATGGAACTAGAGAAATATTATGATATTGCACCAAATAGTTTCTTAAAAGAATTTGCCGGTGTATCTTATCTAACAAAAGAATTTGGTGATAGAAAAGATAAAGATGGTGCATCATTGTACTTAAAAAACTTAAATAATATCACACAAGAAATGCAAATTGAAATTTTAAAAAGAGATAAACTTGATTATGTATTCCAGAGTTTGTCAATGATTGCAGCTTTACCAGTATTATTTATAGATGCTATAAAAGGTTGGGCTGTAAGTCAGTTCTCTTTTACAAAACAGTTTTATAATGGAACTCTAGGATTCTATATACAAGTTTTATTAATAATAATAACTTTTGGAAGCTATATACTAACAAGAAAATTAAAAGATAATGGAAGTATAAAAGCAGAACAAACTAATGAAAATCCTTGGCAGGCAAAAATTTATAAGAAAAAACCTGTTAAGAAATTTGTAGATTTGTTTATACCAAAAGATGGTACAAAAGAATACAGAAAAATGGTGCAATTGTTAAAAGATTCTGCATCAAAGTTAAAATTAGAGTGGCTGTATATCAATCGTTTAGTATTTGCAGTTTTAGCATTTGTTGTTGCTGTATTTGTATTTTGGCAAGCACATAGAATGGCTGTAAATTATGTATATACAGAACCAACTTCAGATTATAACTTATTAGGTAATATGTCTGATAGCCAAGAGAAGAAGGCAATGGAAACAACAGAAAGACATAATATTTTCTTGAAAAAATATGAAAATGATTATACAATGACACAGGAAAAATTAAGAAAAGAACTTGCTAAATCTAAAGAGTATCAAGGATATAGTGATAAGGAATTAGATAGCGAAGCAAAAGCCATTTTTGAAAAATTACAAACAATTCAATCAGAACATTTTAAATGGTTTGAGTTATTAATGAGCTTTGTTATTGGATTTATAGGATATTATTGTCCAGTTTTCTTATTGATATTCCAAAAGAAGATGAGACAAATGGACATGGAAAACGAAGTAATGCAGTTCCAAACAATTATATTAATGCTTATGAAGATTGAAAGAGTTAATGTTGAAATGATTTTGGAATGGCTAGAAAGATATTCAAATATATTTAGAGAGCCAATTTCGAAATGTGTAAATAACTTTGAGAGTGGACCATGGGAAGCTTTGGAAGAACTAAAAAATGATGTTTCATTTCAACAATTTATAAGAATCGTTGAAAGTTTACAAGCAGCTGTTGAAAAGATTCCTATTAAAGAAGCTTTTGATGAGTTAGATACAGAAAGAGCATACCATCAAGAAAAGAGAAAAGAATCAAACGAAAGAATGATATCTAAAAAATCAATGATAGGAAAAGCAATTGGTTTTGCTCCAATGGTTTGTCTATTCGTTGTATACTTAATTATTCCTCTTTGCGTAATTGGTATGACAAGTATGACAGAAGCATTCAATGAAATGTCATCACAATTATAAAATAACTTATGAAAGGAGTTAGAGATTATGGAGAATGCAACTAAAGCACTTTTAATGGCTAGTGGAACACTAATAGGAGTAATGCTTGTTGCTTTAATGATGTATTTCTTTAGATCTTTAAGTCCTTTTGAAGAAACTAGACAAAAAACTGAAGAAACAGATCAAATAACAGCTTTTAATGAAGAATATACAGCATACGAGAAAAAACTAATGTATGGAGTTGACTTGATTTCTGTTTTAAATAAAGCAAAAAGTAATAATGAAAAATATGTAGCTGGCACTTTTGTAACTGGTTTTACATATGGAAATGAGTATTTAGTAAATATTGAATTTACTTTAAATGCACCTTTAGAAGATAGAATTACAGTAAATTATTTACAAAGAAAAAGTGTGTTTGATGGTACAGATAGAACAGAAGTAATAGACAATAATGAACATGCATATTCTAATGGAAAAGGTGTACAAGATGTTAAATTAGTAAATAATTCAGATCCAAAAACTTTTAATATGCCAGTTGCTAATTATTTTAATTTAGTAAATAAAAATATGAGTACAAATACAAAATTAGTTACAGGAATCTATGAAAGTGAATTTAAAGCTGGTACATATAAATTATTAGCACAAGATGGTAAACCACAAACTTCAGCTAATGTTGCATCACTTTTAAATGTTGCTGATGCAATTAGTCAGAGCATAAAAAACACATCAAAAAATGTTGAAAAAAAATTATGGTATAAAGAAGGAGTTGTTGAACATTGCGGATGGAGTTCAGCTGAATGGAGAACAGCTTTATATGATTTAAAATCAAAGAAATTCAAATGTACAGATATAAAATATAATACTGATACAGGTAGAATTGAATATATGAAATTTGAACAAATTTAATATTTAAAATATAAAGGAGAACTAGATGGAAAACGCATCAAAAGCTTTATATATGGCAGCAGCAACTTTGGTTGCACTTTTAGTATTATCTTTAATGGTATATATGTTTAGAAATGCTGCAAGGGTTGGAGAAAATTATGACCAACAAAAGGGAAAAGAAAACATTGATAAATTTAATTCACAGTTTGAAACATTAGTGACCGGTGATGGTTCTGATGCTTTAAATAGTGAAGATTTGAAAGTTGCAACAGATGTTGTTACAGCGGTAAATTTAGCTTATGATGTAAATAAACAAACTGATTATGATAATGTTGAATTTGTAGAAATTTTTGTAAAAGATAAAAGAGGCAATATTATATATTCTTTAAAAAATGATCGTTCAATCAAAAAAAATACAATGATAAAAGGTGAAAATACTTCTAATGGTTTTATAACAACAAATGAATTTCTAAAGCTAAAAGTAGAAGAAGGAAAATACTTAAGTGATGTTAAATTTGAAGAATCAGAAAATAAAATTATTTATAGATATTATTTTATAGGTAATGTATCTTATGATTCAAGAACTGGTAAAGTAAATAAAGTAGAATTTACCTTAAAAGAAACAGAAAATTTCTAGCAGAAAAATATAAGAAAATATGTTGAAAAACGATATATTTTAATATATAATAAAAAAGGATAACAAAATGAAAAAGACTTTTATGGTGTTATTACTTGCTTTTTGTATAGTTGTTTTGATAATTGTTGTAAATTTTAATAGTTATCAAAAAAATATGCGACAGGTATTAAATTTTAATAAACAGTATGAAGAATACAACAAAGAAGAAGTACCTGGTGTTGATATTACTACTTTAATAAATAAAGCAATTAGTAATAATGAAAAATATCAAATTTCAAAAGATGAAAATGGATTGTATGTTGATGATGGAAAATATAGTATAAAAATATATATAACTATGATTATAAATGGTAAAACATACCCAATGGAAAGCATAAATAAACTTGGTATGGAATCATTTACAAATTATTTTGGAGTTATAAATTTTAAGTGTACTAATATTACTTATCATGAAGAAACATCAAGAATTGCTACAATGACATTTGAATCTGTACAATACTAAAATGGGTTTTAATGTTACTATTGAAAAAAATAGTGTTAAAATAAATAATAGAAAACTAAGGAGGAAATAATATGGAAAATGCATCAAAGGCACTTATTATAGCTGGTGCTATACTTATCTCAATTTTAATT
>CAKPBB010000011.1 GCA_934140005.1 uncultured Clostridia bacterium
AATATAAACGGATATAGGGAATGTCATATACAACCTGATTGGCTTTTAATTTATAAAATAGATAAAGGTGAATTAGTATTAACAGCCTATAGAACAGGTTCACATTCAGATTTGTTTTAAAAATAATATAAACTTTTGAAGTTTTACAATAACAAGACAAGGTATCATTTTAATACCTTGTTTTTTAGATGGAAATTTATATATATCCTTATATCTCATTTTTTTTTTGCAAAATAAATTTGAAACTAACATAAAATCGTGGTATAATATAAAATATTTTTAGCTAATTGCTAAAATATCATCTCCTTTTGGGATGAGACTTATGTAGTAAGACAACAAATAATTTTAAAGGAGGATAAGTTTATAAGAAAATAAGTATCAGTAGTTTTTTCATTTATATGACAGGAGGCAGAATGATGCTTGAAGTCGGTATTGTCATTGTAATGGTTTGCATTTTAGGAATTGCACTGTTGTCAGTTGCAATGATGTGTGTTAAAGCATGTCATTGTATAATGGAAAATAAGAGAAGAAAAAAAGCAATGAGATTCTATTTTGAGCAAGAACTGTATGATTCACATGTTCCATACAATGGACCGGATTTCATCAATAGATTTGAAACTGATCCGTGGGAATTGAGGTGAGTAAGACTTTAGAAGACAATCTTTTTAAGCAATAATATTGTTTTATTTATAGTATTAGCAAAATGCTAATTACATTAAGAAATGATATATAGGCAATAACTATGAAAGAGGGAATAGCTATGATTATTTTGCCGGAAAGCATTAAAAGAATTTTGAAACGGATAGAAGCAACTTATGAGCAAGATATAAAAGCTCAAAAATCGTATTATCCGGCTGTCATTAAAGATGGAATAACTTATACTGGAACGGATACTGTGAGAATACTGCTTGAGAGCTTTAAAGAGTTTAAGGCTAGCTTAGAAGATGGGACTAGTAAGCTTCTTAGATGTACTACAAAAAATGAACTTAAGGCTAAAATTAAGTTGATGAGAGCTGTATTTGAATGGTATGAGCCTTTGAGCATAAAAGATATTGAGCGAATCGAAGGAGATGTTTATCTCCAGTTTTGCTTACGAACTAAAGTAAAGGCTCTTATCAATAGGCCGGCAACCCAAAAAGAAGCAGGAAATCTTTTGGGTTTCATCAACAATGCATATAGCTCTAGTTGGGGACAGGACGATTGGTATTACAAAGTAAAAGATTTTAGGCTTGTTAATTCTAAAGAGGACTTGCAGAAAATCTTAGCTGAAAATAGCGAGGCAAAAGACCTTACGGCGAGCGAAAGGAATAGAGTTGTTTATACAACTATTCGTGTGGTAATGGTTCCTATGGACTATGCAACCATTTATCATCAGAAAGGTCTTTTGAAAGAATATCAGGATTTCTGTAAACAGCATATAAGCGATGAAAAATTTGAAGAAGAGGTGAAGGCGTTCCATTTGTGGAATGATGTAAGAGAAACAGCAATCTATTATATCTATATTCCGCAAAAGTGATACTTGTATTTAAGTGGGAGTGCGACAAATGTCGTGCTCCCGCTTTTTATAATGTTATGTAATTATCGTGAAATTTTTTTGCAATTATCATAATGTCCACTTTTGTTCTAAAAAACACCTGCAATCTCTTGTAAATAAATCCATATAATGTTATAATATCAAGAGTTATAGAATGTTAGAGAAGTAAATAGGGGGAAAAATAATTGAAAAATATTATTACTTTATTACAAGAAAAAATTGAAAATGCATTTGTAGAATGTGGATATGATAAAGAATATGGAAAAGTTATAAATTCAAATAGACCAGATTTGTGTGAGTTTCAATGTGATGGAGCTCTTACTGCTGCTAAAAAATATAGAAAAGCACCATTTATTATTGCAGATGAAGTTGTAGAAAAATGTAAGGATGCTATTGAATTTGAAAAAATAGAGGTTATTAAACCTGGTTTTATAAACATTGATGTATCAAAAGAGTTTTTAACAAAATATTGCAATGATATTATTGAAGATAAAAAATTTGGCTGTGAAATGGAAGAGGATAAAACAGTTGTTGTCGACTATGGTGGACCAAATGTTGCTAAACCTCTTCATGTTGGACATTTAAGACCTGCCATTATAGGAGAAAGTGTTAAAAGAATTCATAAATTTTTTGGAAATAAAGTCATTGGAGATGTTCATTTAGGAGATTGGGGTCTTCAAATGGGCCTTGTAATTGAAGAACTTAAATTTAGACATCCAGACTGGGTATATTTTGATGAAAATTATACAGGAGAATATCCAGTAGAAGTTCCATTTACAGTAAGTGATTTGGAAGAAATATATCCTTGTGCTAGTGGAAAAACTAAAGTTTCAGAAAATGCAACTGAAGAAGAAATTCAAAAAGCAAATGAATTTAAAGAAAATGCAAGAAAAAACACAGCATATTTACAAGAAGGTAAAAAAGGCTATTATGATTTATGGAAAAAAATCGTAGAAATTTCAGTAAAAGATTTAAAAGAAAATTATAAAAAATTGAATGTAGATTTTGAATTATGGCTTGGAGAAAGTGATTCACAGAAATATGTTAAACCAATGGTAGAAAAAATGCAAAATATGGGCCTTATATATGAAAGTGATGGAGCTATGGTTGTTGATGTTGCAGAACCTACTGATACAACTGAAATCAATCCTTGTATGGTTTTAAAAACAGGTGGAGTTTCTTGCTATCAAACAACTGATTTAGCTACTATTATGCAAAGACAAATTGATTTTAACCCAGATGAAATTATATATGTTGTAGATAAAAGACAAGAATTACACTTTATACAAGTATTTAGATGTGCAAGAAAATCAAAAATTATAGATGAAGATGCTAAACTAATCTTTTTAGGTTTTGGTACAATGAATGGCAAAGATGGAAAACCATTTAAAACAAGAAATGGTGGAGTAATGAGGCTTGAAAATCTAATAAATGAAGTAAATCAAAAAGTATATGATAAAATAAGTGATACAAGAGAAATGCCAGAAGAAGAGAAAAAAGAGATTTCAACAATAGTTGGATTAGCTGCTTTAAAATATGCAGATTTATCAAACCAAATATCAAAAGATTATATCTTTGATGTAGATAAATTTACATCATTTGATGGCAAAACAGGCCCTTATATTTTATACACACTTGTAAGAATAAAATCAATTTTAAATAAGTACTTTGAAAACAATAAAATCAATGAAAACAAAATTTTAGTGCCAGAAGAAGATATTGAGAAACAAATGCTATTAAAGATTGCAAAGTATAATCAAGCATTAGAAGAAAGCTATATAGAAAATGCACCATCTAAAATTTGTACATATCTATATGAACTTGCCAATATTTTCAATAGCTATTATCAAAAAGTAAAAATTTTACAAGGAGATGAAGCAAGACTAAATTCTAATATTGTTTTACTTTCTTTAATGAAGTCAATTTTTGAAAATGGAATTGATTTATTAGGATTTGATGCACCAGAAAGAATGTAAATAATTGTTTTGTAAATAATATATTGTAAATAAAGTAAAGGTGAAAGAATGAGTTTGAAAATGAATTATAAAATGGAATTTAATAACTTATTTGAAGATGTAACTAGTGGAGAAAAAGAAAGAATTATAAGGCAAGTTCCAAATGTTTTAACATTGATTAGAGGAACTTTAACTCCAATACTTATGATAGTTGCAACTATTATTGGTAAAATAGAATTAGCATTTGGTGTTATATTTATATCTGCTTTAACAGACTGCTTTGATGGTTGGTTTGCTAGAAAATATAATGTTACTAGTGAATTTGGAGCAAATTTAGATACCGTATGTGATAAATTATTTATACTTTTTGTTATATTACCAGTATTTTTAAAAGAACCAATATACTTTTTCTGTATATTATTATTAGAACTTATAATAAGCATTATAAACATATATTCAAAAATAAAGGGAAAAGAGCCTAAATCTAGTATTTTAGGTAAATTAAAAACAATAGTATTAGACTGTTCGGTCGGGTTATTATATCTAAATTATTTAATTTTAATAGATTCAAAAATAATTTATACATTTTTTTATTTAACAATTATAATGCAAATAATAACGATTATAGGATACTTAAAAAGCTATATACGAAAAGGAAAAAAGAAAAAATAGATTTACGATTAAAACATCACAAGGTATAACCTTATGATGTTTTTTTGGCAAATTTATTTATTTTTGCGAATAATATGTTATAATGAAAGGCATAAAAAGAAGAGGGGAATTTATGAAAGTTTCAAAAATAAAGGAAAAATATAAAATATTCGAAACTTTATTTGATAATATGAATAATGACCATGTTAGTGAGTTTTCAGCGCAATGTTCATATTATACAATATTGTCATTTATACCTTTTGTTATTTTGTTGATAACTTTAATTCAATATACTGGTATAGAGCCACAAACTTTATTTGATGTGATTTCAAAAGTAATACCAGAAAACATGAATGATATGATTATTGGAGTAATTCAAGAAGTATACTCAAAATCAATAGGAACTATTTCAATTTCTATTATATTTACAATATGGTCTGCTGGAAAAGGCTTCTTTGCGTTAACTAAAGGTCTACAATCAGTATATAATACTGAAAAACAAGAATTTCCATCATACATATATTTAAGAGCAAAAGTTATATTAGAAACAATTTTGTTCATTGTATTGATAGTTATTGGATTAGTTGGATTAGTTTTTGGACATAGCTTAAGAGCTGTAATTCAAGAAAAATTTTCAGGATTTACGAATTATACTTTAATATCAAGTATAATGACAAAGGTACGGTTTTATTTTAGCAACTAGTGTTGTATTTTTACTACTATATAAATTTATTCCAAAGCATAAAGTTACATTTAGAAGCCAAATTATTGGAGCTATTTTTGGAGGATTTTTGTTAAATGCAATATCTTTTATATTTTCAAGATATTTAGATATTTTTAAAGGATTTTCTTTAACTTATGGAAGTTTAACAACGTTAATGCTTATAATGATGTGGACATATTCATGTTTTTATGCAGTATTTTTGGGAGCAGAATTAAATAAATTGATAAAAATAATAAAACAGGAAAAAATATAAAAATAAATATTTAATGAAACTAGGATGTGATTTAATGGAAATTAGATTAAATGAAAATAAAGAACTTGTAGAAAAAATAAAAGAAGGATTAAAACATAGAGGTGGATATTGTCCATGCAGATTAGAGAAAAATGAAGATACAAAATGTATGTGCAAAGAATTTAGAGAACAAATAAAAGATCCTGATTTTGAAGGATATTGCCACTGTATGTTATATTATAAAGAAAAGTAAATTTTAGGAGGATATATATGTTAAAATTAACAGAACAAAATTTTAAGGAAGAAGTTTTAAATTCAAAAGGAATAGTATTAGTTGATTTTTGGGCAACTTGGTGTGGACCTTGCCAAATGTTAGGACCAGTTATTGAAGAAATTTCAAAAGAATATGAAGGTAGAGTAAAAGTTGGAAAAGTAAATGTAGATGAAGAATCTAATTTAGCAATTGAATATGATGTAATGAGCATACCGACTTTAATTTTATATAAAGATGGAAAAATAATAGATACTGTTATAGGATATCATAGTAAAAATGAACTAGAAGAATTTTTAAATTCTAAAATTTAACATGAGGCTGATAAGTATAAACTTCTTTTTACAGTAAAAAATATTGTAGAAAGGGGTTGATATAATGAGATATAAGAGAAAAAAACAAGCAAGTAATGGAGAATTTGTATGTTCATATTTTAGTTGGGTAACTCCAGAAAATCAAAAAGAAATTGCCAGTAGACTTGCCAAAATAACAGAAAAGAAATAATTAAAAAGATTGAAAAATAACTGATATTGACAATTAAAGATAATAATTATAAAAGCAAAAGAGGAGCATAAAATGGATAAAAAACTAATAAAAGAAAAAGCAAATTGGTGTTTAAATTGTAAAATGAAACCTTGTAGTACAAAAGGTTGTCCAATGAGAACAAATATACCTGAATTTATAACAGAGATAAAAAATGAAAATTTTGAAAAAGCATATCAAATATTACAAGAAAATAATATATTTAGTTATGTTTGTGCTACTGTGTGTCCACAAGAAGAACAATGTGAAGGAA
Source organism: uncultured Clostridia bacterium (assembly GCA_934140005.1). GTDB lineage: Bacteria > Bacillota > Clostridia > TANB77 > CAG-508 > Scatovivens. The sequence goes on from CAKPBB010000011.1 coordinate 6,164, forward strand.
GTTGTGTACGTGGAATAAAGCAAACACCGACTAAAATAGGAGAGTTAGAAAGTTTTGTAAATGATTGGGCAAAAGAAAATGAAATTGCTTTTAAAATAAACAAAAAAGAAAATAATGGAAAAAAAGTTGCTGTTGTTGGCAGTGGACCTGCTGGATTAGAATGTGCAGTAGAATTATTAAAAGTTGGATTTGACGTCACAATTTTTGAAAAAGATGAAAACTTGGGTGGAATTTTAACTTATGGTATACCAGATTTTAGATTATCAAAAAATATTGTAAATGATATTGTTGAAAAAGTAGAAAAGCTTGGTGCTAAAATAAAAACTAATGTTGAATTTGGAAAAGATATATCATTAGAAGAATTAAGAAAACAATATGATGCTGTATTTTTAGGAATAGGTGCGACAGAACCAACAATATATAAAGTTGCTGATATGAAATTAGATGGCATTTATGATTCTGATACATTTTTAAGAGCATATAACAATAAAGAATATATTTCAAATTTAGGCAAAGTAGCTGTAATAGGTGGAGGAAATGTTGCAATGGACTCTGCAAGAGCTGCTATAAAAATGGGTGCAAAAGAAGTAAAAATACTTTATAGAAGAGATAGAGCACACATGCCAGCTAGAGAAGTAGAATTAGATGAGGCAATAGCTGATGGTGTTGAATTTAAAGAACTAATTAGAGTTATTTCAGCAAATTCTGAAAAAAATAAAATGATAAGTTTGAACTGTATAAAAACTGAAATTGTAGATGGAAAAGCACAAGATGTACCAGAAACAGAATTTATAGAAGATGCAGATACTTTAGTTTTCGCTATTGGATTAAAACCAAATAAAAATGTACTTACAACACAAGGAATAAAACTAAATGATTGGGGAATGGTTGAAATTGATGAAGATGGAAGAACAAATATAGAAAATGTTTATGCAGGTGGAGATGATACAGAAAGTAAATCAACTGTATGTAGAGCTTTAGCAGCAGGTAAAAAAGCAGCTTATGGAATAATAAAGAATATTAAATAGGTGTTGACAAAGCGTGACAAATGGTGTTAATATTATTGTATTGATATGAAAAATGTAGAAGAGGACAACATAAATAATAAAACTTTTAGAGAGCTAGCTAATTGGTGAAATGCTAGTAAGTAGATTGTTATTTATTATCACCTTGGAGTTGGCTAATTGAAGATTTTTTATTGTGTAAATTAGTTCGTATGCCTTGCGTTAAAAGGAAATGAGATGTTGAATTTTTATTCAATAAAATAGGTGGTACCACGGAAATATAGTCATTTCGTCCTAATGGATGAGATGACTTTTTTGTTGTATATCTATAATATAAAGACTAATAAGAGTAGAAAGATACTCTAAAAATAATATAGAAGAGGAGAATGAATATGAGTGAAGAAAAGCAAGAAAAAGTTGATTATAGTTCAACTCTAAATTTACCAAAAACAGATTTTCCAATGAGAGCAAATTTACCAGAAAATGAACCTAAAATTCAAGAAAATGTTTTTGAAAAAGATTTGTATGAAAAAATGTTAAAGAAAAATGAAGGAAAAACACCTTTTGTTTTACATGATGGACCACCTTATGCTAATGGTGAAATTCACATAGGTCATGCTTTAAATAAAGTATTAAAGGATACAATAGTAAGATATAAAAATTTACAAGGTTTTTATACTCCATATATTCCTGGATATGATACTCATGGTATGCCAACAGAGAAAAAGGCAATAGAAAAATTAGGTTTAAATCGTGATGAAATACCAGTAAATACTTTTAGAGACACTTGTAAAAAATTTACAGAAGATTACAAAGATAAACAAACAGAAGGATTTAAAAGATTAGGTGTTTTAGGAGATTGGAAACACCCATATATCACATATCAACCACAAATGGAAGCAAGACAAATTGGTGTTTTTGCAGGAATGTATAAAAAAGGTTATATTTATAAAGGATTAAAACCAGTTTATTGGTGTACTGACTGTGAAACAGCTCTTGCAGAAGCAGAAATTGAATATAAAGATGTTAGTGCAATTACAGCTTTTGTTAAATTCCCAGTAAAAGATAGCAAAGGTTTATTTGATGAAAAAGATGCTTATGTTGTTATTTGGACAACAACACCATGGACTTTACCAGGAAATACAGGTATTGCTGTTGGTGCAGATTTTACTTATGCTGTTGTAGAAGCTAATAATGAAAAACTAATTTTTGCAAAAGAATTAGTTGATGCTGTTATGCAAAAAGCTGGAATAACAGAATATAAAATAGTAAAAGAATTTGAAGGTTCAGAACTAGAAGGTGTTATTTGCCGTCACCCATTCTTAGATAGAGATTCTAAAGTTGTAACTGGTAGTGAAGATACAGTTGATGTAGAACTTGGAACAGGCTCTGGCTGTGTACATTGTGCACCAAGTTATGGTAAAGAAGACTATTTATTAGGATTAAAGAAAGGTTTAGATATCATTGTTACAGTTGATAGCAAAGGTGTACAAAGAGGCGAAGGTGCTGGACAATTTAAAGACATGTACTATGCTAAGTCAAATAAAGAGATAGTAAAATGGCTAGAAGAGAATAACTTATTATTGGCAAGGGAAGATATTGTTCACTCTTATCCACATTGCTGGAGATGTAAACACCCAGTTATATTTAGAGCTACTAGTCAATGGTTTGCTTCTGTTGATGGATTCAGAAAAGAAACATTAGAAGCAATAAAAACTGTTAAATGGATACCATCATGGGGAGAAGAAAGAATTTCTAAGATGGTAGAAGATAGAAATGATTGGTGCATTTCTAGACAAAGAACATGGGGAGTTCCAATTCCAGTATTCTATTGCAAGAATTGTGAAAAAGAATATGTAACAGATGAGAGCTTAGAAAAAGTTCAAAAGATATTTAGAGAAAAAGGTTCAAATGCTTGGTTTGATTTGACAGAAAAAGAATTGATGCCAGAAAATGCAAAATGTCCTGAATGTGGTTGTACAGAATTCAAAAAAGAAAAAGACATTATGGATGTATGGTTTGATTCTGGTTCAACACATGAATCTGTTTTAGCAGAAAGAGGACTTCCACCAGCAGATTTATATTTAGAAGGTAGTGACCAATATAGAGGTTGGTTCCAATCTTCATTATTAACATCTGTTGCTAATTTTGGAAAAGCACCATATAAACAAGTTCTAACACATGGATATACAGTTGATGAACAAGGTAGAAAAATGTCAAAATCAATAGGAAATGTTGTAGCACCACAAGAAATTATTAAAGAGTCTGGTGCAGATGTTTTAAGATTATGGGTTTTATCATCTGATTATCAATCTGATGTTAGTGTTTCTAAGAATATTATAAAACAAGTAACTGAAGTATATAGAAAAATAAGAAATACAGCTCGTTACATTTTAGGAAATATATCTGATTTTGATGTAGAAAAACCAGTGGCTTATGAAGATTTACAAGAAATTGATAAATGGGCATTAGCTAAATTGAATAAATTGATTGCAAAATGTACAGAAGCTTATGAAACTTATGCATTCCATGATGCATATCAAGCAATTAACCAATTTTGTGTTGTGGATATGAGTGCATTTTATTTAGACATTATAAAAGATAGATTATATACTTCAAAACCTGATTCAATTGAAAGAAGAGCAGCACAAACTGCAATGTATGAAATTTTGTCAAGTTTAGTTAGAATTTTAGCACCAATGACTTGTTTCACTGCAGAAGAAATTTGGAAATATATGCCTCATAGAAAGAATGAAAATACAGAAAGTGTTATGTTAGATTACTATCCAAAGACAAATGAAAAATATGATAATGATGAATTATTAGCAAAATGGGATAGATTGATTTCTGTAAAAAATGAAGTTGCTAAAAAACTAGAAGTAGCAAGAGCAAATAAAGAAATTGGTTTGGCTTTAGCTGCTAAAGTTACAATATTTGCAGAAGGAAATGAATATGAATTCTTAAAAGGAAAAGAAGAATTATTAAAAGAAATTTGCATTGTTTCAGAAATAATATTAAAAGAAAATAGAAGAAATGAAGATGAAGAAGTTGCTATTGGTGTAAAAGTAGAACCAGCAGAAGGTCAAAAATGTGAAAGATGCTGGATGTATTCAAAAACAGTAGGACTAGATAAAATTCACCCAACTATTTGTAAAAGATGTAGTGATAATTTGAAATAATACTTGATTTTTAAATTATCTTATGGTAAACTGTAAGAGTTAATAGTGGAAATTTGGAGGTTTTTAACAATGAAAATATTAAAATATATATTAATAGCAGTATATTTAATTGTTTGCTTAGCTTTAATTATCTTAGTTATGAAGCAATCAAAAGAAGATAGTGGAGCTTCAGGAACAATAGTAGGTGCCTCTGCAAATAATTTTTATGAGAAAAATAAAGGAAGAACTAAGGAAGGAAAAATGAAAAGAGCAACAATCATTTTAATGGTATTATTTGTTGTTTTAACACTTGCTTTAGGAATTCTTTATATGGTATAAATGAAATATAAATTAGGGGCAGTTTTTTCAAGCTGCCTCTTTTTTTATATAATAGGCAAGTGATTTGTATTTTATATTATACAAAAAGCTTCGCTAAATAATGTACAGAAATTTTATTATATAAATGGGTTTAAAAAAATTCATAATATGAATTGAAAGGATTAAAATGGGAAAAAATAAGAAAAAACAGAAACTAGTTGGAAAATTTTTAGCAAATGAAAAAGGTTTTGGTTTTATTAACATAGGAGAAGATAAAGAAGATATTTTTGTTCCTTCAAAAAGTGTAAACGGAGCTTTGAATGGAGATACAGTTCAATTTTCTATATATAAGCAAAAACAAGGCACAAAAAGAGCTGAAGGAAAAATAGTTAAAGTTTTGGAAAGAGATAAGCAAACAGTTGTAGGAATTTTTCAAAAAAGTAGAAACTTTGGTTTTGTAGTTCCAGATGATAAAAACTTTGCAACAGACATTTTTATATCAAAAAAGAAGTGTAAAGAAGCGAAAAATAATGATAAAGTTGTTGTATACATTACTAAATATCCAACTAAAGGAAAAAATGCAGAAGGTGAAATAATGGAAATTTTAGGAAATGTAAATCAAGCAGGTGTTGATTTATTAAGTGTTGTAAAAGAATTTGGATTAAACAATGAATTTCCAAGAGAAGTTATGCAATATGTAAAAAATATCCCACAAAAAATTGATGAAAAGGATATAAAAGGTAGAAGAGACTTTAGAAATGACAAAATTTTTACTATAGATGGCGAAGATGCGAAAGATTTAGATGATGCAATTCATGTAGAAAAGTTAGAAAATGGAAATTATAAGTTAGATGTTCATATTGCTGATGTTAGCAATTATGTAAAAGAAGATTCTATCTTGGATAAAGAAGCAATTAGGCGTGGTACAAGTGTTTATATGTTTGATAGAGTTATTCCAATGTTACCTTTTGAACTTTCTAATGGTATATGTAGTTTAAATGCTGGTGAAAATCGTTTTGCCCTTTCATGCTTAATGGAAATTGATTCTAAAGGAAAAGTAGTATCTTCAGATGTATGTAAATCTGTTATTAAAGTAACAGAAAGAATGACATATACTAATGTGAATAAAATAATAAATGATGAAGATAAAGCTGTATTAAAAAGATATGAACCATATATTGAAGACTTTAAAACAATGGAAGAACTAGCAAAAATATTGAAGGAAAGAAGAATTCAAAATGGATATTTAAATTTAGATATTCCAGAAAGCAAAATTGTATTAGATGAAGATGGTAGATGTATTGATGTTCACAAATATGAAACTACTTTTGCAAATGAAATAATAGAACAATTTATGCTTACTGCTAATGAAACAATTGCAGAAAAGTTTTATTGGTTAGAAGCACCATTTATTTATAGAGTACACGAAGAACCAGATTTAGATAAAATACAAGATACAAATAAGTTTTTATTTAATATAGGATATAAAATAAGAGCTAGTAAAGATAATATTAAGCCAAAAGCTTTTTCAGATGTTTTGGAAAAAATAAAAGGAACAGAGTATGAAAAAGTAATTTCAACTTTAATATTAAGAACTTTAAAAGTTGCAAGATATGAAAGTGAAAATAAAGGACATTTTGGTATAGCTAGCCAATATTATTGCCATTTTACATCACCAATAAGAAGATACCCAGATTTATTTATTCATAGAGTTATATCAGAATATTTGAAAGATGAATATAATGTGCCAGAAGAAAAATTGCAAGACTTAACCAATAAAGCAAATAAATATGCAGATTCATCATCAGATTGTGAAAAAATTGCTACTAAAGCTGAAAGAGAAGCAGAAGATATTAAGAAAGCAGAATTTATGGAAAACAAAATTGGGGAAGTATATGAAGGAATTGTTTCTTCAGTTACGTCATTTGGAATGTTTGTTGAATTAGACAATACTGTGGAAGGTTTAATAAGATTTGAAAATATGGGTGGAGAATACTTTAATTATGATGAAGTATTCAAAAAGTTAATTGGAGAAAATAGCAAAACTACTTATAAAATTGGTGATAAAGTTAAAGTAAGAGTTATAGAAGCAAATAAAGAATTAAGAAAAGTAGCCTTTGAATTGATCCATGAAGATAAAAACGAAGATGAAGAAGCAACTGATTCAAATGAGGATGTTGAACTTGAAAATAATTAGTAGAAATTTGTCAATATTTTAACAGTGGCTAACAAATAAATGCAAACTAAATTTTAGTTATAAATAGTAGTAATAAAAATAAAATTGAAGAATAGATTTATTATTATAATATTAGGAAAGGAAATTTGTATAGAATGAAAAAAATTTTAGAACCCAAATTTGGATTAGCACCTAATCCAGTTGCTTTAATAACTTCAGGAGATAAAGAAAATACAGATATATCAACTATAGCTTGGACTGGAATTTTAAATTCAGAGCCAATGATTGTATATGTATCAATTAGACCAAGTAGATATACAAATGAGTTGATTAGAAAAAATAATCAATTTGTAATAAATTTGCCTAATGCAAGCTTAGTAAAGGAAGCTGATTACTGCGGTACAAAATCGGGAAGAGATGTGAATAAGTTTGAAAATTGTGGACTAACAAAAGGTGAGTCTAGTAAGATAACTGTTCCATATATTGAAGAATGTCCAATAAATTTAGAATGCGAAGTAATAGATATAGAATCAATGCCATCACATGATGTTTTTACAGCAAAAGTTGTTTCTGTAAATGCAAATGAAGAAATAATAAATGAAAAAGGTGGAATTGATTATTCAAAGGCAGAACTCTTAAGTTATGCTGGAAATCAATATTTTGTAAATAACAATGTAGTTGGAACTAGAGGAATTGGAGTAAAATAATTTGTTAGAAAAATCTTAATATAAAACGAAAGTCCCTGCCGGAAATGATTTTGGCAGGGATTTCTCAGTATTTCTCCAAACAGGGAGGTGTGTGTGACTGATAGCATGAATTTAAAGAATCTTCTTCAGATTACTTGAATTCAATTTGGAGAATCTCGATGGTATAAGCTGTACTACCATTTTGAGATTTGAACTCTCCGATAAAACCAACACCTTTACCTTCGATGAAGTGATACAACTCACTTTGAGGTGTACAAATCATATAATCACCAGACATAAGGTTTGTGTCACTGGTAATCAGCAATGTTGCAGGTTCAGGTTTGTCATCACCTTCAAAAGTGAATTCTACCGAAACGGTAGCACCATAGCTTACAACAGTACTCTGGGAGTTCACACTAACTAGTTCTACACTGTTAAGGAGCTTCCTTAGTTCAACAATCTGATTGCGAACGGTTTGGAGCTCATCACAGGTTTCAACAGTTCTAACAAAGCTCAATTCAACGGAATTAATTTCAATGTCGCAGGACATTTTTAACAATTCTTTTTCCCGCTTTTTGAGATTTTCAAGCTCTGCATGCCTTTTCTGGAGTTCCAATTTCGTTAATTTCATAATGTATCCTTTCTTATAGTCACACACTTCAAAAAACACCTAATTCTATTATAATACTTTTTTTTGAAAAAATAAAGAAAAAATGTAAAATTATGTAAATTAATTTACTTTTATAGTGAATAAATTGAAAAAATATGTAAAATATTCATAAAAACACGAAATCACTTGCCGTTAGTCTTTGGCAAGTGACTCTCCGTATTTTCCATCAAGTAATGGGGACAACAGTCTGACTAAAAAATGAATATTCGAACAAAAAGTTTTAATAACTAATTTCGAGAATCTCGAAGTCGTACTTTACAGTTTCATCACGAATGTCTTCTTTGAAAGTTCCACGGTAGCCTTTTGGCTTTCCTTGAATGAATTTGAACAAAGGACTGCTTGGGGTACAGACCACCATACCTTTGCTGATGAAGCCAGTGTCGTTTGAGACAATGAGAACTTCATCTTCAATTTCATCAGGATAATAAAACCGTACCTTCACAGTAGCACCATAGTCCACCGTTTCAGTATGGACTATATCAATGATTTCTGCAGAATTAATGTCAGCTGTCAAAGCATTAATTTGATCTTCGATAACTTCAATTTCGATTCTGAGATTGCGTGCAGCACCAGATGACATGGAATTGTCATTTTCTGTTGCCATTGCGTGTGCGTACCCTTGACGCAGATCGTTTGCCTTAGCTTTGAGCTCCTCAAGGTAAGCTTTTTTGGAGTTTAATTCATAAGTTGTAAATTGCATGCTAACCTACTTTCTGTCAAACTGTTGTGTTCAAAAAATACATGAAGGTATTATAACACACTTTAATTCAAAAAGAAAGAGTAAAATTGAAATTATGTAAAGCTTTTGTGGAAGTTTTAAAAATGCGAGAGTTTTTTTATAAAGAAGATTTGATAAAAATGAATTCTGTCAATAAAAAATAGCTTATACTGAATATGTGATTGAAAAAAATTGAAAAATCATGTAAAATAAAGTATATCAAATTTGAAGGTGGATATTATGAAAAAGAATGAAGAATATATTGTAGAAATAGTAGATAATGGATTTAAAGGAGAAGGAATTGCAAAAATTGGAGATATTGTTGTCTTTATACCAAATGCAATAAAAGGTGAAAATATAAAAATAAAGATTTTAAAAGTTACATCAAAATGTGCTTATGGGAAAATACTTGAAATTTTAAATGAGGCAAGTTCAAGGCAAGAAGTTGACTGCAAAACATATAATAGATGTGGTGGATGTAATTTAAGACATATAAAATATAGTGAAACTTTAAAAATGAAACAAAATGCAGTTAAAAATACTTTGAAAAAAGCTTTAAATACTGATATACAAGTCAATGGTACTGTAGGAATGGAAAATCCATTTTTTTATAGAAATAAACTTCAATATCCTGTTGGTATTTCAGAAAATGGAGATATGGTAATGGGAGTTTTTTCAGAAAGGACACATACAATTATTCCAACTGATTTTTGCCAGATTCAAAATCAATTATGTCAAAAGATTGCTAAAGATATTTTTGAATTTATGAAAGAAAATAATATTCCAGCCTATAATGAGAAAAAGTTAAGTGGAATTATTAGACATATTGTAATACGAATTGGAATAAAAACAAATGAAGTAATGATTACTTTAGTATTAAATAAAATGCAATTACCAAAACAAGAAGAGTTAGTTAAATACATAGTAAATAAATATCCTGAAATTAAAACAATTGCAAAAAATTTAAATGATAAAAATACTAATGTGATATTGGGAGATAAAACAGAAATAATTCATGGAGTTGGATATATTTATGACTATTTAGGAGAATATAAATTTAAAATATCTCCAATGTCATTTTATCAAGTTAACCCAGTTCAAACTGAAAAATTGTATAGCAAAGCTATTGAATATGCTAATTTAACAGGTAATGAAACAATATTTGACTTATATTGTGGAATTGGTACAATTGGAATATTTGCTTCTAAGAAGGCAAAAAAATTATATGGAATTGAAACAATACCACAGGCAATAGAAAATGCAAAAGAAAATGCGAAATTAAACAATATAGAAAATGCAGAATTCTTTGTTGGAGATGTTGAAAAAGTATTACCAAAATTGATTGAAGAGAAAAATTTAAAAGCAGATGTAGTATTTATAGATCCACCTCGTAAAGGATGCGACAAAATTGCTTTAGACACAATTTTAAAAATAGAACCTAAAAGAGTTGTATATGTAAGTTGTAATCCAGCTACATTAGCAAGAGATTTGAAGGTTTTAGAGGAAAAATACTATATAAAAGAAGTAACACCGGTAGACATGTTTTGTTTCACAAGCCATGTTGAATGTGTATCAGTGCTAGAATTGAAGGGAAACCTTGAACGCTAGGAAACACAATACTTTTAGGATTTTTGAAAAAAATTTAAAAAAGCTAAAAAATTGAAAAAAATGATAAATTTTTGAAAAATTTTAAAAAATAAAAAGGAACGTTGACTGTGGTAACTAAACTCCACAGACAACCTATATAAATTTTTAACCATTAGAAATGCTTTAGATAGCATTTCTTTTTTTGTTAAAATAGGAGGAAATATAGAATGGAAAATAGAAAATTAAAAGAAATTATAATTGAAATTGTGAAAAATGAAAAATTGGAAGATTATGTAATAAATAAAAATAATGTATCTGAATTAAGTACAATAAAAGTAATAATAGATAAAATATTTAAAAAGTATAAAACATTTGATTATATTGAAGGACTTTTATTTGATATAATTTATTATGGAAATAATGTTGATACAAATAAATTTGAAAAAAGTGAAAAAAATTCATTAGAAGCATTTGAAAATTTTATTGCAGATGAAGTTTTATCATTGTATTATAATATAATAGAAAAAGATTCTATACTTTATTTAGTATCATTTTTAATTGATAATAAAGTTGAAATATTTTTAAATGAATTGAAATGTTTGCCAAGAATATTAGATAATATTCCAAAAGATGAAATAGTAGCAATAATATCAGAAGCTGAGGCAAATACAAGGGCAAATGTTCGAGAAAATGAAAAAATTGATTATTATGAAAAATTTATTAGAGAATTAAGTGAGTCTTTAAATAATCATATAAATTAAAAAAATTGAGCGAGTTGGTAGAAATATCAATTCGCTTTTCTTATTTTGAAAAGCTACATAGCCTTATATAGAAATATATAAGTGCTAAATTTCAAGGAAAGGAGGAATTTTAGTTATGTGCAAAACAATAGCGATAGCAAACCAGAAACGGTGGAGTTGGAAAAACTACCACAACTTTTAGTCTAGGAGTAGCTTTAGCAAATGCAGGAAAAAAAGTATTACTAATTGATGCAGATCCACAAGCAGATTTAACAACTTATATGGGATATTATGAACAAGATAATTTACCTGTTACAATTTCAACATTGATAGAACAAACTATAAATGATATAGAAATAAACACGGAACAAGCAGTATTACATCATAATGAGGGTGTTGATTTAGTACCATCTAATTTGAATTTATCAATGACAGAAGTTAATTTATTTAATGCAATGAGTAGAGAATATGCAATGAGAAATAGTTTAAGTAAATTAAAAGACAGTTATGATTATATTTTAATTGATTGTATGCCATCTTTAAGTATGCTTACAACTAATGCTTTAGCAATGGCGGATGAAGTAATAATTCCTGTTCAATCTCAATATTTATCAGCAAAAGGAATGGGAAATTTGCTTAATACTATTTCAAAAGTAAAAAGGCAAATTAATAACGATTTAAAAGTTGGTGGAATACTTTTAACATTAGTTGATAAAAGAACAAATTTGCCAAAGACAATACAAAATGAATTAGAAAATAATTATGGAAATATTGTCAAAATATATGATAGTCAAATTCCTATTGCAGTAAATACAGCAAAGTCTACTTCATCTGGAAAAAGCATTTTTGCATACGACAAAAACAGTAGTGTAGCAGAGGCTTACACATTATTTGCAAAGGAGGTGTTACAGGAAGATGTCAAAGAACGAAGAAAAAATGCACTTGCCAAAGGTTACAGTAGATGATTTTTTTACTACGCAAGAAGAAAGAAATGATGAAAAGTTAGAAAAAATACAATGTGTAAATACAAGAATAATTGATGGATTTAAAGACCATCCATTTAAAGTTGTAGCTGATGAGAAGATGTTTGAAACAGTAGAAAGTATAAAAAAACACGGAGTATTAGTACCTGCAATTATTAGACCAAAAGAAAATGGAAGATACGAAATGGTTGCAGGACATAGAAGAAAAAGAGCTTGTGAACTAGCAAAGATTAGTGAAATACCTTGTATAATACGAAATTTAACAGATGATGAAGCAACAATTATAATGGTAGATAGTAACTTACAAAGAGAAAATATACTTCCTTCTGAACGAGCTTTTGCGTATAAAATGAAATTGGAAGCAATGAAAAGACAAGGACAAAGAAATGATTTAACTTGTGACCAAGTTGGGTACAAGTTAGAAAGAAAAAAGTCAGTTGAGATTTTAGCAGATGAAGTTGGAGATAGTAAATCTCAAGTACAAAGATATATTAGATTAACATATCTTATACCAGAATTATTAGAGCTAGTTGATAATCAATACTTGAATTTAAGTGATAAAAATAAAATGGCATTATTACCAGCAGTAGAAGTTTCATATTTAAATGAAATAAATAAAGATTTTACTAGTAAAATAACAGATATACAAAATAATACACCACACGACGATTTTGAAATAAATTCAAATAGAGCAGAATGGAAAGATGTTATAGCAATATATTCTGTATTAGTAACAGAGGGGAAAGATCAAAGTGATGTAATAACATTAGATGAGAAAAGAGCAGAAAAATTAAAAAATGTTTTTTGGCAGATGAATACTATTTTATCAAGAACAGAAAATGTAGAAAAAGATATTGAAACAGTTGATGATAAAGGCAATACAGTAATAGTAAAAATGACTAGAAAAGTGCTATATATTGATATTACAAGTAAGTCAATTCAAGAAATGACGGAATTATATCATTTTAATAGTAAGCAATTAAAACAATTAGCAGAATTACAAAAACCAGAATATAGTTCTTTATGGGCAAAAGTATTGTTTGGAGTATCAAACGGAAGTAGTGATATAGTTCAAGTGGCTATCTCTCAAGTGGGAAATGTAGGAGGAGAACCTTTTTGGAGTTGGTATGGATTTGAAACAAGAGTTGAATGGTGTGCTGAACAATGCGGATATATTGGAAATGGAATAATTCCTAAATTTGCAAGTTGTCAAAATGAAGGTATTGCTTGGTTTAAAACTTGTGGTTTATGGCAAGAAAAAGGTTATACTCCAAAATCACGGAGATATAATCTTTTTTGATTGGGAACAAGATGGACATAGTGATCATGTTGGTATAGTTGAAAAATCAGATAATAGGAAAGTATATACTATAGAGGGAAATTCAAATGACGATATGTGTAGACAAAAGGAATATGACATAAATAGTACTGTTATATGTGGATATGGAACACCTAATAACTATTTTGTAGAAATTGTAAATTCGTATGGAATTACAGTAGATAAAAGAAATATTACTGATGATGAAATAAATAAAGTAATATATACAAAACAAAAAGAAAAGCAAAGATAAATTGAGAAAGAGGTGGTAAAGAAATGGATGAGAAAATAAGTAAACAAAGTATTTATAGATTGGATATAAGTGATGATGCGATAAATATATTGAATGAAAATAAGATTAAAACTATTGGACAGTTGTGTAAAAAAACAAAAAAAGATTTAAAAAATTATGATTTATTACAAAATGATATAAAGAAAATTGAAATAGAATTACAGTTGATAGGATTAGATTTAAGAGATAATGTATAGAAATAGAGGTATATAAAATCAAATGTGATTTTATATACCTCTATTATTAAGATTTAATTAAAATATTTTGCATATTTGCATTGTCAATAAAATTTTTATAATATGTAAGTATTAAAAATATCAAAATATGAAACTTTTTTTATAATATTATCGAATATATTAAAGGAGGTAGTGTATGAGAAATAAAGAAGAACAAAAATGGATAAGAAAGATTAAGATTTCTGCTTCTAAAAAAAGTGCCAATTTATTGATACGAGCTTACTATGATGAAATTTATCATTTATAATAAAGAAATTGCAAGTTTTAGAACATGATTATATAGAATTGCAACTAACAAAAATAATTGATTATAGAAGGAAAAAAATACCCCAAGTCATAGTATTAGATGATAATGAAATAAAAGAAGAAAATGATTTTGTGAATAATATAGAATATACAGAATTATTAACTAAAATAGAAAAGTATGTATGTGAATATTCTTCCAATGTACAACAAATTTTTAGACTTCATGTATATGGTGAATATACATTTGAAGAAATTGCCATGATAATAGATAAACTTGTATCTTCTGTTATAGATTATTAAGAAATATTATAAGGAGTTTGAGAATTAATATAGAGGATTTATATGAAGAGAAAAAAATAATACAATAAATGAAATTATAAAAAATGGATTAGTAACTCCAAGAGAACGAATCATTAAAAATATTAATTTGAAAAAAATATTCAATTTAAAAATTGTTTTTTTGGAGTTAGTGATTGCATATTTTTAGGAATATTAGTTGCTATTATAATATGGTTAATTTTTATAAATGTCGATGTAGAATATGTTTGCTGTGGGGTTTTCGCTATTTCTTCATTAATGTATATATTTTCGTATATATTAGTGCTTTCGAAAGAACGACAATTACAGCTTTATGAAATAAAAATGACTTGCACTGATGATTTACATCATATTATGGCATATAGAATGTTGTATTTTGGATTTTTTAATAGGATACTAAATTCAGTTATGATTTTTATATTAAATTCAAGAGGTTTGGGAGCATTACAATGGAGATATACAGCAATTTCCTTTTTGGCAATTTTTTTGTTTGGAATTATGGCTTTATTAATGTGATTCAAAAAATATACTAATAAAGATATTCTATTATTGCCAATTATATGGATAGTTTTAAATGTGATTATTTTATATTTTTTCAAAATCAAATTGAACAAATTTTACTTAATGTAGAGAAATATATTTTATGCTGTTAGATAATATATTGTTTAATTTTAATTTTTTATATAAAATAACAGGAATAATAGGAATTGAATTTATGCCTGCAATGTTTTTATTTATAATAGCAATAATTAGTAATTTTATTTGGATGAAGAAATTAAAAAAAGATATATAAGATTTTATGGAGGGAAAATGTGTCAAAGATATTAATAATAGACGATGAAAATAATATTATAGAAAAATTTTTAAACGAAATAGCAAAAGATAATATTCCTATAATCAATTTATCAAAAGAATCTAATATATTATGTTATAAAAATATTAAGATGAATAAAGAAAATCGAGAAGTTTTTAATAATAATGAAAAAGTACCTTTGACAGTGAAAGAATTTGAAATATTAAAGTTATTTATGGAAAATCCTAATAAGGTATTTTCAAGAGAACAAATATGGGGATATGATTATTATGGAGATTCAAAAATAGTAAATACACACATAAAAAATATAAGAAAAAAACTGAAAACAGATATTATAAAAACTGTTATAGGCGCAAGGTATAAATTGGAAAATTAAAAATGTATAGAAAAAATAAGAATATATAGAATTTTATAAATATAATTGAAATTTTCTATCTTTTCTAACTTTTTAACAAAAATTAATAATACTATGATATAATAAAAACTGTTCGTTGCATTTCTTGCGAGAACAGAATTATTTGCTAATAGATAAAATCAAATTCGATTAATTCTATTTAGCAATAGGAAGTGTGGTTTTTTATGTAAAAAAGGAGATGTTTTTATGTTAAAGACTATTTTTCGGAACAAGTTGGCTTTGGTTTTAGCGGTGGTAATGGCAATGGTTTCCTCAATGAGTACCATAGCTTTTGCTGCTGAAAGCGATGTTGAAGGACAAACAGTTAATGCTGTGGAAGAAGTCACTACAAATGAGGATACGGTTATCAACATTACAGTGGTTGACCGTAGCGGAGCTGTTGTAGGAACTTCGCAGGTACCATCAGCAGGGGTTTTCGGCTCTACTACGTTGAGTTTAAGATCGACTGCACATACGGTTAAGTTTTTGGGAAATAAGAACGGTGGCGGTGCTAATACCTCTATCACTTTAACTTCACCGAAACTGGGGTTAAATGGCAGAGGCGTAGCATTGAATGGCACATATCAGACTATTTATACAGGCAGTGTTTCAGGAAACGTTTATATCGAATGGATTCTTAACACTGGTGGAGTATACAATCTGGTTTTTATAGCTTTTGATTAAAAGGCTAATTTATGTATCAAACTTGAGTAACTAGAGGCTAAACCACACTTCCAACAAAACCTTATAGGTCATCGCGTGCTTTGGTACGCGATGTTTTTTTGTAAAAAAAAAAAATTTGTAATGTTTTGACATTTTAATTGTCTTATAATAAAGGAGGATAAATTTGAAAAAAATAAATTTTATGCCTTTCATAGCCGTAGCGTTAGCAAAGGCAAGAAAGGAGTGGTAAACAAATATGAAAAATAGAGATAATTTTGAAAAGATATATGTAGAATATTTTGATTTAGTCTATAAGTATTTATATTGTTTAACTAGAAATGCTGATATAGCAGAAGAATTAGCTCAAGAAACTTTTTATAAGGCAATATTAAAAATACATACTTTTAAAAATCAATCAAAAATATCCAGTTGGCTATGTCAAATAGCACGAAATTTGTGGTATAACGATTTAAAAAAGAAACAAAAAATTAGTGTCGAAAATGATGAATTTTTTGAAAAAATTATTTCTGAATATAATATTGAGAATGATTTTATAAATAATGAAGAAAAAAATGAACTAATTAATAAAATAAAATTGTTAGATCCTACAATGAAAAAAGTTATGTGTTTAAGAATTTATGGAAATTTTACTTTTAAAGAAATAGCAGAAATTTTGCGGAAAAAATGAGAATTGGGCAAGAGTGGTTTTTTGTAGAGGAAAAAATAAAATTAAGGAGGAAAAAATATGAAAAAGGATTGTAATATTGTAAAGGATTTATTACCAAGTTATGCGTATGGACTTACTAATGAAGAAACTAATGTATTTATCAAAAAACATTTATTTGAATGTGAAGATTGTAAAGAAAATTTAGAGAATATAAAAAAAGAAGAAAAAATAAGTGAAGAAAAAAAATCAGATAAATACATTAACTTTGCTAAAAAATATCAGAACAAACTGTATACTGTTAGATTTATTGCTATAATTTTTCTTTTTATTATTTTTGCTATAATTGTTATTCCTATATTAAGAAAAATATTCATAATATCAAATTTGTCAAATAATGCAAAACAATATAGCAATATTTCAAATATGCATATAATAAAATATTCTTATAATGAGAATTCGTATGTAAAGAATGAATTGTGGCAAATGGATAATCATAAGAAAATGATAACGACTTCTTTGAAAGATGGAAAAATAAGTAATGTTGAAATATATGCAAATAAAGTTAAAGATGGATATGAATTGAATTCTTATTCTGAAGTAGATGGAGAAAAAACAAATAATAAGTATTTTGAAAAAGAGTTTATAGGAATATATGTTGAGAATATATTTGATAAAGCAGATTTTATACAATTATTAAAAGCATCAATACGTGCCACTATAAAAGATACAATATTTGATGGTAAGGAATGTTATTATATATTGGATTTTAATAGAGGAAATAGTATGTTGTCAAATGGTGTATATGTCGATAAAGAAACAGGGCTGATAATAAATGAAATTTCTTATCAATATTCTGATGAAATTGTATATCCAGCAACTACTTATATATATGAGTTTGATGGGGTAACAGAAAATGATTTGCTTGATTCAAATTTAAAATAGTAGAGAGTGTGATTTTAATAATATTACTTTTATAATAATTGATTAAATTAAATGGAATATAAAAAATAGCTGGAGGGAAAAATATGCTAGACATCATAATATTTGGAAAAGAAGTAAATTATTGCATAAATTTAACAAATTATTTATGTAGAAGAAATGATAAAATTAAGATAATTTCTATACATAATAATGTTAATGATTTGTTAAAATTCTTACAAAGACAGTCAGCAAGTATTATATTATTTAATATTGATAAGGTAGATTATAAAAGGATTTTAGAAAGTGAAATTATGAAAAAGTATATTAATTCTATAATTCTTATTCAAAATAACGAAATAGTTAATAAGAAGCTACAAAATAAAAGTAATGGTTTTGAAGATATTTATAATTTATTAGTTGAATTAATAAAAAAAATAATATTAAAAAAACAAATTTTAAAAGAAATATAATAATTGATAAAATTGAAATGGAATTAAAATATTTGAATATACAAGCCTCATATAAGGGTACAAAATATTTGATTGAAGCTATTTATATTTTATATAATTTTAAAAATTATGATGAATATAATTTAGAAAGAGATATATATTCAATAATATCACAAAAATATCATAAAAGTATTAATAATATAAAAAGCAATATAAATTATGTAATTAATATAATATATTTGGAATGCCGAGAAGAGAATTTACAAAAATATATTAAAGAATATAAATTATATAAATTTAGTGCTAAAAATTTAGTTACATCTATAGTAAGGAAGCTCAAAAACAATACTATAATAATATGATAAAAAATTCAAATTGGACTTTTGTGGGCATATATGCAGATGAAGCTATTTCAGGAACTTTAGATTATAAAAGAGCAGACTTTATGAGAATGATACAAGATGGATTAGGAAATAAATATGATATGATTTTAACAAAATCTATATCAAGATTTGCTAGAAATACGGTTGATACATTAAAGTATGTCAGAATTTTAAAAGAGAGAAATATTGCAGTAATATTTGAAGAAGAAAATATAAATACATTAGAAATGTCTGGAGAACTATTGCTAACAATATTGAGTTCGGTTGCACAGCAAGAAAGTGAAAATGTAGCATCACACGTTAAATTAGGTTTAAAAATGAAAAAAGAAAGAGGTGAGTTAGTAGGTTTTAATAATTGTTTAGGTTATCATTATGATGCAAAAACAAATCAGCTGATTATAAATGAAAAAGAGGCAGATATAGTTAGATTGATTTTTGATTTATATTGTAAAGGATATGGAGCTAATGGTATAGCTAAACAATTAACAAGTTTAAAAATAAAATCTCCAAAAGGAAAAGATGAATGGAAAGATAGTACTATTCTAGGAATATTAAAAAATGAAAAATACAAAGGTGATGTTTTACAAGAAAAAACATTTACTATTGATCCAATTTCACATAAAAGAGTAAAAAATATGGGAGAGGAAGATCAATATTATATAACAGATCATCATAAAGCTATTATATCTGAAGAAAAATTTAATTTGGTGCAAGAAATAATGAAAGAACGTAGAGGTGTTAGAGCTACTGGACGAAGATTAGGAAATATTGGCAGAAAATTTACAATGAGTAGTAGGTTAAGATGTGGATTTTGTGGAGAAACACTAGGTAGAAGAAGTTTGTATGTAAATAAAAAACAAACTAAACCTGCTTGGATTTGTATAACATCTGCAAAAAAGGGAAAAAAATATTGTATGAAAAGTAGAACAATTAAAGAAGAAATAATTGAAAATGCATTTATAGATGCATATAAATTATTGTGCAATAATAAAACATTTGTTATAAAATTACTTGATGAAGTTGGAGAAATAATAAATGATAATTCTTGTGAAAATAAAATAAAAAAACTAGAAAATAAAAAATCAGAAATAAAAATAAAAAAAGATAAATTAATAGATTTTATGATTGATGGAACAATATCTAAAAGTGATTATGACGAAAGAATAGAAAAATATCAAAAATCAATAGAAAATATAGATAATAAAATTGAAACATTACAGTCAGAAATAAAAAATGATGAAAGAATAGAGATAGGTATCCAAAAAGTTAGAGAAGTTATTGAAAATGAAAAGATTATGGAAGAATTTGATGCTGATATATTCGATGCATTAGTTGACTATGTGATTATAGGTGGCTTTGACGAATCTGGACAAATCGACCCATATATGATAAAATTTATTTGTAAAAGCAAATTTGCTTTATCTACTAAAGATGATTATAGTAAAGAAAAAATTATGGAAAATGCTTATTTGTCTAAAACAAATAATAAAGTTATTTTAGATTTTATAAATAGGCAAAGTATATTTTTATATGAAAAAGATGAAAATGGTTTTATGAATAAAAAAATTATAGATCAAATTCGTGTTAGGGTAGAGATGGAAATGTAATGTTAATTAGTGTTGATATGTTTCACTAATACACTTACAGAAATAGAAAGGTATTGCACTAATTAAGTTATAATGCATGTTGAGTGTGTTACAGCATTGGAATTGAAATAAAACATTAAAAAAATTTAGAAAACTATGTAAAAAAAGAATATTAAATATATAAATTATTTTTATATTTTTATGAAAAATTAGTAGAAAAAAGAAGAGGAGAAATAAAATGAATGAAAATTATTTTATAATTCATGGCTCATTTGGAAGTCCATTTGGAAATTGGTTTAGTTGGTTACATGATTTTATAGAAGATGATGGAAAGCAAGTGTATGTTCCAAATTTTCCAATTGGAGTAGGATATCAAAATTATGAAAATTGGAGTAAGTTGCTAAAATATTATTTAGATTTAAGACTTATAAATGAAAATACAACTATTATAGGACATAGCATAGCACCGATATTTATATCAAAATTTCTAGTTGAAAATAAAGCGAAAGTTAAAAAGTTAATATTCGTATGTGGCTTTAATAATTATCTAGGAATAAATGAAGAATATGATAATGTTAATGAATCAATGTATTTTGATAACTTAGAAGATGTAAAACAATATGCTAATGAGATAATTTGTTTTTATTCGGATAATGATCCATATGTAAGATATGAAGTAGAAAAGGAGTTTGCAGATACAGTTGCAACAGAACAAGTTTTAATACATAATGGTGGGCATATCAATAGCGAAAGTGGATACGATACATTTGAAGAAATAGTTAGTTACTTATAAAGGTCATATTACGAAAAATTGCAAATTTTCGTAAACAAGAAAATAGAAAATCCCTCTTTGTATGAGGGATTTTAAGCGTTTATAAACGAACTAACCACATTTAAATGTGCAACATTAAATGTAATTATAGTGTATGCAAATAAAGAAATATTATTACAAAAAGCAAAGACTAGGTTAACCTAGTCTTTGAAAAACAACTTCCACATCTTTCGATGTGCAACTCTAAATGTAATTATATTATAAGATATTTTTGGGTGAGAGTCAAGATATTTACTGAAATTAATCTTCAAAAGTGTAATATTTTTTTAACAATACTAAAATATTTGAATAGTCATATTCAGATAGATGAGCTATTTTTTTATTATGGAAAAATGGTTCTCTTAATCTTTTATAACTAAAATTAGCCATAGATTCTAATTTTGCAGTACTACAAGGTAATCCAGTTATATCATAATGAAAATAATATTTATCACTGTGACATTTACTACTTAAAGGTATTACTGTCCACATTTTTTTATCAGCAGAAGAACGCCATAATATGGCAGGTCTTAATTTTCTTAATTCCGAACCAACATTTTGTCCAAAATCAACCCAACATATAGAGCCAGGTTTTAAAATAGAAGTTTTTGAGTTATTATCGTTTAATAATAATTTATCATAACACCATTTTAAATATTTGATTTTTTCGATATTTTTATAATCAATTTCTTTACTTAGTTTTTGAATTAAGGATTCTTTTAAAAGCTTTAAAACACAATAAAAATCTTTATTATTTAATTTTAAAAATTTACCTTTAACATAAACTAATCCGTTTAATATTTTGTTTAGTATATTCTTGCAAATCATTTATATCAATAAATCTATTTATAGATTCTATGTATGTTAGATTATCTGATTCAGCAGTATTAACTGTTAGTCCTACATAATGATTTTCAGAGATATTGTATATAATTAAAACATGCTTCCTTATATTATTTTCAATTACTTCATAAATATTTTGAGAATATATATCCAAATTAAAACCTCCTAATATAAACACTGTAACTTATATAATTTTTATATATAAGCTACATGCTCAATCATAAACTGCTTATAAAATAAGCCTTCTTGAACCTTCTATTTAACAGAAAAGTTCTTTATTATAATACTACATTTTTATATAAAAAACAACACATTTGTTCTCTGAATGTAAAATTATTTGACAAAAATATTTTACAAGAATATAATTTAAGCCATATAGGTATTTAAAAAATTTATCTTTTGATGTATAACATACGCATAAAGATTCTCTAAACTTGAGAAAGAGAGGTTAATTTTGAAAGTACAAGATTAAGTGCAATGTCACAACAAGAAAGCGAAAATATTTCTTCGCATGTAAAATTAGGCTTGCAGATGAAACTAAAAACAAAGTTAAAACATTATTTAAGGACAATGAAATTATGCCAAATTTTGATAAAGATGTCTTTGAATTAATGATAGAAAAAGTTATAATAGGAGAAAAAGGTAGCAAAGGAAAAGCAAATCAAAGAGTAATAACTTTTATCCTAAAAAGTGGCAACGAAATTAAGTGCGAAGAAGATAACAAGAATTCTGTTGTAAAAAAATTTGACAAAAGCAAGAATCAACAGTCATCATACGAGGCTCACGAAAACTATTTACAGAAGGTGTACAAGCCACGTTGAATGTGTTACAGTATTGGAATTAAAATAAGGGATGGAAAATTTGGTTAAAAGATGATAATTAAAAAGGTGGATTATGAGAGATTATTATAGATGGTGTGTAGAATTACAGAATAATTGGAAAAAGAAGAAAGTACAAAATATAGTTAACTTATTTGATGAAAATGTGGAATATTATGAAACTCCTACAGAAAGGATAAACACTATAGAAGAAATTAGAAAAATGTGGGAAGAGATAGAAGGACAGAACATAAGTGATATTGAGTTCAATATACTATGTGAAAATGATGAATGTTGTATTGTTAACTTTGTTTTAAAAGATACAATATCATATGACATGATATATCAAATAAAATTGAATGATAATAACAAATGTGTATTTTTAAAACAATGGTATATGGAGGTATAAAATGATTTTTGAGGTGCAATATGTATAATAGAGATGAAATACTAAAAAAAGTAGACATTTTGTATAATATGTGGAAAAAAGGTTGTCTTGGCGGTGAAGTTATGCCAGAAGATGCAAATCCGCATTTAGAAAAATCTTCAAAAGAAAACTATATTTATTTTACATTACCAATGGCATTAAACTATCAAAGGAATTCATATAAATTATGGGAAAGTGCTTTGAGTACATATAATGATAAAGAAACTAATTTTGTATTTAATCCTAAAGTATGTTTAGATAAGACTTTTGAAGAGGTACAATATGCACTTGTAAAATATAAAATAGCATTACAAAAACAAAAGCAAACTGAAATATGGATATCTTTATGTAAAACATTTGTAGAATTATATGCTGGAGATATTAGAAATTTATTTGATTCATTAGATAATGACATTGATAAGATAAAAAATTTTATACAAAAAGAAAATAAGAAGAAATTTCCATATTTATCTGGAACAAAAATATGTAATTATTGGTTATATGTGATATATCAATATACAGACAGAAAATATAAGAATATTGATAAATTAACGGTTGCACCAGATACACATGTAATACAAGCAACACATAAATTAGGTTTGATAACTGATGAAGAATTAAATAAAAGTGATGTACAACTTATAGTAGTTGACAGATGGAATGAAATATTTAAAGATACTAAGTATAAACCTATTGATATACATACACCACTTTGGTTGTGGAGTAGAAATGGTTTTAAGGAGATTGAATAAAATGAAAGTATTATTTGCGACAACAAATCCAGCAAAAGTAAAAAAATATGCAGAAAAGTTAAAAGAGAAGAATATAGAAGTATTAACTATTAAAGATTTAGGAATAAATTTAAAGCCAGAAGAAACAGGAAAAAATGCCATAGAAAATGCTTATATAAAAGCAAAAGCCTATTATGATAAAACAAAAATTACAACTATAGGTATGGACAATAATTTGTATATAGAAGAGTTACCAGAGGAAAAGCAACCAGGAACTCATGTAAGAAGAATAAATGGAAAAGAACTAAATGATGATGAAATGATTGAATATTATTGCAACTTAGTTAAAGAATATGGTGGAAAACTGACAGCTAAATGGGTATATGGAATGGTAATATATAATGGAAAAGAATCAAAGGAATATAGTTGGAGTAAAAGCCATTTCTATTTTGTAGATAAACCTTGTGAAAAAAGAAATGTAGGTTATCCATTAGACTCTATTTCAATTATGCCAGAATGCAACAAATATTTTGTTGAGCTAACTGAAGAAGATAAAAATAAAGAAAATTATAGAGAAGATGATGTTATTGACTTTATAGTAAATAGTGTAGTAGATAATAGTAATATGATGTGAAATTTTATATATGGCTAATGTTGATTCAACAATTTATAATGAGGATGGGTATGTAATTGCTAATTATAAGTTTTAGTAATTTATGAAGATAATTAAAAATAGGAGGATAAAAATGGTTATTATAGCAGGTTGTTTAATAATAAAAAATGAAAAAATATTGATGGTAAAAGAAGCTAAAAAGCAGTGCTATGGACAATGGAATTGTCCTGCTGGACATGTAGAAGAAAAAGAGCTAATAACAGATGCTGCAATTAGAGAAGCCTATGAGGAAACTGGATGTAAAGTAAAATTAACAGGAGTATTGCCAATAAGTACGGTAATATTAAAAAACGGAGAAACAGCAGTAATGGTAAGATTTACAGCAGATGTGATAGAAGAAAATATCAAATTTGATACAAAAGAAATATTAGATGTAAAGTGGCTTGATTTAAAAGATGTAAAAAAGATGAGTAATGAACAATTAAGAGGATATGATACATTTTTTCAAGAATTAAAGGATATTGAAGATAAAAAAATATATCCAGTAGATATTTTTGATAGTAAAAAGTATATTAGATAAATATTTCAAATAAAAACTCGCCGTTCGAAGTGAACGACGAGAAAAATGTTTCAACTAGATAGTATCACACTTTTTTTATGAGCTGGATAAGGCGTTAATCTTTGAAATAATCCGCCAAATCGCTCTGCGACAGACTGTCGATGCCGTTAGCCTCAAGCAAGTTGAAAGTTTCAACTTTGCGTTTGGAAGAAGCATCAACTGTGGCTTGAGAAGCAGAAGCAGATTGCGTCTTTGCTTTTTCTCTAGCTATCCGTGCCTGCTGAGAGCAATACTTAAAATGTTCAAACCAACTCATGTGTTTACCTCCTGGACTGTTGTCCAAACAAAGTGTGTAAAAAAGCGAACTCAATTATTATATAACAATTATGTTAATTTGTCAAATGTAAAATTAACATAATATCAAAAAACGAAATTAATTATAAGTATATAATAATTAATTCAATTTTAAATCTGATATTGACTAACTAAAAAATTAAGGTGATAATAAAATATATAAACATTTATGAAGGGAATATAGTTATTAACTATATAAATGTAAAATGAATTTTTTAGATAAATTAAAAGAGTTTAGGGATAGAATATTTGGAAAGAAACAAAAAAGATTAAATGCACCTGATAAAAATACAGTAGATAAAAGAAATACTAACCCAAGTAATATAGAAACAGAAAAAACAGAATATAATGAGATACCGAACACACTTGATGCATATACTGTAGATCCAAATTCTATTAATCATAATTTTGTAAGACCTGTCCCAATACAAGAAGAGATAATAAGACCAGACTCTATAGAAGGGGCAATAGAGCAATATTTGAATTGCTTACTATATCATAGACAACAAAATAAAAGAATAAGCAGTTATGGTGCATTGACTAGTATAGGTGGTATTGTAGACACAATGAATCCAGGTAGAAATTTAGAAAATGAAAATGTTGTGCTTAATAAGCTAAAATCTGATTCAAGATATGTAGTGCAAGATCAAAAGAGTACGGATGGAAGACCAGCTTTTTACCATGTAATAAAAGGAAAAAATCATAGAACAAATGACATCAAAGAAAGATTATATTTGAATTGTAGAAGAGAAAATGTAGCTTTACTTGCAAATGAACTTTTGAAAGAATTGGATGGATTGGATTCATTTTATTTTAAATTTGACTCTGACGAACAGATGCAAAAAACTAGTAGACCAGAAAAATTTGTATTTTATTTAACTAGTGAACCAAAAGAACTAGATGCAATTGTAGATGGAATTGAAAAAGTAAAAGCTAGAAGACCAGAATTATTTAAAGACTCGAATGTTAAAAATCCATTTTTACAGTCTTTTGGCGATATTATGTATGCAAGTCAACCTCAAACAGATGAATATAAAGCTTTAGATGGAACTACACAAAAGGTTTCCAAAAGTTACAATTCATTTTTAGCAACTGCATTGAATGATGCATATTATCAAGCTATTAGAGAAACAGTTGCTAAAGACTATAAGCTAGCTGGAAAAATAAATGGAGTCGTATTTAACAATTCTGAAATGTATACTTTTTCATCATTAGAAGATATTATGGAAAGTCCAAATGATAAAAAAGTCTTATTTGAAAATATGAAGAAAAATTTGCAAATATGTATGCAAAAAAATCCAGTTTTAGATATAAAAGGTTTACAACCAGTTCAAGCTTTACCAAATCAAGAAAACGTAAACATAGCAACAAACCAACAAATGGGAAATATACGACAAAATCAATATAATGATGATGGAAGATAAATCACTTCCTATGATAATTTTCATAAAATATTATCATAGGAGGTTTTTTTATGGCAAAAATTATAGTATATAATAATGATACAGATAGAATGGAAACATATTATAAAGGGGTATTAGAGGCAATGCCTTATAATACAAATAGGACATTAACAGTAAAAGAATTTAGAGGAGCAAGTAATAGCAATACTTTGTGGACTACCAAAAGAACAATGCAATCTTGGAATTCTCAGAGAAGATTGTATGGAGCACCAATTCCAGTTGGATATGCATTTAGGAGAAGTTGGGAAGGAGGACATACTGGTCAGTCACAGCATTATGCTGGTACAGCCTTTGATGTAGGACAGCAGTGGACAAATGCTCAAAGAGCGGCTTTAAGAGCAAGTGCACAAAATTCAGGTTTATGGAGTTATGTTGAGCCTGTTAGTATTTCACCTACATGGGTGCATTTTGATAGAAGACAAAAACCACCAGCTTGCAGTAGTGGAGGATATCCACTTATAAAAAGAGGAAGTCTAAGTGTATATGTACTAATTGCACAAGATGATTTAAATACACTGGGATTTGGAGCAGGTTCTTTAGATGGTATTTTTGGAAATAGCACTTATAATGCTGTTGTAAGATATCAGGCTAGTAGAGGATTAATAGCTGATGGAATAATAGGCTGCAATACATGGAGGTCTTTACAGGAAAATGTTGTAGGCACTGGAAGAACATCAACTACAATTGACTAAGATATAATTATGTAAAAGCTTTTGGAAAAATTTAAAAAAAGTGTTTGAAAAACATAAAATATAGTATATAATATTATTGCAATATAAAATTCAAAAAACATTATGAATAATTCTAAATTATATTAAACAGAAATAGTTTTAAGCGAATAGAAAGAATTTTATTATAAAATATTGGAGTTCGAGGGATTGGCTAAATAAAAAGACTAAAGAAAATGGGAAGATACAATGGAAGAATTATTAGAACTAGCAAAAAATGGAGATGAAAAAGCTTTTACTGAATTAATTTTAAATATGAAAAGTGAGTTGTATGGTGTTGCAAGAGTAAGATTAAGCAATGAAGATGATATTGATGATGCCATTCAAGAAACAATGATAATTGCATTTAATAAATTAAAAACACTTCAAAATAATGAGTTTTATAAAACTTGGCTTGTAAAAATATTAATTAATGAATGTAATCATATTTATAGAAAACAAAAAATGAAAGAAATAATTTGTTTTTATGATACAGAACAGAGCAACTTAATAAAATCTACTTCTAGCATTGATAAGGCTATGAGTGATGTTGGTTTTGAAATGCTTATAGAAAAGTTATCTTATGAAGAAAAATTAGCTTTTAGATTATATTATAAATATAACTACAAAATTAAAGAAATAGCATACATATTAAATAGAAATGAAAATACCGTAAAAACAATTATGAGAAGAGCTAAAGAAAAAATAAAACGAGATTATGCAGGAGGTGATAGTTAATGATGCCGAATGATGAAAGAATGCAAACATTTAGAGAAAATGATAAGCATTCTCATAAAAATCACGAAGAAGACTTGATTGAAAAAAAACTTGCAGAATATTACAAAAATCAAAGTAATGAAGTGCCACATAGTTTTGAAAATGCAATTCAAACAGCTTTTTCAGATAAACGAAATAAAAATTTTTTACAGATGTTGGCTAGAAAAAACAAAAGTGCAAAAGATTTAAAAGATGCAATTAGAAATTTTAGAAGAATGGCATTTAGAACAACGCAAGTGGCAATTTTAGTTGTTTGCTTATTATGCACAACTCACTTTGTAAATGCAACGAGTTTTTGGGAATACCTATCTGATGTTCTTAATTTAAATACTATAAATGTAAATAATGGTGGGATAGAACAAGCACTTGAAAATGGTGATTTGCAAAATTTATATACAGATTATAAAATGCAAAATGGCATTGGTGTAAAAACATCATATGTACTAATGAATGAATTAAATTTATATTTAGTATTTGATATAGAAACAGATTTTGATTTGTACGAAGCAGGAATAGAAAACGTTTCATTTAAAGATTTGAGAATCACTAATGATAGTGGTGAAGAATTATGGAATGAAGGCGAGAATGTTAAAGAAGGAAATAAAGTAATTATACAAGATAAAAATCATTTGAAAAATGTAGTATTTATGATTTCAGATAATTTTCAAACCAGCAATCATTTAAATGTGAAATTTAATGATATTATTTTTTATTCAAATGAAGATGATGCTAGAATTGAAAGTGAATTGCAAGAAAAAAATATAGCAATTAATTATGAATATTCAATTAAATTAGATAAATATATTGATAATAAAAGAATAGAATATAGTGTAGAAAAAAATACAAATCCAAATATGAAAATAGAAAAAGTAATATTTGATGATACAGGACTTAATTTATTAGTATTAGTTAATGATTATAATTTTGAATTATACAAAAATACATTTGTGGATTTGGAATATACATTTAGTTTTATTAGATTAACAAAAGATTTTAACAGAAGAATTGTTATTAATATACCTTCTATAAAAGAGAGTAATACAATCGAATTAAAAATAAAAGATTCTAATAAAACATATAAAATAGAATTAAAAAAGATGGCAGATTAGTGTCATCTTTTATTATAAAAGCTTGAAGTAAAACTTCAAGCTTAATTGTTTATTTCCAACTATAAAATTTTAAATCATATGTAATTGTTACATCTTCATCACATTCAATTCTAAATTGTATATCAGAACCTTCTCCAACAGGTATTGAATCAATTTTTCTTCTTACATTATCTGACCACATTGTATATACTGTAAATGTTTCATTATAATTACGATATAAGAAAACATATACCATATGTTCTGGGTCATTATCAGAAGCTGTACATTGAAATTCAATTGCCATATATTTGCCATCCATATAATATGCACTAGAGTGATACACTTTTACAAAAGATCTTGAAAAGTTTTGATATGCACATATTGATATGCCATCATCTCCTGCTGCTGATACTGGTAATGCAAAAAATGATGAGAGCATTACAGATAAAATCATTAAAATAAATAAAATCTTTGGTATGGTTTTTAAATTTTTCATAAAAAATCCTCCTAAAAATAAATTTAATAATATTTATGTAATACAAATATTGAACATAATATACAACAAAAAAATAATATTTTACAAAAAAGTGAAAAAAGTGGAAAAATTTCTCAAATTTTTGTAATTAAGATTGTGCAATATTACTTATAACTGTATAAATAATCATTTTAGTAGTTGGCCTAAAATCAGTACTGAAATGAAAATATTTTTTTAACTTTTCTAATTCACATTCAGCATACATAGAATTAATTGATTTAATTATGTCTGATTTTACATTAGAAGTTGTAGTGTAAAACTTTTCTGCTACAATTGGATAAATATTCTTTTCAAAATTATCACACAAATGAGCTTCTTTTTGATATACCATATAAATACTTTCTATCATAAAACCTGTTCCTTTATGATATGGTTTAAAACCAATAGAATAAAGTTCATGTGCAATTCTTGCTTTAAGATTTACATCATAAGAATATTTTTCTTCAATAACTGTTGATACTTGTTTTGCTAAGTATTGAGTATTTGAATTTTTATTTAATGCTTTTGCTAAAAAGCGATTTTTCTTTAGTGATTTTCTAAGCTCTGCATTGTTTGAAATGACAATAACAGATTCTAAATGATTTTCTATGTTGAATTCTTCTAGGAAATCAAATATTCTTGTATTTTCCATTTTTTCAGTTATCAACAATAAAAAATCAAAATGTGAAGTTTTTAGCATTTTTATCAAATCAGTTTCTTCTGACATAACATGTAATATACGAAAATGTTTATTTCTTTCTAAAAGATATGTAGAAATTTGTTGAGATAAAACTGCATCTTCACTGTACATTAAAATATCTAACATAGTATCCTCCTATTTTTTATTTATATATTAGAGGAATGATACAGAAATAAAAGTTTCAACTTTTTGCAAAAAAATATACAATTTGCCAAAAAAAGTAAAATTCTGCTGAAATACTGATGATTTTTCTCTTTTTTTCTTCTTTTTAAAAAATTTGAAAGAATGATGTTAAAATTCAAACATTACGTAAGAGAAAAAGGGGTAGGCGTAGAATTATGAAGAATATTGTCAATTTTAGAATTTTAAGAAAATTGTTTGGACCAAGAAAAAGTGATAGGTTCAAGAGATGCATTTACAAATTACATAAAAGTAATCAAATGCTAAGAAAAGAAAACGATTCCATAAGAGCATTTAAACACGATTTCAACAATATCATGCAAGTTTTTGGTGCTTATATAAAAACTAATAATATGGAGCAACTGAAAATATACTATAGTAAAGTTATGAATGAGTGTGAAGAAACAAAGGCTTCTGAAAACTTTAGAAAGATTATAAAGGAAAATCCTGCAATATTTACTTTGTTATCTAATAAATATAATGTTGCTTTAGAGAAAAAGATTAAAATGAATATAGAAATAATGTGTAATCTTCAAGAAATAAAAGAGGATATTTATGAAATTACAAGAATTTTAGGAATTTTGCTAGATAATGCAATTGAAGCAGCAAACGAATGTAATGAACAAAGACAAATTTACATTCAAATTTTAAAAGATTATAAAGAAAATCAAAATGTTTTCATAATAGAAAATACTTATTTAAACAAAAATATTAGTTTGCAGGAAATATATAAGAAAAACTTTACAACTAAAGAACATAATAGTGGATTAGGCTTATGGAAAGTTAAAAAAATCGTTAGTAAAAACAAAAGATTAAAGTTAAACACATTTAAGGGAGAGGATTATTTTAAACAAAGCTTGTATGCAAAAGTAAAAGAATAAGATTATCTAAATATTAGTCTATTTTTCTTGAAAAGCATACAATAAAATGATAAAATGCAAATATTAGAGAAGTTTTTATGAAAGGACGAAATTTAATATGAGTATTTTGTTGAAAAATGGAACTGTAATAGATTATGCTAGTAATACAAATGAAAAATTTGATGTACTTATAAGCGATAATAAAATAGAAAAAATTGAAAAAAATATTGAAGTTACAAGTGCAGATGAAGTAATTGATTGCACTGACTTATTAATTATGCCTGGAATGATTGACATGCATTGTCATTTAAGAGAGCCAGGAGGAGAACATAAAGAAACAATAGAAACAGGATGTCATAGCGCTGTTAAGGGTGGTTTTACAACTATTTGTCCAATGCCAAATACAAAACCAACTCCAGATAGCGCTATTGTTTTAGAAAAAATTATAAATGAAGCTAAAAGAGTTAATTTATGTAATGTACTTCCATTTTCAAGTGTAACAAAAGGTGAAGAAGGAAAAGAACTTGTGGATTTTAAAGAACAAAAATTAGCTGGTGCAATTGCTTTTTCTGATGATGGAAGACCAGTAGAAAATGCAAGAATGATTAGAGAAGCAATGATAAAAGCAAATGAGATAGGAAGTTTTATTTCTGAACATTGTGAAGAAAAATCAGTTTCAAGTGGAGCTATAAATGCTGGAAAAGTTGCAGAAAAGCTTGGCGTTGAAGGTGTGTTACCAGAAGCAGAAGAAATTATGGCTTCAAGAGATATTGTTATAGCAGAAACCAATAATTTACATACACATATATGCCATATTAGTACACAAACATCAGTTAATATGATTAGAGATGCTAAAAAAAGAGGAGTAAAAGTAACTTGTGAAACTTGTCCACATTATTATAGTTTTACTGAAGATGAAGTTTTAATTTCTGGTGTTAATGCAAAAATGAATCCACCTCTTAGAACTGAAAAGGATAGACAAGCAATAATTCAAGGATTAAAAGATGGCACTATTGATGCGATTATAACAGATCATGCTCCACATACAGAAGAGGAAAAAGCTAAAGGATTAGCAACAGCACCTAATGGAATAATTGGTTTTGAAACAGCACTTGCTGCAACAATAACTAATTTAATTAAACCAGGATTACTAAACTATATGGATATGGTAAGAGTAATGTCTTATACTCCAGCTAAAATTCTAGGAATTAATAGAGGAAAAATAAAAGATGGTGAAATTGCAGATTTAACAATTTTTGATCCAAATAAAGAATATGTTTATTCAAAAGAAAGTATTGTTTCAAAATCTAAAAATACACCTTGGATTGGAAAAAAACTAATAGGAGAAGTTGAATATACAATTTGCAATGGAAAAGTAGTTTATTCAAACAAATAATTTTATGGAGGAAGTATAAATGAATGCTATTGATAAATTAATAAGCAAAATAAAAGAATATGATAATCCAACAGTAATTGGATTAGATCCTAGATATGATATATTGCCAGATTGCATAAAAGAAAAATATGGCAAAGATGTAAAAAGTGTTTGTGAAGGAATTTTAGAATACAACAAAAATATAATAGACAATGTATGTGATATTATCCCTGCTGTAAAGCCACAAATAGCTTTTTACGAAATGTTTGGAATAGAAGGAATGAAATGCTTTAAAGAAATTTGCAAGTACGCTAAAGAAAAAGGCATGATAGTAATTGCAGACATAAAAAGAGGTGATATTGGAACAACTGCTGCTGGATATTCAAATGCATATATTGGAAAAACTTTAGTTGGTGAAACAGAAGAAAGCTTTTATGATATTGATTGGGTAACAGTAAATCCATATTTAGGAATTGATGGTGTAAAACCATTTATTGATGATTGTAAAAAATATAACAAGGGAATTTTTATCCTTGTAAAAACTTCAAATAAATCATCAGGAGAATTACAAGACTTAAAATTAGAAGATGGCAAAAAAGTATATGAAAAAGTTGCTGAACTTGTTAATGAATGGGGAAAAGATCTTATTGGAGAATATGGATATAGTTCAGTTGCATCAGTAGTTGGAGCTACATATCCAATACAAATAGAAGAACTTAGAAAACTTATGCCACATAGCTATTTCTTAATTCCAGGATATGGAGCTCAAGGAGGAAAAGCTGAAGATATAGCTCTTGGATTTAAAGATGGACTTGGTGGAATTGTAAATGCTTCAAGGAGCTTAATGTGTGCTTATAAATCAGATTTATGGAAGGATAAATTTGCAAAAGAAGATTATGCAAAAGCAACAAGAGCTGAAGCAATTAGAATGAGAGATGAATTAAATTCAGCTATCAAAAACAGAAAGTAAATAGTATAAGGAGAGTAATTGAAGCTAATGTTAGAAATAAAAACAGTTAATAAAGGTGCAGAATTAGTATCAGTAATATACAATGGAATTGAAAAGATGCATGATGGACAAAATTTTTGGAATAGACATAGTCCTATTTTGTTTCCAATAGTTGGAAAACTAAAAGATAATAAAACAAAAATAAATGGAAAAGAATATGAGATGGGACAACATGGTTTTGCAAGAGATATGGAATTTGAAGAAATTTCAGAAAACTCTTATGTTTTAACATCAAATGAAGAAACTTTGAAAAAATTTCCTTTTAAATTTGAATTATATGTTTCCTATGAAGTTGATGAAAATAAACTTACAACTAAGTATAAGGTTGTAAATAAAAGTGATGAAACAATGATTTTTGGACTTGGTGGACACCCTGCATTTGTATGTGAATATACAAGTGGAAAATATAGAATCGAATTTGAAAATGAAGAAAATAATGTTGAAATTATGCAATTAGAAAATGGACTAATTTCAAATAAAAAAATACCAATAGAGAAATATATAAAAGAAAATAGAATATTTTTAGATAGAAATACTTTTGAAAATGATGCTATAATAATGAAAAATTTATCATCAAATAAAGTATTTTTGAAAACAGAAACAAAAAAAGTATTAACATTTGATTTTACAGATTTTCCATATTTAGCAATTTGGTCAAAACCAGAAGCAAATTTTGTATGTATAGAACCATGGTTTAATACAGCAGATAAAGTAAATTCTAATGGAATTTTTGAGGAAAAAGAAGATCTAATTGAATTAGAACCAAATAAAGAATTTAATGCAAAATATAGTGTAGAGTTTTTCTAAAGGTAATGTTTGCATTTTATATAAATTTTTAAGAATAGGAGAAAAATTATGCCAATAAAATTAGATTGTAAAATTTTAGAAAAAGAAGAAATTATTAATGGAATTTTTAAATTTACATTAGAAGCTGATGAACTTGCTAAATCAGCAAAAGCAGGGAATTTTATTGAAATTCAAGTTTCCTCAACAGGAGAACCATTTTTAAGAAGACCAATAAGTATTTATAATATTGATGGAAAAAATATCGAAATAATTTTTCAAGTAAAAGGAAGAGGAACAGAACTTTTATCTGAAAAGAAAGTTGGAGATAAGATAAATGTTCTTGGTCCACTTGGAAGAGGTTGCTTTACAATTAAAGATTACCAAAAAGCTTATATAATTGGTGGAGGAATTGGTACATATCCTTTGTATGAACTTGCAAAAGAGCTAAAATCTGCAAATGTAGATACAACTATGTATATGGGATTCAGAAATAAATCTTTAGTTACTTTAGAAAATGAATTTGAAAGTGTATGCAATAAAACAGTAATAACAACTGATGATGGTTCTTATAAACAAAAAGGTTTTGCTTTAGATGTATTAAAAGAAGATTGCAAAGCAGAAAAGCCAGATATAATATTTGCTTGTGGTCCATTGCCAATGCTTAAGGCTGTCCAAAAATTTGCAAATGAAGAAAATATTGAATGTGAGATGTCTTTAGAAGAAAGAATGGGCTGTGGTATAGGTGCTTGCTTAGGTTGTGCTGTTAAGGTTATATCAGATGGTGAAGCAAAATATGGACATGTTTGTAAAGATGGACCTGTATTTAAATCAACAGCCGTTGAACTTTAATTGGAGGAACTTATGCCAAGTTTTTTAGTACATATAGCAGTTGCAAAAGAATACATGAGAAAACATAAAAATGATGTAAAAAATGAAGAAGAATTTATAAATGGAACAGTAGAACCAGATTTTACTGACAATAAATATGAAACACATTATCATAATTATGGAAATTCAAAAGTTGGACTAGATTACTTTTTAGAAAATTCAAAATATGATTTGAATTCTGATTTTGGAAAAGGTTATTTTTTACATTTAATTGTTGATTATTTATTTTATAATTATGAATTTGAAGCACAAACTTTATTTATAAGAAAACATCAATTAAAAACTTTTTATAATGATTATGACCGTATAAACAGATTTTTAATAGATACTTATAATATTACTAATCTTTCAGATAAAGTTCAAGAATGTACAGGTTTCTCAAATGAAGAACCTCAAATTTTAAGATTTGATAAAATACAAAAATTTATAAATAAAGTAAGTAATGTAAGTTTTGATGAACAAATAGAAGTTATAAAACAAAATGGAGAACCAATTATGAGGGAGGAAAATATGGATACAAGTGTAAATTTATGTGGAATTGAAATGAAGAATCCAGTTACAGTAGCATCAGGAACTTTTGGATATGGAAGAGAGTATTCAGAATTTATAGATATAGCAAAATTAGGTGGAATAATAACAAAAGGAACATCTTTAAAACCTAGACCAGGAAATAAACCACCAAGAATTTGTGAAACACCAGGTGGAATGTTAAACAGTATAGGACTTCAAAATCCAGGTGTAGAATATTTTGCTAAAAATGATTTACCATGGCTTAGAAAATTTGATACAAAGATAATAGTAAATGCATGTGGAAGTACAATTGAAGAATATGTCGAATTATGCAAAATTCTAAATGATTTAGATATAGATGGAGTTGAATTAAATCTTTCTTGCCCTAATGTAAAAGCTGGGTGTCTTGCATTTGGAACAACTTATGAGGGAGTAAAAGAAGTTACATCGCAAGTTAGAAAAGTATTAGATAGAAAGCCTTTAATAGTAAAATTAACTCCAAATGTTACAGATATAACAATGCCAGCTAAAGGTGCTGAAGATGCAGGTGCTGATGGAATTTCAGCAATTAACACACTTTTAGGAATGAAAATAGATATAAATAAAAGAAGACCAGTTCTAGCTAACAACACAGGTGGATTATCTGGTCCAGTTGTAAAACCAGTAGCAGTTAGAATGGTATATCAAATAGCACAAACTGTTAAAATTCCTATTTTAGGTTTGGGTGGAATTATGACAGGTGAAGATGCAATTGAATTTATGCTGGCTGGTGCAACAGCAGTTTCAATTGGTTCTGGAAACTTTGCTGATCCAGAAACAAGTATAAAAGTAATAGATGGAATAGAAGAATATATGAGAAAAAATAATATTGAAGATATTAAATCTATTATTGGTGATGTGAAAATGAATTAAAATAAAAAAATCTATTGCTAAAAAAATTTTTATTGGGTAAAATATAAATAGTATTTAATTTACTAAAGAAAAGGAGAAAATTATGGGGAAAAGTATTCAAGATATGTATTCTAATGTTATAGCTTTAAATAGTGGAATTACAAAAAAAGATGTTAAAAAAATGTTTATATGGTATGATTTATTTAGTTATGCTTTATCTTTTCAATTAATATTTATTTTTGCATATTCTGCAAATTTGAATTATGCTACAACAATGCTTTCAGCAGTATTTATATTGTTAATGGATACAGTATTAAAAAATGCTTTAGAAAAAGATGGAAATGCATATAAAAAATTATCTGAAAGAATGTCATTAGTAAAACTTTGGACTATACCATTACTTATATTAGGAGTAATTACAACAGTTTCAATCATAATAGTAACATTTGGTTTGATTTAAAAATAATAAAAAACTATTGTAAAAATGTAAGTTCTGTGTTATTATTTTAACATATTAAAAACTGTGAAGAAGAGTAGTAAATTTAAACTATCTATTTAGAGAAAAGAAGTCGTGGCTGTAAGCTTCTTATAGAAAAGAAAATTGAAGTAACTTTGGAGTTGGTAGACTGAAAATAAACTTAAGTTTATCCGCTGATTTAGCGTTAAAAAGATTGAGATATTATTTAAAATAATAATTAAGGTGGTACCGTGAATAATTCGCCCTTTGTATAAAGGGCGAATTTTGTTTATACATAAGACAAATAAAGTTGGAGGAACAAATGGAACGCAAAGACGAAGAAGAAATAGTAGATCCGATTAAACTTGTATATGAGGAAAGAAGAGCAGCAAATGTTGATAAAGACGAAGAAATTGCAATTTTAAGAGCCTGTGGCTATCAAGTGCCAGAAGATGAGGCAAAAATGAATGAATTTGCAGTAAAAATGTTAGATTTCTTAGATAGACTAACTGATGTGGAACGAGGAAAAATAAAAGAGCGTGCGAAAGAAATTTCTGAAAGAAGAAAATTACTTAGAAATAGTGGAATAAAAGAATATGAATATAAAGATATTGAATTAAAAACTCCGTTAGAACTTTTAAGCTTACATAGTAGACACCAACTTAATTTGTTTTCTAGTATTGGAGATTGTGAAGAAGAAGCAAAAGAAACTTTATTAGAAACTATAAAAATGGGGTTTGATATTCAAAATGATTCAATAGATAACATAGAAAATATGATTATAAATGGTACAAATAGATAAAAAATATAAGTGATTTTTAGTAAAATAGGAGGTAAATTATGCTTGAAAGTCATAAGTTAAATGAAAAATTTAATCCAAAAGATTTTGAAGACAAATTGTATCAAGAATGGGAAGAAAATGGATACTTTAAGCCTTCAAAGGACAAAACAAAGGAAACATTTTGTGTTATGATGCCACCACCAAATGTTACTGGTAAATTACACATGGGACATGCATTAGATGATTCTTTGCAAGATATATTAGTTCGTTATAAAAGAATGAGAGGTTATAGAACTCTTTGGGTTCCAGGAACAGATCATGCTTCTATTTCAACAGAAATGAAAGTTGTCCAAAAATTAAAAGCTGAAGGAAAAACTAAAAAAGACTTAGGAAGAGATAAGTTTATAGAAGAAGCTTGGGATTGGACACATTTATATGGTGGAACAATTATGGAACAACAAAGAAAACTTGGTTGTTCTTGTGATTGGGATAGAAAGAGATTTACTTTAGATGATGGAATGTCAGATGCTGTATTAGAGCAATTTGTAAACCTTTACAATAAAGGCCTAATTTATAAAGGAAAAAGAATGGTAAACTGGTGTACTAGCTGTAATACATCAATATCA
This sequence comes from uncultured Clostridia bacterium, assembly GCA_934140005.1. Lineage (GTDB taxonomy): Bacteria > Bacillota > Clostridia > TANB77 > CAG-508 > Scatovivens. The sequence goes on from CAKPBB010000011.1 coordinate 45,259, forward strand.
GATGCAGAAGTTGAATACAAAGAAGAAGCTTCACATTTATGGCATATTCGTTATAAAATAAAAGATGAAGATAGATATGTAATTGTTGCAACAACAAGACCAGAAACAATGCTTGGAGATACAGCTGTTGCAGTACATCCAGATGATGAAAGATACAAAAATATAGTAGGAAAAACTTGCATTTTACCAATTATGGACAAAGAAATTCCTATTATTGCAGATGAATTTGTTGAAAAAGATTTTGGAACTGGTTGTGTTAAAATTACACCAGCACATGATATGAATGATTATCAAGCTGGATTAAGACATAATTTAGATATTATAGAAGTATTTGATGAAAACTTTAAAATGGGAAATTTAAAACCTGAATATGCAGGTATGGAATTAAAAGAAGCTAGAGAAAAAATAGTAGAAAAATTAAAAGAAATAGGTGCACTGGTTAAAGAAGAAGATTATACTCACAATGTAGGAAAATGTGAAAGATGTAAAAATACGATAGAACCTAAAATTTCTGAGCAATGGTTTGTTAAAATGAAACCTTTAGCAGAACCAGCAATAGAAGCTGTAAAAAATGACAGTATAAAATTTGTTCCAAAAAGATATGAAAAAACATATTTTAATTGGATGGAGAATATTCAAGATTGGTGTATTTCTCGTCAATTATGGTGGGGACATAGAATACCAGCTTATTATTGTGATAAATGCGGACATATAAATGTTTCAAAGACTAAAGTAGAAAAATGTGAAAAATGTGGTAGTACAGAATTACATCAAGATGAAGATACTCTAGATACATGGTTTAGCTCTGCACTATGGCCTTTCTCAACATTAGGCTGGCCAAATAAAGATGCTGAAGATTTGAAAGATTTTTATCCAACAAATGTACTTGTCACTGGTTATGATATAATTTTCTTCTGGGTTGCTAGAATGATTTTTTCAGGTTTAGAAACTATGAAGGAAAAACCTTTTTCAGATATATTGATTCATGGTATTGTTAGAGATAGCCAAGGTAGAAAAATGAGTAAAACACTTGGAAATGGTATAGATCCACTTGATGTTATTGATAAATATGGAACTGATAGTTTAAGATTTTCTTTAGTTAGTGGAACAACACCAGGAAATGATATAAGATATATGCCTGAAAAACTAGAACAAGCTTCAAATTTTGCAAATAAAATTTGGAATGCAGCTAAATTTATTACAATGAACTTAGCTGATGATGAAAAAGTTAAAGCATTTACTTATAAAATTTTCGATGAAAATCAAAAATATAATGATGAACTATTAAGAATTGAAGATAAATGGATACTAAATAAATTTGATAAATTGGTAGTAGAGGTTAGCAAAAATATTGATAATTATGATTTAGGAATTGCTTTAGACAAAATATATTCATTTATTTGGAATGAATTTTGTGATTGGTATATCGAAATGGTAAAACCAAGAATTTATAGTGAAGATGAAAATGTAAAAGTGGCTGTAAGCAGTATATTAAATTATATATTTAGTTCTTCATTAAAATTATTACATCCATTTATGCCATTTGTTACATCTGAAATTTATTCAAAATTAATAAATACTGAAGATGTGGATTTAATGGTAAGCAAATGGCCAACTATAAAAGAAGAATTTGAATTTGATAAAGAAGAAAACTTTGTTGAAAAATTAAAGAAATTAGTTATAGAGATTAGAAATGTAAGAACAAAAATGAATGTGCATCCATCAAAAAAATCAAAACTAATTTTAGTAACAGACAATTTTGAAAAAGAAATTGAAGAGGCAAAAGACTTCTTAACAAAATTAGGCTTTGCTAGTGAAATAAAAGTTCAAGATAATTTAGAAGGAATTGATGAAAAAGCAATTTCAATAGTTGTAGATGATATAAAGGTATTTATACCATTTGAAGATTTAGTTGATATAAAAGAAGAAATTACAAGATTAGAAAATGAGAAAAAGAGATTAGAAGGAGAAGTTTTAAGAGGAGAAAAAATGCTTTCTAATCCAGGATTTATCAGCAAAGCACCAAAAGCAAAAGTTACAGAAGAAAAGGCAAAATTAGAAAACTATAAAGAAATGCTAAAAGCAGTTGAAGAAAGATTAAATTCATTAAAATAAAACATAAATAATAAATCGGGGGCAAAGAAAGGAGTAATATGATATTACCATTTGTTCTCGATTTTTTGTTTCCACCATCATGTGTTAGTTGTGGTAGAATAACAAATAAATGGATATGTGATAAGTGTTATGAAAGAGTTATAAAATATAAAAATGGACAGATACTAAATGTAAGAAATATTGATTATGATAAATTTGTATATCTTTTTGAGTATAGACATATTATTAGGAAAATAATAATAGCTTATAAATTTCACTCTTTACCTTATATTTCAAATTTTTTTATTGATGAGATTTTAAAAAATAAAAATTTATGTGGATTTTTGAAGAATTATGATATAATTGTACCAGTTCCAATGAGTAGAACTAAGAAAAATATTCGTGGATATAATCAAACGGAACTTATTGCAAAAAACATAGCTTCTAGCTTAGATATTAAAATGAAAAAAATAATTAAAAAAAGAGAAAATATTGAAACTCAAAGTAAATTATTAAAAACAGCTAGAAGAAGAAATATAAGAGGCGCATTTTATTGTACCCAAAGAATATCAGAACAAAATGTAATTTTATTTGATGATATTTTTACAACAGGTGCTACAATAAAAGAGTGTGCAAAAATATTAAAAATGAATGGAGCTAAAAAAATATTAGTATTGGTTTTAGCTAAAGATTAAATATTACGAAAGAAATGAAGATTTGCTTCGGGAAAGGAAATATATATGGAAGAACTTGTAGATAGCATATTAGACTATGTAAGAGCTGATTATACTGACTATGCAATTATGATAAATGGAGAATGGGGAAGTGGAAAAACATATTTTTGGAATCACAAAATAAGAAATAAAATCGAATCACTTCAATTAAATGGTAGAAAATATACAACTATATATATGTCTTTATATGGTATTTCAAATTTGGAAGATATTAGTAAAAAGATTTTTATTGAAACAACACAACTAATGGATAAAAATATGAGAAAATACATGGATAATCATGGACAAACTACTATTCCAGAATATGCAAAAACTGGTTTAGATATGGCCAATTTTTTTGGAGTTACACAAAATGGAGATAAAATAGATTATGCTAGTTTTTTCTCAACCAATAATAAAGTATTGTGTTTTGACGATTTGGAAAGAGCAAATGTAGATGTTATAGATATTCTTGGATATATCAATAATTTCGTAGAACACGACCATATAAAAACAATTATTATATGTAATGAAAAAGAATTGTCAACTAAACTAAAAAGCTCAAATTTAGAAATGAAAACTTTTATTGCAACATATTTATTAGATAAAGAGGGAACACTTCTAAAAGCTGATAAACCAATGGTTGAAAAGATTAGAGAAAAAATAGAGTATGTATTTGATAAGGCAAATGATTATGAAAGAATAAAAGAAAAGCTAATTGGTGAAACTTTTGATTATGCTCCAAAATTCAATTATATAATAGATGGTCTTTTACTAAGATATGAAAATAATAAAGACTTGATGAGATTTTTAAGAGAGCATACAAATCTTATTACTAGTACATTTGTAAAAAGTGGTACAAGAAATTTAAGAATTTTAAAACATTCTTTGAATGATTTTAAAAAGGTTTTTGAAAATGTAAATAAATTTTATCCAAATACAAATTTAAGAGTTTTGCAAACTATGTTAATATTTACAATTGCTGTTTCTTTCGAAATTAAAGCAGGAAAAATAACAAAAGACAAATTTGTAAATATCAATAGCAATGAAGAGTATAAAGCAATTTTAGTTTCTTCAAGAGTTTTGATGGATAATAGACAATTTTATATTAAAGAATTTGATAATAATTACTACTTCAATTTTAAATCAGAATATAGATTTTTTAAATTTATTGAAATATATGTAAGAACTAGAATTTTTGATATGAGAGCATTTAAAAAAGATATGGAAGTAATAATAAATACAATTGATACAGAAAAATTACCTGGATATAAAAGATTACTTACAGAAGAATATTGGAAAATATCTGATGATCAATTTCCAGGTATTATTGAAGAAGTAATAGAAGATGTTAAAAATGGCTCTTTAAAATTGATTGAAATAGTAAAACTATTTGCATATTATAGCTATTTTATCAGAAGAGGTTTAATCGATTATGACATGCAAGAAACTAAAAAAATATTTATGGATGGAATGGATTTAGCTGCTAAATCATCAGAATATTGTGACAATCTAGATGAAGAACTATCTAGAATTGGTATTGATGTTGGAGATGATATGGAAGATATTATAGAGCATTTCCATGAATTAAATAGAAAATTGGAAGATAAGATGTATAGAGATAAGGCAGATGAAATATTTAAGTGTATACCAATGAAAATGGAAATCTTTTATGATAAATTTGCTAATGAATGTATGGATAAACCAATATTCAATCACTATGATGCTTATCAAATGTTCCAAAGAATTACTTGCGCAAGTAATGAAGACATAGTACAAATAAAAGAAATGCTTATAGATAGAGCTAAAAAGCATAAAGATGAATTAGCACCAGAAGTTGATTTTATTAGAAAATTACAAAGAACTTTAGAAGATTATTGTAGAGGAAAAGATGTAAGTATAAAGATTGTTATGCTTAGAGAATTTTCAAATGACTTAAATACTATTTTAGAATTGTACAATGACTCAGTCTTTTCTGCATATACAGAAAGTGAAGAAAAAGAATTTAATTTAGATGATATAGATAATTTGTAAGATTTTATATAAATAAAAACTTAATAAAAGCATCACAAATAATTCACAAACTTTTAAGTTTAATTTAAGGTTTTGAAGATAAAATAAACTCATCAAAAGGAAAGAGGAAGGTGATGCAATGATAGATGGACGGTGTGATAGAACACAAATTTAAGATAACAAAAATAAAAATGACAAGAATAATTTAGTAAAATCCCCAAAATTAAAATAATAATGAGAGAAAGACTGCCGATTAAGGTGGTCTTTTACGTTTTAAAATGGATATTAGCGAAATTAAAATAAAATGAATATTTTTTTCCTTTTTTGTCATAATAAGAATGTAAAGAAAAAAATTTGACAAATAGATTAAATAAATGAATTTTATGAGATTAAAAGGAGGAAATATGAAAGCAACTGGCGTTGTAAGAAGAATAGATGATTTAGGTAGAGTAGTCATTCCTAAAGAAATCAGAAAAACATTAAGAATAAAAGAAGGAGACCCTTTAGAAATTTTTACAGATAAAGAAGGAGAAGTAATTTTAAAAAAATATTCTCCAATAGGAGAGCTTTCAGAGTTTGCAAGTAGCTATGCAGAAACAATAGCAAAAACAACAGGACATATAGCTTGTATCACAGATAAAGATACAGTAATTGCAGTTTCAGGAGGCTCAAAAAAAGATTTTTTAGAAAAGAATTTGAGCAGAGAACTAGAAGAAGTTATGGAAAATAAAGAAGTATTTAAGAGCAAAGAAAACAATGAAATTTCAATTCCAGTAACTCAAAATGAAGGAAGAGAAAGAATTTATAATTCACAAGTAATATATCCAATAATTTCAGATGGTGATGTAATAGGAAGTGTTATTTTAATGGCAAAAGAACCATCTAAAAAAATGGGAGAAGCTGAAGACAAAGTAGCTCAATCAGCAGCAGGTTTTTTAGGAAATCATTTAGAAATTTAAGAATTGCAATTTACAATATTTTAACTTGAACTATATTAAAGTTTAAGATTATAAGATGTTGTAAATTGCGATTTTTTTATATAATAGGAAAGTGCTCTGCACTTCCTATTATATAAAAGTTTCGCTAAACAATGTACAGAAAATTTATTACATAAATTTTCGCACACGAACAAAGACGTGGACATTTGCATAAAGTTTTTTCTTTTGCAACTATCATAATGTCCACTTTTGTTCTATAATATAAAAATACTTTGCAATTATCATAATGTTTGTACTGAAAAATAAATTAAATACTTGAATTTTACATAAAACTATAATATAATTATAAACTGTAAAAATAAGAGATTTATTATAGAGGAGTTGGAAAAATGAAAGCAATTGAAATAAGAAATAAATATTTGAACTTTTTTAAAAATCATGGACATGCTGTTATACCATCAGCACCAGTAATTCCAGAAAACGATCCATCAGTATTATTTACTACAGCTGGAATGCAACCATTAGTACCATATTTGTTAGGACAAAAGCATCCTGCTGGTACAAGACTTACAGATTATCAAAAATGTGTTAGAACAAATGATATTGATGAAGTAGGAGATAATAGACATTTAACATATTTTGAAATGCTTGGTAACTGGTCTTTAGGAGATTATTTTAAAGAAGAATCAATTGCTATGAGCTATGAATTTTTAACAAAAGAACTAGGTATCCCAAATGAAAAATTATCAGTAACATGTTTTGCAGGTGATGAAGATTGTGCAAGAGATGAAGTTGCTTATGAATGTTGGAAAAAAGCTGGTATACCAGATGAAAGAATATATTTTTATGGAAAAGATGATAACTGGTGGATTGCAGGAGAAGAAGGACCATGTGGACCAGATACAGAAATGTTTTATGATACAGGAAAACCTGCTTGTTCAGAAAACTGCCAACCATCATGTGATTGTGGAAAATATGTTGAAATTTGGAATAATGTTTTTATGGAATTTTATAAAGATGAAAAAGGCAATTATTCAAAATTAAAACAAAGAAATGTTGATACAGGTTTAGGACTAGAAAGAATGACAATGTTACTACAAGGAAAAAAGACACCTTATGAAATTGAAATATTTGCACCTGTTATGAAAAAATTAGAAGAATTGCAAAAAGTTGATAATATTGAAAGTAGAAGAATTGTTACAGAACACTTGCGTTCTAGTATGATGATTATAAATGATGGTGGAAAACCAAGTAATGTTGATAGAGGATACATACTAAGAAGATTACTTCGCAGAATGACAAGACACTTAAATAAATTAGGAATTGATTTAGAATTGTTACCAGAAATTATTGATGTTTCAATTGATAGCTTAAAAGAATTATATCCAGAATTAGCTCAAAATAGAGATAAAATAGTTTCAGTAATTGTAGAAGAAAAAAATAAATTCATGAAAACACTTCAAAATGGTGAAAGAGAATTTTTAAAGGCTGTAAAAAGAGCAGAGAGTCAAGGAAAAGATATGCTTGATGCACAAGTTGTATTTAATTTATATGAAACTTATGGTTTCCCACCAGAAATGACAGTTGAACTTGCTAAAGAGCAAAACATTAAAGTAGATATGGAAAACTTTGATAAATTATTTAAAGAACATCAAGATAAATCAAGACTTGGAAGTGAACAAAAATTTAAAGGTGGACTTGCTAGTCAAGGAGAACAAGAAACAAAATATCATACAGCAACACACTTATTAAATGCAGCTTTAAAAGTAGTTTTAGGCGACCATGTACATCAAAAAGGAAGTAATATTACAACTGAAAGATTAAGATTTGACTTTTCACATGATGCAAAAATGACAGATGAAGAAAAGAAAAAAGTTGAAGATTTAGTAAATGAATACATAAAAATGGATATTCCAGTTGAAAGATTGGAAATGAAAAAAGAAGAGGCATTAAAAATGGGTGCAGAAGCTATGTTCTTAGATAAATATGGAGATATAGTTACTGTATATAAAATAGGAGATGTATCAGTAGAACTTTGTGGAGGTCCTCATGTTGCCAGAACAGGTGAACTTGGACACTTCAAAATAAAGAAAGAAGAAGCTTCATCAGCAGGAGTTAGAAGAATAAAAGCAATATTAGAGTAAAATTAACATAATTAAAATTGAAATATTTAATTCGCTGTGGTATAATAAAATTATGGAATTATAAAGGAGATGGTAATTATGTTTAATTTTAACAATAAATATAGTAATTTTTTAACAATGCTACTTATAGTTTTAATTGTTGCAATACTTGGAATTGTTGGATATTTTGCTTATGATATGTATAATCAAAATGATAAAAATAGTAAAGCTCAATCAGCAATAGAAGAATTTAATAAATCAACTCAAAGTGTAAAAAAAGTTATTGAAAATAAAACAGAAAATACTGTTACAAATATTGCTGCAACTGATAACGAAGTAAAAAATCCATTAGAAGAATTAAACACAGTTGCATCACAAGCTAATACAGTTGAAGGAAATACAACTGCACAAGAAATTAAAAAGACATATTTAGAAGATTATGAAGTTTTAGGTACAATCAATATACCAAAAACAAAATGTAATTATCCAATTTTAAATGAAGTTACAAAAAGATCAATTGAAATTGCAGTTGCAGTTTTATATCCACCAAAATTGGAAGCATTAAATATGCCTGGCAACACAGTAATTGCAGGTCATAACTACAGAAATAATCTGTTTTTCTCAAATAACAAGAAATTGGAAATTGGAGATGAAATTATTATAGAGAGTACAACTGAAAAAGTTACATATGAAATCTATGATATTTTTGAAACAACTCCAAATGATGCAGACTATATGATTAGAGATACTGAAGGTAAAAGAGAAATTTCGCTTTCAACTTGTACAGATGATTCAAGTGGAAGATTGATTATTTTAGCAAGAGAAAAATAAATAATTATTGACTTTTAAAACTAAAGTTGATAAAATAATTCTAATTTAATAATTATGTTGAAAAAGAGGAAATGTAAAAGACATTTTTAGTGAGTTAAAGATAGTGAAAATTTAGCAATGAAATTTATATTTTGGAACTTTGGAGTAATAAAAATGAATAAAGGTGGGTTTAAATACCAATTAGGGTGGAACCGCGTAAGTATATTGCTTTCGTCCCTAGCTATAAAGCTAGTGGCGGAAGTTTTTTTATATAATAGAAAAGTGCTATGCACTTCATATTATATAAAAGCTTAGATAAACAAGGTATAGAAAATTTAAAGGAGGAATAGAAAATGGCTGTAGATTCTATGGACAAAATAGTTAATTTATGTAAGTCAAGAGGATATATATATCCTGGTTCAGAAATTTATGGAGGTCTTGCAAATACTTGGGATTATGGACCTTTAGGTTCTGAACTAAAAAATAATGTTAAAGCTGCTTGGAGAAAGAAGTTCATTCAAGAGCAACCAAATATTGTAGGACTTGATGCTGCAATACTAATGAACCCAGAAACATGGGTGGCTTCAGGACATGTTGGAGGATTTTCAGATCCCTTAATAGACTGTAAAGAATGTAAAACAAGACATAGAGCTGATAAGCTAATTGAAGAATGGGCTCATGAACAAGGAAAAGATATGATTGCTGATGGAATGACAGATAAAGCAATGGTAGATTTTATAAATGAAAATAAAATACCTTGTCCAAATTGTGGTAAAACAAATTTTACAGATATTAGAAAATTCAATCTAATGTTTAAAACTTTCCAAGGGGTTACAGAAGATACAACTTCTGAAATATATTTAAGACCAGAAACAGCACAGGGAATATTTGTTGATTTTAAAAATGTACTAAGAACATCAAGAAAGAAAATGCCAATGGGTATTGCTCAAATTGGTAAAGCTTTTAGAAATGAGATTACACCTGGAAACTTTACTTTTAGAACAAGGGAATTTGAACAAATGGAACTTGAGTTTTTCTGCAAACCAGGAACAGATTTAGAATGGCATAAATATTGGAAAGAATATTGTGAAAATTGGTTATTATCTTTAGGAATGGAAAAAGCAAATATCAGATTAAGAGATCATTCAGCAGAAGAATTAGTATTTTATAGCAAAGCTACAACTGATATTGAATTTGCATTCCCATTTGGATGGGGAGAACTTTGGGGAATTGCTGATAGAACTGATTATGATTTAACACAACACATGAATCATTCTAAACAAGATTTAACATATCAAGACCCTGAAAATAATGAAAAATATGTACCTTATGTAATTGAGCCATCACTTGGAGCTGATAGAGTTGTATTAGCTTTCTTATGTAATAGCTACGAAGAACAAACAATAGGCGAGGGAGATACAAGAACTGTACTTCATTTACATCCAGCTTTAGCACCATACAAAGCTGCAATATTACCTTTATCAAAGAAATTGAGCGAAAAAGCGATGAATGTATATGGAAAATTATCTAAAAAATTTATGTGTGATTATGATGAAGCAGGAAGCATTGGAAAGAGATATAGAAGAGAAGATGAAATAGGAACACCATATTGTATAACAGTTGATTTTGAAACAGAAAATGATGGCTGTGTAACAGTAAGAGATAGAGATACAATGGAACAAATTAGAATAAAAATTGAAGAAGTGGAAAATTATATAGTATCAAAATTAGAATTCTAAATAAATTTTAGGACGACAATTATATATTTATTTACTGAATGAATATATAAAATCGTCCTTTTAAATTTTAGGTTTAAATAATAATTTCACGAATAATATTGAAAAAAACAATAGTATTTGATATAAAATATATTAGCAAATTGAAAAAATTACAATTTACTAATTATTTTTAAATACGAGGGGGAAAAATGAAAAAGAAATACAGAAATATATGTCTTGTTTTGTGCTTAATAGCAATAGATATAATGTTGATTAGCTTAATTTTAATGCCTAAAATACTTTCTTTTTCTAAATATGATTCTAATATACAATTTAGAAAATTCTTAGGAAGAATTGATATATATGTAGATTATATACAAATGTCAGTTGCTACAATTATTAATGTTCTTGCATATATTATTTTATATAGAACGAATACAAAATATGTGCGAAAGTATATTAATGATAGAGATGAGACAATTAAAGATACAGAGCTAATAAAAAAAGTTCGTAATGAATGTATTAATGCTCCATATTCTTTTATGAAATATGGTTTGACTGCAATAATTATAGTATTAAGCATAGCTTATATTGTGGAATATATAGTTTTTACGGCATTTAGCCAAGATACCGGAAGATTAGGTTCATTATTTGTGTTTTTAATATCGTCTTGCATAATTATTTTAAACCTAAACTTTATATTTTTTAAAAACTACTTACTAGAAATCTTAAAAGATACATATGTTGATAAAAAAGAAAGTGGAGAAATAGGAAAGAGAATTAATAGTATAAAGTCTATAATTACTCAGGTTGCTCCTTTTGTAATTGCATTACTTATGCTATATGCTTGTGTTGCATATTCAGAAACCTATCAAATAAAGAGTGAAACAATAAAAGGAATTTACTTAAATGTTTTAGAACAAATGAATTTTGAAAGCTATACAGTTGAAGATATCCAAAATAAATTGGAAAATGAAGACATGAACTTGGATTATGTTACAACTGTTATAATTGATCCAAATAATAATATTTATTTTTCAAACGAAGATGCGACACAATTAAATGATGTTGAATATTATTCTTACTATACAATTAAATATAAAGATTTCCTTGTTATGAATAATGTTTTTGATAATTTAGTTTATGAATCTACAATGAGTAACAAACAAATTATTTGTATAGAAATAAGAGATGAAAATAATAATGCTTGGTATGTTGGATATGAAGTCGATATATCAGAAGTAAGACTTGAAAGTTTCTATGTTTTATGGACACTTATAATATTCTTCCTTTTTTATATTATGCTTTATATCTGGTCAAGTTACAATACAAAAACAGAAAAAGAAATTGTAAAGAATATGAAAGCTTTAATAGATAATGATGAATTAATACATTTAAATTATATTCCAGTATTATCTAATGATGAGCTTGGCGATATTACTATAAATTATAATAAAATTCAAGATAAAATGGTAGAACAACAAGAATTAATTATTATGCAGGAAAAGATGAGAGTAATTGGAGAAGTTTCAGCAGGAATAGCCCATGATATAAATACTCCTATGTCATCTATAAACACAGGAATAAGAATGCTTAGAAAAGAATGTAATGATTCTGATGAAAGAATGTCAAAAATTTTAGATAGTATGCAAGTTTCATCTGATAGAGTAATTGAAATTGTAACAAGTATGAGAAATCAAGTTAGAAATACAGGAAATCCTGATGAAGAATTTTGCATTGATGAAATATTAAAAGATTTGAAAGTTATTATTAATAATAAGTTACAAAAAGCAGGATGTGTATTAGATATTAATATGATAAATGATATTAAAATTCATGGTGAAAAAACAAAAATGTCACAAGTTATTACAAATATTGTAGTAAACAGTATTCAAGCTTATGCTGGTAATAATCTAAAAGGTAGTATAGATATTACTGTTTATCAAAAAGGAGATAAAAACTATATTATTATTTCTGATCAAGCTGGTGGAATGCCAGAAAGAATAGCAGCTAATGTGTTTAAGAAAATTGAAACAACCAAGGGTAGTGAAGGAACTGGATTAGGGTTATATCTATCATATATGTATATAAAGAGTACATTTAAAGGAAATATGATTTTAGATAATACCCCTGGAATAGGATGTAAATTTACAATAGAGTTACCAGTTTTATAAAAATGGTTGATATAATAGAAAAATTATATATTATGAATAAATAAAATGAAGTACTCTATAAAAAGAAAGGATATAAATAGAGGTAAATAATGAATAAAAATAAAACAATAAAGAAAATAATTATAGAATTGATAGCAATTATTGTGTCGATATATGGAATGTCAAAGCTTATTACAGGCCCAATTATGTTTACATACTTTACTATAATATCAAATATATTTATTGTAGTGATGTTAATGATCTCATTAATAAAGGATTGCATAAATATTTTATTTAATAAAAATATAATATTACCAAATTATATATATACATTAAAATATTTAGCAACAGTATATATAGCTGTAACCTTTTTAAACTATTTACTATTAGTTGCTCCAACTAATAGAGAAGGTTTTATAAACTCATATTTGGAAAATGGTGCAGGAAGTTTCTGTGTTCATATAATTACACCAATACTTGCAATTATTGACTTTATAAAATATGATAATTTATACAAATCAGAAAAGAAACATACTCTTTTAGTTACTATATTTCCAACTATTTATTTTGTGGGTATTATGATTGCAAGTCTTTCAGGAGTTATGTGGGAAAATGATATGTGTGTTCCATACAATTTTTTAAATTATAAGTCATCAACAGGATGGTTTGGATTTGATTTAACACAAATTGGTGATAAATCAATAGGAATAGGAGTTGCCTATATAGCTATAATTTCAATATTCGTTTATATTGGTGGAGGAAAATTAATCACATATTTAAGGAATATTGTTAATAAAGAAGAAAAGAATAAGTAAGATGATGCAAAAGAATTTTCGTATGAAAATATAGTATCAAAGATATAATTTTAAATGGATGTAAAAACGGTTTTGAAATATATTAGTCAAATAAAATTGATTAGTATGTTAGAAACCGTTTTTTTGCTAACTATTTGAAATAGAAAGAGATGAAATTAATAGGAGTAACGGAGAAAAGCCAAGAGTTAGTAAAACAATTTCTTTAATACTACTTTTAGAAAAAGCAGGAGTAATGCATGCAAATAATTTAGTTGGTGAAATTAAGAAAAAATAGAAAAAAGTGGTTGACATTGACTAATTAGCGTAGTATAATTGTTATTGCGTAAGATAAAGCGAAGAAGCAGAATGTGGCTACATCTTAAATATTAAGGTGGAGGGAACTTCTGCGGAGTATGTCTTGGCTTAGACCTAGGCGATAAGTTTGATAAAAGCACTAACTTATCCAAAGCAACTTAGAGTTTTCAATAATATTATTGATACTAAAGACAGCCTTGGATTTAAAAATGGGGTTAAAAGAAACACCAGGGTGCGTTGATAACTTGTTGTTAGCCGTAACAAAAATTTTAAGGAGGGAAAATTAAATGGCAACATCAAACACAAAAGTAGGAAGCGACAAAATAAGAATTAGATTAAAAGCTTATGATTATGTTGTTTTAGATCAGTCTGCTGAAAAAATAGTAGATACTGCTAAGAGAACAGGAGCTAAAGTTTCTGGTCCAGTTCCACTTCCAACAGAAAAAGAAATCGTAACAATTTTACGTTCTCCACA
>CAKPBB010000012.1 GCA_934140005.1 uncultured Clostridia bacterium
GTTGGAAAATGGTTATCAATTACTTTTATTGGAATACTTTTACCTGGATTTATATTTATGATTGTATAGTAACAAATAATAGAAATAATTGGTTTAAAAAAGTTTAAAGAGGTATGTATATCTGATTTTGAACTTATAAATGATATTCTTATGAATCCACACTTTAATGATTTAGAAATTGATAGTCAAAGCGAAGATAAATTTGGAATTCTTTTAAGAAATTTAAGCAATAAGGGAAGACTATATAATTTACATTTCGATGAATATTCAAAACAAACAAAAGAAAAATATTCATATTTATTTGTAGCAGATATGAGCAAAAACAAGAGAAAATATCAATGTTAAAGTATACTTATGAACAAGTTTTAGCATCACAAGCTGAACAAGTTGATACAAAAGCCAATAATATTGATAATTTAAGTAGTTTGGGCAAGTTATTAAGTAATAATTTTGTTCAAACACAGCAAAAGAATAACTTAAAAGCTATATAGTATTTTTTCATGTATACAAAGAAATAAATAGGGAATAGGGGAATAGGCTATTTTTAGAAATGTATAAAAGTATAAAAAAGAAATTTAAAATATTAAAAGAAATTTTAAATAAAAGAAATTTTAAAACAGAAAAATAAATACATAAAAAATTTATTCTATATAAAATATAAAATAAAAATTTTTTAAAAGTATAAAACTAAACTTAAAATAATTTAAAGTAAAAAAATATTAATAAATATTCAGAAATTTTAAAATTTAAAATTTTGTGTAAAGTTAAATTTTTTATATAATTTTTTATTTACGAACATTTGTTAATAATGTTTGTAAATAATTTTACATTATAATTTTAGATTACAAATCCATAATATAATTTTGCAATTATAACACGCTAAAATCGATTTTAAGACATTTTTATATTTAATCAAACAAGTTTATATGTTTATGATTAGATATGCTAATTTATAAATCTAGTGTTTATTATATAATTTTTAGCAGAAATACTGATTTTTAGGCATTTATTAAAAATGCTCGAAAAAGGCTAAAAAAGCGACGCACGAGAATCAATTTTAAGGCGTTTTTATTTTTCAGACATATAACTTGTTGTTTGAATAATTGAGCAAAATATTGAAATATGAGGATTTGCGAAATTTTTATAAAAATAATCTAAAGTTATATAAATTTTTTTAAAATATGTGGTTACAATAATGAAAAAAAATCCAACCAAGAATAATTAAAAATAATGAGGCTTCAGAATCAAATTTAAGAGAGTTTTATAAGGAAGTAATATAGTTTGTTGTTAGAATAAACAGCTTAAATACTAGTAATAGCAAGGAATTGCAAGATTTTGTGGGTAGGACCATATATGTATGGTTTTATATTTTGTTCCTACTTCTTTTTGCACAAAACTTTGATAATCCGATCAGTTTTTGTGGATTTCTATAAAAATTCAAAATTATCTATTGTATATTTTGCTATTAATGTGGTATACTAAATTCAATCGAACGATTGAACGATTTATTAAACGATTGAACGATAATAAAAATATAAAACGGAGATGATTATATATGAATGAAAGCGAACACATAGAATTTAAAGAAAACTATACAGAAAATATATATAAAGAAATTATTTCATTTTTAAATACCAATTCAGGAACGATATATATTGGATATGATGATAATGGAAATTTAGTTGGATTGAAGAATAGCAAAGAAATAGAAGAAAAAATATCTAACGGGATAAAAACTAACATATATCCTGATGCTAGAGTTTTTGTCTCAGTAAGCAACGATGTATTTGAAGATAAAAATTATATAAGTATTAAAGTTTCAAAAGGTGTAGATATTTATTATTTAAAAGAAAAAGGCATAGTAAAAGGAACATATCTAAGAACTGGCTCATGTTCAATTCCTGCTTCTGAAGAAACAGTTAAACAAATGATAATTAGGAATAGTAGCCTATCCTTCGAAACATCGATTTCAGGTAATCAGAATTTAACTTTTAATTATATAAGTAAATCTTTTTTAGAAAACAATATTGATTTAAATAAATCTAATATAAAAGAAAATTTGCATATAACATCAAATAAAAAGTATACAAATTTAGGATTACTTTTTTCAGATCAAAATCCATTTTCCTTTAAATTAGCAGTTTATCAGTCAAGAGAAAAAGAAAACTTTTTAGATAGAAAAGAATTTAATGGTTCTATTCTTGAAATTTATGATAACTTAATCGAATTCTTGAAATTAAATACAGCAACTTATGGACTAATAAGTTCAAGCATAAGAAAAGATATTGAAGAATATCCTGAATTTATTTTAAGAGAGATTGTATTAAACTCAATAATCCATCGAGATTATAGTACATTAACATCAAATATTATTAATTTATATAAAGATGACGGAATCGAACTTATTAGTTATGGCTCATTATATGGAAATATAACAATAGATGATATTTTGGCTGGATTATCAACATCAAGAAATCCATATTTACAGGCGATTTTTATGAGAATAAAGAGAGTCGAAGCTATTGGGAGTGGATTAAGAAGAGTAAATTCATACTATGAAAAATTAGGGCTAAATTTTGAAATAAAAGCATTGCCTTCAACATTCATTGTAACATTACCTAGAATAACTTTAAATGTTCAAAATATTCAGAATACAGATACCGATATAGATTTAATAATAAAATATATTGAAAAAAATGGTTCAATTACAAGGAAAATTGCTGAGACATTAATAAAAAAAGAAAAAACCACTACATCAACATTATTAAATAAATTAGTAGATGATAATATTCTAATTAAAATCGGTAATGGACCAAGTACACGATATGAAAAGAATAATTAATGAATATAAAGAAACATATAGAACTGTATTATTTTTTTCAGATGAAAATATAGAGTCAATAAAAAAGGCTAAGTCATATAAAAGTCTTTCACACTATACAAGCATAAAGTCATTAAAATCTATATTAGAAGCTAAAAAGATGAAATTAACCAATATTGGAAAGTTATCTGATAAAAGTGAACGAAACTCTGTTGGAAGTGAAAAATATTCAGCCTATATTTTTCCATTATCTTTTACACATAAATTAGAAAGCAACGAAGAGATGTGGAAGAAATTTGGAGATAATTATAGAGGAGTTAAAATTACTTATTGTTTTAATAATAATATAGAGGAACTAATAGATAAAGACTCACTTGCAGAAGGTATGTATGAGGGTAAAATTAACTCCAAATTTGAATTTTCAGGAAAAAATAGTAATCATTATTTATCCAATGATGAATTGTTGAATAAAGGTCTTTTAGTACAATTACATTATAATGATGTTGACTATATTAATAAAGAAAAATTAGGATTTGAAAGCTCTTTTAAAATAAAAGATGAGTTTTGGCTTGATTTATATAAATTCGGGAAAATTAAAGCAAGGTACGAATATCAAGAAGAAACAAGATTAACTGCAGTTATAATGACAAATAAAAAAATAAAAAAAATTAATTACTTATATGTTCCACTTAATCTTGATAAATTAAGAGAATTTAGAATTGAGTTTGGAAACAAATGCAAACAAGAAGATATTGACGAAATTGAAAATATAATAAAAAAAGAACATTTTAAAAATATAAAGTTAATAAAATAAGTATTATTTAAAATTTATCTATAAAGAGTCAAGAGGGAGTAGGGGAGCATAAAATTAAAACTAACTATAATGTATAATATAAAATTAATTAGATAAAGTTTTAAAAATAATTAAAAAAGATTATTAATAATTTTAAAATTATGATAAAACAAATTTAATGAAATAAAAAAATAATATAAAGTAAATTTAAAATTTAAAATAATTTTAGAATTTTGTAATTAAAATTTTATTTAAAAATTTATAAATTTATATAAATTATTCAATTTTGATTTTGTGCAAAGTTTTATATAAAATTATATAAAATCTAAAACCGAACATTTCTTTAGATTTAATTTTTACAAATGCAAAACTTTTCTTTTTGATATTTATAAATCGATTCAATATTATTACAGCAATTAATAGTTTATTAAAAATTAAATTTATATATCATTTAAAGTATCTATTAGAATTATTATTTGTAGTTTAAAATAAATTATAAATATAAAGCACTAAAATCGATTTTAAGACATTTTTATATTTAATTAAACAAGTTATATGTTTATGATTAGATATGTCAATTTATAAATTTAGTGTTTATTGTATAATTTTAGTAGAAATGCTGATTTTTAGGCATTTATTAAAAAAGCTCGAAAAAGGCTAAAAAAGCGACGCACGAGAATCGATTTTAAGGCGTTTTTATTTTTTAGGCATATAACTTGTTGTTTGAATAATTGAGCAAAATATTGAAATATGGGGATTTGTGAAATTTTGATAAAAATAATCTAAAGTTATATAAATTTTTTAAAATATGTGGTTACAATAATGAAAAAAAATCCAACCAAGAATAATTAAAAATAATGAGGCTTCAGAATCAAATTTAAGAGAGTTTTATAAGAAAGTAATATAGTTTTGTTAAAATAAATAGCTTAAATAGTAGTAATAACAAGGACTAGCAAGATTTTGCGGGTAGGACCATATATGTATGGTTTTATATTTTGTTCCTACTCCTTTTTGCACAAAACTTTGATTTTGTGCAATGTTCAATTATACATTTTAGGCATTAATTTTAACCATTCTCCCACTCTTTTGTTTTAAAAATATAAAATCTCTTTTTATGCTTTTTATTATATATTTAAAAATATTTTTATTCAATACTTTTTATTTGCTATTTTTCTAATATTTTAATATTGTATTTTATTTTTACTTTTGTAATTCTATGAATTTTCCATTTTTAATATTTTTCTAATTTATATTTTATAAATTTAGTATTTTTAAATTCTGCCATTTATCTTCTGTTTCTCTCCTTCTCTTCTATGCTTCTAATTTATTTTAAATTCAATTTTTAGCCTTTTTATTTTTAAGACTTACAAATTTATTAAAAAATAAACATTGAATTTTTACCACTTCTTAGTTACTTTCTTCAGTAATTCAATAATTTGCATTTATTTTATTGAAAAATCTGTATTTATAGGTAAAACCATATTAGCAGATAATAAAAATGCCTTAAAATCGATTCTCGTGCGTTTAAAATATAATAAATACTGATTTTGCTATTCAATATTTATGTCTAAAATATCTGAAATATCTATTTTCAAGCCATTTTTCATAATAAACTGATGTTTGTATTCATCTATTTTGAAAAGAGGATCTGTGATTGTTACATATTTTCCTCCCTCCTTTTTATTATCAGAAATAAAATATGTTATTTCTATTGTAAAATTTTCATTATTAGAAAGTTTATTTTTTATATCTTGTATTTTTATGTCTATTATATTTTTCATTTCTTCATCAAGTTCAATTTTTCTATCAGTTAATCTTGCTGTTTCTTTTACTTTATTACCAAAACTTGTTAAAGCCGCAAAAGGAGCAAATTGTGCTGACCTTTGTTCTATACTCATTTTTGAGTGATTTGACTTTGGTCTTGATAAATTTATAATATCATCATACGTTCCCATTATTCTTTATGACCTCCTACTTGCTCATTTCTCTCTTTTGTAGTTCCTCCATCTATGAGGTTCATTCCTTTAAGAATTGCATTTTTACCGTATTTCTTCTTTATATCTATTATTGATTTTTGTAACTCATGTTCTTTTAATTCTTTTTTATAATTTTGTTCTTTAACTGTATAATCAGTAAATAAATTGATTTGTTCGTTTGAATTATCTTTTTGAGCAATGTCTTCATTGATAACATTATTAGCTGTGATAATGATTCTTCGAGAAAGAAGGTTCTTATTTATAACTCTATCATATAGTTCTATTATTTGTTCTGTTATTATTTTACTAGAAGAAGTATAGTGTTCTAAATTTTGCGTACCATGGGCATGTTTAGGCACATTTCTTCCATATCTATCAACTGTTATTTCGCCAGTATAGTTTCTTGATTTATCTTTTAAATTATCTATATCATATCCAATATCAAGAACTAATTGATTAGTAACTAAATGTTTATCTACTAAATCTAAAGATAGAAGTTCTGCCATTTCTTTTACAATTAACTTCGTTTTAGTATAATCATAAGGGCAATGGAGTACTTGACCAGAACTTATACTATTAGTTGCTGGAGTATAGTTCTTTATGCTTTGCATTGTACAAGTTTCGATTCCCCAAGCATGGTCTATCAATAACTCAGCATTTATTCCAAAAAGATTGAAAAGTTTATCCTCGTTGTGAATAGAGCATCTTGCAATATCTCCCATAGTAAACATATTATTTTGTTCTAATTTTTTTGAAATACCTTTACCAACTCTCCAAAAATCTGTTAATGGTGTATGTGACCATAATTGTCTTTTATACATATTTTCATCTAAACAGGCTATTCTAACACCATATTTATTTGGTATAGCATGTTTAGCTTCAATATCTAATGCTACTTTTGCAAGATACAAATTAGTTCCAACACCACAGGTTGAGGTAATACCAGTTTCTTCATATACCTCATGCATAATTTTAGTAGCTAATGAGCTTGCTTTCATTTGGTATGTTTTTAAATAATGTGTAACATCTATAAATACTTCATCTATTGAATATACATATATATCATCTGGTGAGAAATACTTTAAGTATATATTATATATTTTAGTACTATATTGCATATATTTGTTCATTTGAGGTGGTGCAGCAATATAATCTAATTCATATTCTGGATGTTGCTTTAATTCTATTTTATCAATTGATTTTCCTTTAAATGTATGGCCTAATAATTGATGTTTTCTATTTGTATTTATTTCTCTAACTTTTTGGATTACCTCAAAAAGACGAAGTCTGCCTGGAATACCATATTCTTTTAAAGAAGGACTTACTGCAAGGCAAATTGTCTTTTCAGTTCTACTAGTATCTGCAACTACTAAATTTGTTGTTAATGGATTTAAATTTCGTTCAACACATTCTACTGAAGCATAGAAGCTTTTTAAATCTATAGCAATATATATGTTTCGCTCTTGCATGTAATACCTCCTTAAAAATAATAATTCTAGTATATCATTTTTATAATATATTGTAAACAATTGTTTGGTATATTGTTATGTAAAAAGTGGCAATCTTATATAATTACCACTTTAAATTAAATTCTTAACCAACAAACTATATTACTTTTTTATAAAACTCTCTTAAATTCGATTCTGAAGCTTCATTTATATTATTTATTTTTTTCTTTTGCTCTTTTATCATTTATTATCTGCATTTCTTTTGGTGTAATAAGATTTACATTATTTTCTTTAGCCCATTTAACACAACCTTTTAAAACTGTATTCAAAAATGGTCTTGGAACTTTTATTAACATTTTACAAGCATCTTCTGTAAATTTCACATCTGGATCTATTCTTCCAGCAGCATATTTAACAGAATCTAAGTCAACACCTTTTCCATTAGGAATTGGTACAGATATTGGCCTCTTAAATTTAGTATACCAAAAGTTTTTAGAGTCTCTATATCCATAATCAACTGGTACTTTAGGGTAGCCATAAGGAGTAACTCCATTTATAATAGTATTATAGTATTTTTCTTTCATTAAGATATTATCAATTCGTAAAATAAAATGTGCACCAAATTTTGATGTAATTCCATTGAAATTATGATATGGACCATTATATTCTTCTTGTATTGTATCATTTTCGGCACCATCTAATTCTTTTACCCATGTGCATTCAAAAACTTGATAAGCTTCTTTTACAACTTTAGGATATTGTTCATTTGGATTTTCTCTTGCTCTTTTTCCATCAACTAAAGTATATATACAATCTTTCATTTTTTCTTCAGGAGTTTCTCCAGGAAAGCCTAGTCTTACAGTTTCTTTAAAATATCTTTTATCATCTGGTAAAAAATTCAAAGCACATTTTCCGGTTTTTAATAAGTTTTTGCAAGTATTTGAACTATTTCTACATTCTAATATCATTGCATAATATCCTTTACCTGCAATATAATAAGGGAAACATAAAGAATATGAGCCAATATTTGTAAAACCTTTTTCATCTATTGTAGATATTTCAATCGTTGGCATTGGAAAGAAGCTAGATGTTTGATAAAAATTATCTACAATTCTCATATCTTTGAATCCTTCTAAATTTTCAATTTTCTTTTGTTCAGATTCCATATAATAAAATTCCTCCTATAATTATCTTTTGTTCGCTAATGTATTATTATTCATTACAATTTTTATATCATAAAAGCAGATAATTAGCAATAAAGTGAAACAAAATTTTTAACCACGAGTTTACTTTACAACAAATTATCTGCTTAAATATTAGAAAAATAGATGTTCTATAAGAATTTTAATTCCTAATAGTACTAATATTGTACCACCAACTAATTCAGCTTTTTTCTCATATTTATCGCCAAATTTATTACCAATTTTAGTTCCTAATACTGGTAATATAAAAGATATTATACCTATTAAAGAAATAGCTAAAACTAAATTTACTTTGAAAAATGCAAAAGTAATTCCAACCGCTAAAGCATCTATACTAGTTGCTACTGCTAAAACAAGCATCGTTTTAAAACCTACATCATCATCGCTTTTTTCTTCTTTATTACTAAAAGCTTCTTTTATCATATTTCCACCAATAATAGAAAGTAAAATAAAAGCAATCCAATGGTCAATACTTGTAACAAAACTTTCAAATGTAGTGCCCAGAAAATATCCGATTGTAGGCATTAAAGCTTGAAATCCGCCAAACCATAAACCTATGATGCATGCTTTTTTCCAATTCATTTTTTTCATTGAAATTCCCTTACATATCGATACCGTAAAAGCATCCATTGCAAGTCCAATACTTAATAATAATAATTCAACAGTTCCCATTTTGATTATCTCCTATATTTAAAATAATATTATTAAATAAACTAAATATGCAATGAAATATATTATTCCATCTATATAAATTACAAGATTTAGAGCACAAAAAAAGACTATGTCTGCAAGTTTTGTTGCAAACAAGTCTCATTATTTAAAATAAAGCCAGATATTTTATATCAGTATGTTGACTTTATCACATATTTTAATATGCTAATTACTCCCTCGTTTCGCTATATTTTACATTAAATATAGTCAAAAAACAATAGTTTATAATAATTTTTTCAAAATAAATAGTGCCCGTCCATCAGAAAGCGGTAAGAGCCTTCTTACCAATGGTCGGGCTAGGGCAAGCTAGATGCTAAAATTGAGTTTACTGTATGCTAGTAGAGTAAGGCTCGGATTTAAGTTTTCCGGTGTACTCTTCCAAGTACAAATGGCATGTTGCTGTAAAAATCAACTCTTTTGACTTAGGAAGAGCTACAAATCTTTCAGGCGTAATCGAGTGCCTTTCGCCGACTTGGTTCAGATAGACCATACCGTTTTTGCATCTCACATCTGTAACAATGCAAGGCTTGAAACCTGGCAAATCTGTTACTCTTAAGAGATAACGGGTTCCGACAGTCAACTCATTCATTGCAGTATCCATTTTTTGCTCCTTTTGTTTGTGTGGAAGATAAAATTCCACTAAATAAATGTTCGTACTTTCTTTATTATACTACTTTTTGCATATAAAAGTCAAATTTGTCTCTTATTTTCTAATCTTTTCAAAAAGCCACATCTTTTGCATAATTCTTCACATAATTCATTATTTTGAAATCCAAGTAGCATTTTTTGCGCTTTATCACTTTTTAATATTTCTGAAATTGTTTGATTATAAATATTTCCAAGAACAATATTGCCTTCTGAATCAATGCAGCAAGGAACTACGTCACCATTTACTAATATTGCCAATTGTTCTTTAATTGCCAAGCATCTACCATTTTGATTTATTATTTCATTATTTAAATTTGGCCATACAAATTCAATATCTTGATTTATATATAAATTTTCTTTCAATTTTAGCCATTGATTATTCATTAAACTTTCAGATAAATTTGTAATCTTGTATTTTTCTTCAATTGCTTTTATTATTTCAAAATTTTTCGTATTTTCTTTTATTGTTTTCAAATTCCATAATCTTAATGAAATAATAATATTTGAATTTTCCAATATTGATACGACATTTAAAATATTTTCCATATATTTTGAAACATCAATTGTTGGATTTTCAATACAACAATGCAATGATATATTTATTTGTCTTACTGATTTTGAATTTACTAAAACATCAGTTAATTTATTTAGCATAATTCCATTTGTTGTGATATTAGCTTTCATATTGTATTTTTCTAATATTGCTAATAAATTATCTAATTCTGGATGAAGTAAAGGTTCTCCTTTTACATGTAAGCATACTATTTTCGTATAATCTTTTACTTTCTTTATTATTTCTTCAAATTGATTAGTAGTCATATATTGCTTAGCTCTATCAGTATTTTTGCAAAAACTACACTGTAAATTGCAATTATTTGTAATTTCAATATAAATTTTTTTCATATAAGTTTCTCCATTATTTTTTATAATACAAATAGTAGCAAGCTAATTACTTGCTACTAACTATCACTTTTATTCTGATCTTAATGCTAATACTGGGTCTTCTTTAGCAGCTTTTCTTGATGGGATAATTCCTCCGATTAAAGTTAACACAACACTTAATATAATTAAAATAATTCCACCAGTTACTGGTAAAGTTGCTCTAACATTTGCACCATCAGACAATGATACTATAATCTTGTTTGTAGGAATCAGTAATAAAAGTGTAATTCCTATTCCAATCATTCCAGCCAATAGTCCAATAATAAAAGTTTCTGCATTAAATACTTGAGCGACATTATGCTTAGAAGCTCCCATTGCTCTTAATATACCAATTTCTTTCTTTCGCTCTAATACACTAATATAAGTGATAACGCCAATCATTATTGAAGAAACCACCAAAGATATAGATATAAATGCTATAAGTGTATAACTTACTACATTTACAATTATTGTTACAGAACTCATTAGAGTGCCTACCATATCTGTGTATGAAATAACTTTGTCTTCTTCATTATTTTCTTTCATCTTACTATTATAATCACTTAATAATTTTGTGATAGCTTCATTTCCTTCAAAATCTCTTGGATATATTGAAATGCCTGAAGGTTCTTCAATTTTTGCATAATTAAGTTTTGTTAAATTACTTTCATAAGTATTTTTTTCTTTTGACATAATAGCTGATAATAATTCTGTTAATTCTTCTTCATCCATTTTGATTTTAAAAGCACTTGCAAATGTTTGTTCATCAATTCTAATTGCATTTGCCATAGATTTGCTTAAACTTGCTATACTTTTAGATATTTCAGTTTCTAAGCTTTTGCTTATTTGTGCCATGGCAGACTGCATATAATTATTCATAATATCAGAAATTTGTTTTTCTAAATTTTGCTCTTGTATTATTTTAGTTAATTTAGTAGTTATAATATTTTTTAGTTCTTCTGATTGCATATATTCTTCTAAATATTCCTCTAATTTTTCAGCATTAGGAATATTGTTTTGCTTTGCATATTCTTCAAAACCATTTAATACTTTTGTCATTATGTTTTTCATTTGTTCTTCAGTAATAACTACTTTTCCGTTTTCTTTAATCGCACTTTCTATTTCTTTTCTTATTATTTCTTCAACTTCTTTTGAATTGATATATTCTAGTAGTTTTGCACTAATATTATCTAAATTTGCATCAGGATGATATTTATTAAGATAATCATTATATCCTTGCAAAATTTCATTTATTAGTCCATTTATTTCATCATTTGAAAAAGAAATTTCTACTTGATTCATAATTTCATTTATATCAAGTTCTGGTAAATTGTTTTGATTTATCAAATTGTTCATATTACTGAAATCTACTTTTATTTTAGATTCATCTATTTTAAATGCTGATTTTATAGCATTAGAATCAATTTCTACTAAAGAATTCATATCAAGAGCAGAATCATTTTCATTATCATCAAATCTTTTTCCTGTGAATACATTGATTTCTGAATCTGCTAATTGTTCTTTTACAATTTGACTGTTTGTAGCTTGATCTATAACATAATTTGTTAAATCAGCTGTATAGCCTATTCCTTGTTGTAACATTGGAGCTGTTGCATTTTCTTTTGGTTGTATAATACCAACAATTTTTAAATCTTCTCCATTTGTTACAATATTTTTCATATATTCTGTATTTTCAGTTTTAGCACGCCAAATTTTATATTCTTCATCATATTCATAGCAATCACTAATATTTACTAGTTTAAAACCTACTTTTAAAATATCATCATAAGAATAGCTTTCTGAATATTCTGGAGTATCAACATTTTTACCTGTTGAAAATTGATTTATCATATTGTCAAATTCGCTGTAATCTCTTAATCCTAATGCATATAATGCAAAATCACTTATTTTTCCATCTGAACTTAAAACTACAACACACTCATTGTATTTGGTTGGAAATCTTCCAGCTTTTACATCGTATTGTTCTTCAAATAAACTTGTATCATTTGGCATTT
This sequence comes from uncultured Clostridia bacterium, assembly GCA_934140005.1. Taxonomy (GTDB): domain Bacteria; phylum Bacillota; class Clostridia; order TANB77; family CAG-508; genus Scatovivens. The sequence continues at coordinate 12,536 of CAKPBB010000012.1, forward strand.
GATAAAATATATTAGTATTCATCATACTAGACATTAGACTATTGGTTGTATTCCCAGAACTTATTCCTAAGCTTGAAAAAGACTTATCTGGATTTATTTGTCTAGGATTATCAATATCACTATTATAAATTAGTGGAGTGACATTATACGAATATTCGATTGCTTTTGCATATTCGTTAATATTACTTTCTGAGCTTTCTAAATATTTCTTCAAAGAAGTTAAGTCATTAGAGCCCATTTTTGAAAACATATTAGTTATTCTATTAGTAACACTTATGTTATCAGTTTGATTTGTTTCATTTGAATTAGTGTCAACTACAAGCATTGAACTTATATCCATTCCTGTACTTTGAATTTGTATTGGATATTCTGATAAAGTTTCTTCCTCTATTGATTTAATATAATTATTAACTCCAGTAGATAATGACAATATAAGTGCAATACCAATAATTCCAATACTTCCAGCAAATGAAACTAATGCTGTTCTCCCCTTTTTCGTTTTTAAATTATTAAAACTTAATGATAAGGATGTAAAAAATGACATTGAAGTTTTCCCCATGTTTTTATGTTCTACTTTTTCATTTTTATCTATAACATAAGGATTAGTATCAGAAAGAATAACACCATCTTTTAAATTTACAATTCTTGTTGCATATTTTTCGGCAAGTTCTGGATTATGTGTAACCATAACAACCAGGCGGTCTTTTGCCACTTCTTTTAATAAATCCATAACTTGCACACTTGTTTCACTATCCAAAGCACCTGTTGGTTCATCAGCAAGCAAAATGTCTGGATTATTAACTAAAGCTCTAGCTATGGCAACTCTTTGCATTTGTCCACCAGAAAGTTGATTTGGCTTTTTATGAGCTTGATTTCCAAGTCCAACTTTTTCCAAAGCTTCTAAAGCTCTTTGTTTACGCTTGTTTTTAGGTATTCCTGAAATTGTTAATGCCAATTCTACATTTGATAAAAGTGTTTGATGTGGAATTAAATTATAACTTTGAAATACAAAACCTATTGTGTGATTACGATAAGAATCCCAGTCTTTGTCTTTATATTTCTTAGTTGAGATTCCGTTTATAATTAAATCTCCTTCATCATAACGATCTAAACCTCCAATAATATTCAAAAGTGTTGTTTTTCCTGAACCACTTGGTCCAAGAATAGCAACAAATTCGTTATCTCGAAGATTTAAACTTACATTATCAAGTGCTTTTTGAACTAAACTTCCTGTTTTATATTCTTTATGAATATTTTTTATTTGTAACATTATATATTGTACCTTTCTACGCAATAATTTCATTTATCGATTTTTTAATTATATAAGAAAAACTGCTATATTTCAAGCAGTTTTGTTATATATTTATAAATTGTATGTGGAAACTATTTGTCTTGCAAGCTCGCACAGTCCGCTTTAGCCTTATATACAATTTCTGTTTGTCAGACCGAGATTTTGCAATATTAAAAAGCGTAGATACATCCCAGAGGTTATATCTACGCTTCAATTTGTAGGATACATCCTACAATACCACTATGTCATTTCGTTTCTTTTACAAACCATCGAGCTGTGCCAGGGACATACAAAGTTGGAACGCCTCCATCTTCGCCAAAGCAATGGTCATAACGGTAGTTATCCATGGGTTTACTTGCAAGCTCAGCTCGCAAGCCTTTGACTTCTGCCTGTAATTCTCTAATGTACTCTTTTTCACGTCTATCAACTTCGCCATATGATGATGGATACATGCCTTATCCTCCTTCTGATGTTAAACATATGTGTATTGCGAACAAAAACTAAAATATATTATAGTGTGAATTTTATTTCATGTCAAGCTTTTGCATTAGAAACATTATTAAATATTTATATAGAAATCATGATAAATAATAAGAGTTGCTATTATTTTAGCAACTCTTTATACTAATTATTCATTTCCTTTTAAACTTGATACCATATCTATTTTTTTAATCTTTTTTGATAACAATTTTGAAACTATATAAGACATTACAAAAGTTCCTATACCTGCAATAATATAAGCTTGAGGATTTATATGTGCACCAAAATCGTAGCTTTCTTCAATTGCTGTTTTAAATATCCAATCTGTTAAATAAAATCCTGCTGGCAATCCTAATATTATAGATATAATTGAGATAATATTGTTTTGCCTTATAAAGATTTTTTGAATTTTTTTATCTTTAAATCCTAAAACCTTTAATGTTGCAAATTGATATTGCTTTTCTGTATAAGATAATATTCCTAAATTGTAAATAATTACAGTTCCAAGCACTACTGCTATAACAATGATAAGTGTTATCATTGTTTTCATTGTTTCAAGCATACTAGACATACCTTCTTTTAAGCTATCTATATTTGCAATTACATCTACATTAGAAATTTCTTTTGTATTGCTTAAATCTGTATTTGTATACAATGAATCTGGTTTATATTCTATATTTAAGCTTTCTAGGTATTCTCTTGTCATAGTAACATTTTGATTTTGTGGATCTTTATTAAAACCAACTATTTTAGATGTATAATAATCATTTTTTCCAGAAATATGCCATGTTATTTCATCACCTATTTTATATCCATTTGTTTTAGCTAATTTATATGTAACGTATATACCTTCATTGCTATCTACTGTAGTAAAGTTATCTTTATCATCAACAAATCTTACATAATCATTGCAATCCGTTACAAAAATATTATTAGATTCCTTATTACCATCTTTATCTTGAATTTCTATATATAAACTTTCAGAGGTAGTATCTCCATATTTATCTGTTAACTCTTTAAGAGCATCTTTACTTATATCAGATTTTAAACTTAGTTTATAATCAAAATTGAAGATTTTATTGAATTGTAAATCAATGAAATAATTCATACTATCAAGCATTCCTAAACTACAAACGATTAACATTGCACAAGCAGTAACACCAACTATTCCCATTATTGTTCTTGCTTTATTTCTGAACATATCTCTAATATTCCATTTTGTATTAAAGCTCATTTTCTTAAAAATACCAACCGTTGTTATATTTAATGAATTGTTTTTAACACTAGGAATCTCATTTCTTAAAGTATCTGCTGTTGTTTCTCGTAAAATTTTTCTAGTTGATAGATAAGTAACAAAAGAAACACATAAAACAACAAGAACAGCTACTATATATGAGTCATTTTTTATTATTGGCATTCCATTTGGAATTTGGAAAAAGCTCATTTCCATTTCAATGAATACATTTCCTATAAAATACCTACCAGCAATTAGTCCAAATATTGAAGCAATAACTGATATCCAAAAACTATAACTAATATAATGCATTATAATTTTAATTCTTTTAAATCCAAGAGCTTTTAAAGTACCAATTTGTAGTCTTTGCTTTTTTACAACTCTTGTCATTGTTGTAACAACTGATAATAAAGCAATAAATAAGAATAATCCCGAAAATACTCCGATATATGTTTCTCCTTCTTCTATCTCGCCTTGATATTGAGCATAAGAAGCAGTATCTTCAATATTTATCACAATTGCATCTTCGACTTTTTCTTCAATAGCATCTTTAACTTCATTTATGTTTGACTTATCATCTATATCTACCATTATGTAATTATATTTTAAATAATCTTTATAATTAAAATCTTTTACATATTTATCAAATGTTTCTTCATCAGTAATGTTCATTTCTTTCATTACTTGTTTTTTTATATATCCACTTAATTCACTAATTTGAGTATAAGCAAATCCAAATTTTTTATGGTCTGGATATAATTGTGATTCATCTTTTACATCATATACATGGTCTGGTACATTTATAAGTCCTATTATTTTTTCCTCAAAAACATAGCCATCATATTTTATTTTTAATGTATCCCCTACCTTTAGATTATTTTCTTCTGCAAAAAAATTATCTAGCCATATACCTTTATTTTCAAAATCAAATTTTTCACCATCTACAATATAAAATTTTGATATTTCATTTTTCAAAATAAAATTCATTGAAATTGTGATATCTGCATCACTTTCTAAAACAGCATTTATATTTAATTTTTCTTCAGCATTTTTAATATGTTCAATGTCTTTTATTTTGTCTAAATCATCTTCAGACAAATCACCCATTACATTTAGATTTTGTAAATTATAATCCTCATAAAAGTTATCAGCAGTTTGTTTCATGCCTTCCATATAACTTTCTATTCCGCTATAAGCCATAACTCCTATAAAAACCATTAAAAATATAGTAACAAATTGTGACATGTTTTTTCTTATGTCACGAATCACCTTTTTTCCTAACATTACCATTTCACCTCATCAATCTTTTTTGGTTTTTCATTTGAAGTTACACTTTCGATTTTACCATTCTTTACTCTTATTACTGTGTCAGCTATTTCTGCAAATAAACTATTATGTGTTACTATGATAACAGTATTTTTTCCATTATTCCCATCACATTGCTTTTTCAATAGTTTTAAAACTTCTACACCTGTTTTAGAATCTAATGCACCTGTTGGTTCATCACATAATAATAGCTTTGGATTTTTAGCTATAGCTCTTGCTATAGAGACTCTTTGTTGTTCACCACCAGATAATTGGTTAGGAAACTTATTTAAGTGTTCTTCTAATCCTACTGCTTTTATAGCTTCTTTGCTATCATTTCCATTTTTAACTACATCTTTGATTAGTTCTACATTTTCATATACTGTAAGAGTTGGCAATATATTATAGAATTGAAAAATAAATCCGATATTTTCAGCTCTATATTTGCTTAATTGATTTTCATTATATTTTGAAATTTCTTCTCCATCAATTTTTATACTTCCTTGTGTAGGAGTATCCATACCACCAATTAAATTTAAAAGTGTTGATTTACCAGCACCAGATGGACCAAGAATTACAACAAATTCTCCTTTATTTATTGATAAATCAATATTGTCTAAAGCTTTAAATTCTTTCTCTCCTGTGTTGTAGATTTTACTTACATTTTTAAGCTCTACTATCTTTTCCATTTTTCTCTCATCCTTTCTTTAGGTACATATAAAGCTTCAATTTTATATGAAACTTTTTTCATATTCTGGCAAGATTATATATTTATATTATATTAAAGTCAATAAAATATGAAAGTTTTTTCATATTCTTGACAATTATTTTTTACAACTGTATAATTTAAATAATATTTCTTCCAGGAGGATAACTAATGAGTGAATATGAAATAAGAAAACCTACGCAAAAGCGTTCGATTGAAAAAAAAGAAAGAATAATTGAAGCTGGTTTTGAACTAATTTGTGAAAAAGGATATTATAATACCAATACTGCTGAAATAGCCAAAAAAGCTGGTGTATCAACAGGAATTATATATCAATATTTTAAAGATAAACATGATATTTTTATAGAAGCATTAAAAAAGTTTGCTGATAATATTTTTTATCCAATGATTGATGCTCCTGTTAAAAATTTTGATAAAAATGAACTACCTATAGTAATTAGGAAAATGATTGATACATTTATTCAAAATCATAAATTGTCTCAATCAGCACATGAAGAAATAATGGCAATGGCTCATTCAGATAAAGATGTAGCTTTTTATTTTCATAAACGAGAAATGGAAATGACAGAAGTAATTTATAATTTACTAATAGATAATGGTTTTGATAGTAAAAATCTTATGGAAAAATCTCATATTTGTATTGGTTTAATTGATAATTTATGTCATGAAATTGTTTATCATAAACATGATAAACTTAACTATGAAGCTATGACTAATATTGTTATAGATGAAATAGTGTATATGCTAAAAAAATAATTGTAAATTCGTATATAATTCATTTTATATATAATACAAAAGGCTAGTATTACAACTAGCCTTACTTTAATCTATATTTTTATTTTTCTTAATCTTAATGCATTTAAAATAACAGTTAAACTACTAAATACCATTGCTAAACTTGCAATCATTGGATTGATTGAAATTCCTATTGGTTTAAGTATACCTATTGCAACAGGTATCATCAAACAATTATAGAAAAATGCCCAAAACAAATTTTGTTTTATATTCTTAACTGTTTTCTCACTAATGATAATCAATTTTAATACTGAGTTTAAATCATTTTTAGTTAAAATAACATCACTAGAATCCATTGCTATATCAGTTCCACTTTTTACACTTACACCAATATCTGCATTTGTTAATGCTGGACTATCATTTATACCATCTCCACACATCATAACTTTATTTCCTTTAGCTTTTAAATCTTTAATTGTTTCTGATTTTTGAGCTGGTAAAACATTTGAAATAACTTTTGTAATTCCTAATTCTTGTCCTATTTTTTCGGCAGTTTCCTTGTTATCTCCTGTTAGCATTATTGTATCGATATTATGACTATTTAATTTGCTAATTACTTCCTTTGCATTTTCTCTTACAATATCATTTACTCCTATCAATGCAATAATTTCATCATTCCTAGCAACATAAACAATACTATTTCCATTTTTAGATAATTCTTTTTCATCTTCAAAATGATTGTTAGGAATAGAAAATTTCTCCATCATTTTTCTGTTTCCAAGCATAAGTTTTTGACTATTGATTTCTCCAATTAAGCCGTATCCAGCTAAATTTTGTATATTACTTACTTCTATTTTGCTGATTTTGCTTTCTTCCATATAATCAGTAAAAGCTTTGCTTATTGGATGTGTAGACTTCTCCTCTATGCTACCTGCAAGTTGAATTAGCTCTTTTTCTTCTAAATTACTATAATTATATATTTTAGAAATTTTTAATTTTCCATAAGTTAGTGTACCAGTTTTATCAAACACTATTGTATTTGTTTTTGATGCATTTTCTAGAATTTCACTCTTTTTAACTAAAATACCATTACTTGCACATAAGCCCTCACTAACAACTATAGCAAGAGGTGTTGCCAATCCCAAACTACAAGGGCAAGCAACGACAAGAACAGTGATAAAAGTACTTAAAGCAGTAGCAAAATTATACCCTAAAACAAGATAACAAATAAATGTTAATATAGCAATTACTATTACTGTAGGAACAAAATATCCAGAAATTTTATCAGCAATTTTTGCAATTGGAGCCTTAGTATTACTTGCTTCTACAACCAATCTTACAATTTCAGAAACAGTAGATTCTTTTCCAATTTTTTCTGCTTTATATTTTATAAAGCCATCATAATTTAAACTTCCTGCAATTACTTTTTCTCCAACGCTTTTATTAACAGGTTTACTTTCTCCAGTTATAAAAGATTCATCTAAATGTGTACTTCCCTCTATAATTTCACCATCAACTGCTATTTTATCTCCTGCTTTTGAAATTACAATATTACCTTTTTTTATTTCATCTAAAGTAACTTGTTTTTGTACACCATTAACTTCTATAGTTGCTTGATTTGGTGTGATTTCTACTAATTTTTGTATTGCACTTTTGGTTTTATCTTTACTTATACCATCAATATATCTTCCAAGCTTTACGAAATAAATTATTATTGCAGAAGATTCAAAGTATAAATTCATTGTGAAATGCTGGTCACCTTTTAAAACTCTATACATTCCATATACACTGTAAATAAAACTGCTTAATACACCAATTGTTACAAGAGTATCCATATTTGGTATCTTATGAATTAAATTTTTATATCCATTTTTTAAAATATCATATCCATATACTAAAAATGCAATTGTTAATATAAATAAGCATATAGTATAATTTATTGGATTATGATGTAAATCTAAAAATTCTATAATTGGCAAATTAACCATGTGTCCCATTGCAATATACATAAAAATAATTGCTAAAATAGTAAAGATAATAAATTTATTTTTTTCTTTTTTGCTACTTTTTTCTACATTTATTTCTTTGAATAATCCTAAACTTTTAAAACCTGCCTGTTTAATATATTTTTCTATTTTTTCTTGGTCTAAGATTTTTTCATCATAGGTTATTGTAGCATTTGCCATAACAAGGTTTACACTTGCATTAAAAATACCATTTTGTTTATTTAAATACTTTTCTAAACCATTTGAGCAAGCACTGCATGTCATACCATCAATTGATAAAATTATATTTTGCATATCCTATTCCTTCACTTCAAAACCTATATCTTCGATTTTTTCTTTTATTTGATTTACATCTAAATTTTCTTTTGAAGTTACAGTTACTATTCCTGTATTATGATCTGCAACAACACTTTCAACTCCATCAATTGTTGATACTGCATTTTTAACTCTATTTTCGCAACCTCCACAAACCATTCCTTCAACTTTAATTGTACATTCTTTCATTTTTATACCCTCCATTTTTATTTATCGATTTCAAATATTATATACCCTACAGGGGTATTTGTAAATGTAAAATTTAATTTTATTATGTTAGGATTATCTCTTTATCTTTCATCATAATCATCATTTGTTTCTAATTTTTTATGTTTTCCAAGTCTTTTTATAATTTCTTCAATATCTTTTGGAAGAATACCTTCTCCCAAATTATGTCCATTTCCATTTGATATTTTTATCAATTTTGATAATAATTTATTATCATATGATTCAAAAATTTCATCATCCAATATTACAAAATTATCTACATCTCTATTTTGATTTAACCAAGCTTTTATTTCTTTTCCTCTTTCACTATTCATGTGAGGAGTCACATCTGTTGGTATGCCAAATTGAGATAGAATTGAAATCAAATATTTTCCTATCTTCCCGTATCTTCCTGAAGCTGTTAAAACAACTTTTGAATTAGTTAATTTTACAGCTGATATTAGCAATTTTAATTTTTCTTTATCTATCTCGTTTTCTGGTTTTAATTCTAAATGTTTTATAGAATCTATGTACTCATCTGAATTTAAAACACCATCTATGTCTAAAAATATAACATTCATATTTAATCCATCTCACCCAATGTCATATATTGATATCCAGTTAGTGATGTATTATCAGCAAATTCATTTCTGTTTAAGTTTTCTAAAGTGATAGGCTCTTTATAATATGATAAATATGTAACTAATCTATAAAGTCTAGTATTTTCTGAAAAGCTAAATATAATGTCTTTATTATAATCTCCATCAAATTCAGACAAATCTTGATTATTATAATCAAAAATAATATAGTTTTCACCAGATAACATCATTTTCTTTATAGTTACTGGTGTAAAGCATCTTAAATTATAGTCATCTACTACAGAATAATGCATTCTATCCTTAACTACTTCTAGCAAATGTGCATAGTTTTCATCGTCTTTTTCAAAAACATAAAAAGCACCAACTTTAGAAGATTTAAAATATATTCTATCTGGTTCTTTTCTATAAGCAGCATAAGAATATAGCTCAAATTCTTGGTAATTATTGCCATAGCCTTCTTCATCACTTTTTACTTTTTCTTTTAATTTAGCAATTTCACTTTCAGAAATATATTTTGTTAAACTAGTTTGCTTTTCTTTTTCTGCAATTGCCTTGTTTTCATCAATACGAGTCTTTATATAAATTCCACTGCAAATTCCAATACTAAATACAATAATTCCTAAAATAACAAATATTAAAATTTTCTTTTTTGATATATTTTTCATAAAATTCAACCTCATTTTCATTGTAAAATTAGCTTTTTTCTGCTTTCTTTGTGTATTTATTATATAAGCATTTTATGCTTAATGTCAATATTTCTTGTAATTTATCAAACATAAAAAAAAGACGGTTGACCAGACCGTCTTTAACTAGAATTATATTTTATCTTTCTGAATGTGAATCTGTACTTTGTCCATCATTACTAGTATTTTCATCTTTCTTTTTGAAGATATTATTAGGGTCATATTTCTTTCTAGTTTCTTCATCAAATTTATTTAAAATTTTATCAAATAATACTTGTTCTTCTGGTGATGCTATATAACTTCTATAAATCATATATGTCATTACAAGTGATTCTTCACATATATCTTGTTCATGAAGTTTTTTATTTTTGTCTAAATTTACTTTTAAATCTGGTAATTTATTTCTTTGCAATTCTTCTATAAGTTTTGCTGGTATTTTATCTCTTGTTGATTTTGGATATAAATCCACTATTGCTAAGACTTCTGTTGCCATTCTTCTAAAATTACTTTCTTTAATCATCTTTTTCCTCCAAACTGTTATTAGTATTTCGTGTTTCTTGTTGTACGCTTTGCATAGACATATATTTTGCTACCAAACCACGTACTTGTGAAAAATTAAATTTATTTCTCAAACCACTTTTATTTTTTCCTGCTTCTGCAAATCCTTTTGCTGAAATACTTTGCATTAGTGGAGATTCTGGTTCGATGCCATTTTCTCTTTCTGATTGTTTTTCGTTTTCTAAAGTCATAGTTTGTTGAAGAGTTGGAAAAATTTCTTTAACATAATTAAAACCTATTGGATACTGACCATCTACACCTAAAAAAGCACTAAATCGATCATGTCGAGTTTTCCCTTCTCTATGATTAAATCCAAAATCGAAAATAGGATATTTTCTTTTAAAATCATTGTAATCTACTACTTGGTTAGCCGTATCCATAAAAGTATCTAGCGCTTGCTCAAATGAACCACCATTTTGAAGCACCCAATTTTCAACACCAATTCCTCCAAATCCACCGTATTTTGTTGCTCCAGTACTACCTGCTTTTTTATAAACTCCTTCAGCCTTCAATATCTTTTTAGCCATAATTATATTAGCTTGTACATAATTATAATCTGCTGGATTATGAGTTCTTATATTGTCTAATCTGTCTCTTACACACATATCACTTGAATAGCTTAAAGCTAAATCTTTTTTTGCTGTTGTTACATCTATATCTACAACTTCTCCACTTGGAAGCACAGCACCTTTAGAACGGAAACCATCACTCACAATTGCAAAATCTTCTTTTGGTGTTATTTCTCCAACTTTTTGTGTCAATTCTTCTAAAACATCATCTGACAAATTATGTCTAAGCATAAAATCAAAATCACCATCTCCTGGTACATTAGTTCCTCTACCAGTTGAGCCTGTATCTATTAGTTCTACTGAATTAGCTGATAAGTTTTGACTTAAATCATCTACTACTCTTATTCCTTTACTTTCAAAGTATCCTTTTATAAAATCTGTCGTTGCTTTTTTCTTTTTTGATGTTGTTTCATCTTCTTTGCCTTCAACCAATGCTTTTACAGCCTCAATTTCTTTTTCTGTTTCTTCAGCAGATTTTGTACTAACTTTTCTATATGTTTCATAAAGTGCTTCCATATTTCTAGCCTTATCACTTACAACTATATCTTCAGCATGATAACGAGACAATCCTCTCATTTCTTCACGAATTTTCTTATAGTCTTCAGATGAAAATACTACTTCACCTTTTGAATCAATAACTGGTATATACATTCCAGCCATTGCCATTTCATATCCATTTTTAGGATTCCAATCTTGACTAACAATATAATCAACATCAGTAATTGGAATACCAGTTCTTATATATCGTGACTCAGCAGAAGTTCCATTTCCTAATGCATAAAAATCTGTTGAGCCTGAAAAATGTCCTTGATCAAATAAATCTTCTTGTCTATCTCCTAATTTTTCTGCATATTGTTTTAATACAAGATAATTTGAACCGTAGCCACCGCTAATAGTTGTTAGAATAATGTTATAATCATAAGTTTCTTCACCAGTTATGTTTTTTGATGATATATAGCCAAAATCTGCATCAAGTGGCGTTAAATCAGAATGAGAATGTTCTTGGTTAAATTCACCACTTTTTATTCCATCTCGTAGCATACTTGGTATATAGTCATCAAAATTTTGAATTCCTTTTATAAAATCACCTTCTTGCAAATGCATTTTTCCTGATTTTAGTTGCTCTTCTATTTGTAAATGTCTTGCATCTGAATTTTCTTTTACTCTATCCATATATTCAAGCATTGCTTTAGGTCTAATGGTAGTTGTAACAAATCCTTTAAATAACTCATCCATTATTTTATTTGGGTTAAATACGATATTTTTTGAACTACTATTATGTTCTTTATTATCTGAATAAACAGATATTAAAATTTTTAAATCGTTAATTACATCATCAGTTTTTTCTATTCTAGTTCTTCCTGTATCTCTCACTTCAGTAGTAATATTATGTAAATCAAATAAAGTATCTCTATATTGTTCTAATAAAGCTCTTTCTTCAACAGATAGCGTTTTTATTTTTTCTTCTGGATTTACTTGAAGTAATGTAGTTAATCGTTTTCCCTCTGTTATTACTTCTGCAAATTCTCTTAAAGATTCACTGTTTGAATCTAAAGAAATCTTAAACAGATCCTCTAAAATAAAAGTATCTCTTTCTTCTAGTGTCTTTCCTTCAAACGACTGTATAGAGTTATTATAAGCAGTATAAAAATTTCCTAGTTGAAAAAGTCTAAAAGTTTTCAAAAATTCTGGAATATTATTATAAGTAAACAAATTATAAATACTATTTAGGTCATGAATTAAAAATGCTTTATCTTTTCCAATATTATTCATATATAACTTTGAAATTACAGAGTTTAAGTCTATTGCACTTCCTTTTTTTAATTGATTATAAGTTACTAAGCTTGTTAGTTTTTCTCTATCAACATCACCATCTAAAAATAACAATTTCATAGCTATTTCTTTTTTAGTTATAATCAATTCAACTATTTTTTCTTTTGGCAAGCTTATGTTTTTGCTAAAAATTTTCCCCAATTCTTCTAAAGAGCATTCACTTAATACATCAGTTAAAAATTCAAAATTTTTAGGTGATTCTATAGCTAATTGAAATAGTCTATTTCTATTTTCAGGTGGTATTTTAGAAAATAAAGCTTTATAATCGTTTATTTTTCCTTTTAGTACCTCTTCCTTAGACATACCATATTTAGAATATTTATCATATATGTCAGATATTTTATTTACAATATCTAAAAATCTTTCATCACTTTTATTGTCATATTTATTTATAAATTGGCTACATTCTATTTGGCTTAAAAAATTAGCTAAATTCTTTACTTGATTATTTGAAAGTGTCTTAGGAATATCATCTAATTTTTCTTGTAACGTTAAATGTACATCATTTTCTACCGAAAATTGAATAAATTCTTCTCTTGCTTCTGGTATATTTATAAAATCTATAATCATACCAAATCTTGAGTCAGTTACGTCACCGTTTAAGACATCTCTTAAAACTGTATTCCTTGTCTGAAAATCAAATTGCTTTAAGATACCATAATTTTTATTTATAAAAGTACTATTATAATTTTTTGACATCCCACTAATAGCATGTTGAGCTAGTTCTATTGTTTTAGGATTTGTCTCATTAACAATTTTTGAAACTCTATTAAGCTGTTCTTCTTGTTCAACAACATAATTTGGCTCATCTTCACATATCTTATCCAAAGTATATATTGATAAATCATTTTTTTCTTTATCATTTAGTAAAGAAAAAAGATCCATATATGTACTTTGTCTACATTGTTTCAAATGAGTTCTTGTTGTTGCATCTAATGATAGGTTAGTATAAAGATTTGATATTGATTGAAGTACATGTATATATGATGCATTATTTCTATTATTAAGAAATTCATTTACCAGTCTACTATATTCCTTATTCATTGAATCATATGTTATTGCTTCAATATCTACTGAACTTCTTCCTCGTGACATTTTTTGAAATTCTTGTATTCTTTCTTCTTTTAATAACTGTAAACCATTTTTTTCTATGAAACTATATAATTCATCCTTTATCTTTCCCTCTCTTGAAAATCTATTCATAGAAAGTAATTTTAGAACAACTGCAAAATCAGCATCATTTACATTATTTTCATTTAACACATGCCACATTTTCATATTTCTTGCTTCTGAATCTAAAGTACCAACCGTTTCAAACATTTTCTCTTGATCTGGTTGATAATCCAAATCAAGTTTTCCAAGAACTTCAAAAACATCATCTACTATATCTGGATGTAAATTTTTATTTAATACTCTAATAAACCCTATTGTTTTATTAACATCATTTTTAAAATACTCGAACTCTTTCTTATAATATTTCTGCTGTTCTTCAAGAGAAAGGGTTCTCATAATTTCTATAATTACATTGCTATCATCTTTTAAATATTCGAAAGTTTTATCTGTTACTAATTTCCTCATCTCTTCTGGTAACTCCATAAGACAGCTTTCTAAAATACGATGATGATAAAATGTAGAATATTGGCTTTCATATGTTTCCAAAATTTTATTATATTGTTCTAATCTTCTTTCTGACGGAATTTTTTCTAGAATTTCATCTAAGCTTATCTCACTATTATGTGCTGAAAAAATCGGTACAAAATCTGAAAAATATCTTTCTTTTTGTTCTAGGGTTAAACTATCAAATAATTTTGCTTTGTTAGTTTGAATAATTGCACCATTTGCTATGTAATTTTTCATCATATTAGGTGCAAAATTTGCTATAATATTTCTTGTAAAATTATTTGAAATTCCTGCATTTAAGATACTATTTCTTACTCTTGTGAATACACTTTGTTTTGCTGGTAAATCTGCCATTTTATTTTCCTCTTACTTTTTCTTCTTATTATCCATTTTACTTAATTTTATAGCTAATTCAGTACATAATCAATTAACTTTGAATTAAATATATATTACAGAACTATTACAAATTATTATTAAAAATCAGATATAGTCTTAACTCGCTTCTAAATAATAAAAAGCACCTAACTTATATCAAAACAAAATTTAACATAAGTGGTGCTTTATTTATATAAATAATCCCCCTATTTATTTTTAATTATTCTTATTACTAAAACTAACATTAAAATAAATACTGCTAGTGAAATTGCAAATACACCTATTGATATTTTAGTTACTGTGTTTGATTTATTATAATCAGCTTTTTTGGCTTGACTATTTTCAACTACTTTTTCAGTTTTTACATCTATTTCTGGATGTTCTTTTTTATATTCTTCAAATTTTTCAACAAATTTATCATAATTTTCTGGTAATTCTGAAATTCTTTCTAGTTTATATTCACCATTTTCTACCAGAGATCTTATGAAACAACTATTGCCAGCTTTTTGCCAAACTGTATTTTCTTCAGAATATGGAACTACATTAAAACTTATATTTGCAGTTAAAACTTCACTTTCTAAATCACTAGATATTCCATAGCCTGTCATTTGATAATCAACAATTCTTTTTTCTTCTGGTGTATCTTCACTTTTAAATTGTTCAATCCATTCTGTGAAAGCTTTTTCAAAAGCTTTTTCTCTTGCTTTATTATCTGCTTCAACACTTGCATAAACTTTCGTACAATTAAAAATTGCTGTAAGCATTGTTATTAGTAGCATTATTGATACGATCTTAATAATTAAATTATTACTTTTTAGCATATTTTTCATTTTAATCACCAACCTTCTCTAGTACGATTTCAGCTTTATTTCCATGATAGTCTACATATAAAGTTATTCTATCAGTCATATCATACTGTGTTAGATCAAATGTACAAGTTGATTCATATATTCCATCATCATCTATATAACCACTACCATTAAAATTTGGACCTTCTGACATATCAAATCTATCACCATTTTCATTAACAATATATTTATCAAATTTCCATATCTCAAATTCAGCATTTGAATATTCTATATATTCATCTGTATAGCATAGTTTTTTAAATAAATAATTATATATGTCTACTGTTTTTAACTCATCATCTTTATCTAAAGTTTTCCAAAATTCTAGTTCTGGAGTTGTTGGTTTTTCTAAATGTTTTTGTGCTTTGAATTTTAATTTAATATTTGTTCCAGTTTCGTATGTAGAAGCTGTAAGCACATTAAAATCACTATTAGTTGTACTAATTTGTTTGTAAGTTATTTGTTTTCTATTATACATTTTTTCTGGAACATCGACTGTAAAACTCCAAGAACCATTTAATGTAATTTCTTCATCACCATATTTGGTTTCATCAGATTTTGAAATTTTAATTGTTTTAAATGAAAAGTTTAACTTTTGTGCTTTTGGAAATTTCCAGTTTTTATCTGTATAAATATTATAAGTAACTTTTAAAGGATTTTCTCCTCTATTTTGTATAAAACTATTTAAACCAGTAGTTTCGTTTATTACTGTATTATTTTCATCTGTAATTACTAAATCTGGAAAATTCATTTCCCATATATCCTCTGGAGATATTATTTCTTTTACTTTTTCTGACAATTCTACATTTATTGTTAAACTTAAATTATAGTCATCCATAATAAAATCATCTATTTTAATCTTAGTATCTACATCTTCAATTTGTTTGCCATCTTCTTCATTTTTCATAGTTGTTGATATTGCTGATTCTTTAGCTTGCATCTCTGTATTTTCAATATATCCATTGTTAATAGCAATTTCTGTTCCTTTTCCTGTTAAAAATACATTTTCATATATTTTGTTAGATATATCTTTTGCAAATACCATACTTGTGCAAGAACTTATCATTAAAACTGAAGCTGCAAAAGTTTTAAATATGTTTTTTCTCTTTTGCATATTATTTTCCTCCCAAATATAGTTGGATATAGAAATTTTTGTTCTTGTTTTTTCTAAAATTTTACTATTGTCTATATTTTTCATCACTATATCCTCCTTTAAATAATTCTTTTTTTAGTTTTTTTCTAATTCTATGTAATCTTGACTTAACATTAAACTCTGTTAAATTAAGCATTTTAGATATTTCATTTATTTTTCTATTTTCATAGTAAAAAAAGTTAAATATATCAATATCCTCTTGTTTCATTTGTTCAATAGTTCGTTCAATTATATTGATTTTTTCTGTATTTTCATATTGTATTTCTGTAGTAATTACATCTGAAAATACATTTTCAAAATCTGAAATGTTGTAATTTATTTTTAGTTTCCTACTTTTTTCTTTTATCAAATTCTTAGTAATTCCAGCTATATATGAACTCAGCTGTTTACTAAAATCAATTTTTTCTCTGTTTTTCCATAAAATAAAAAAAGTATCTGAAATGATTTCTTCAATATCTTCGTTTTGCATATTTCCAGCAGTTATATTTACTATTATTTTATAAACATATCCACTATACTCATTAACTATATTTTCTAAATCAAGATTTTGTTTTGTTTCATTATCCATTATTTTCTTGCTCATTTAGATCTAAACTCCTAATATTTTTAAGATACCTTACAACTATATATTGACAATCAAATAAAAAAGGTTACAAATTATTTTACAATTTTTAATGATTTTTTATGAATAATATTATACTAAAAATGAGATATGCAATTTTGAAATAAACATTTACATTTTACTTCATCTTTTCACATATCTCATTTAACATTTTATAATATTTCAATTATAATTAAATCATTTTACTTAAATCTTCTACAATTTGCTCTTTTGTAATTCTGTTTTCTTTTAAAAGTTCATTTACAATGTATTTATCATAAAAGGCTTTTTTAATTCCATAATTTTTTACTTTCATATTGCTATCACCATAATAGCTTGCTATTTTTTCTCCAAATCCACCTTCTAATATTCCATCTTCAAGAGTAATTGCTACTTTATGTTCTTTCTTCAATTCTTCTAGTAGTTTTTCGTCAACTCCTGTGATATATCTTGGATTTATTAAAGTTACATCTATATTTAATGTATTTTTTACTTCCTTTGCTACTTCTTCACCTAATTGATAAAAATCTCCTAAAGCTATTAAAGCTATAGTGTTTCCTTCTTTTTCAACTTTATATTTATTTAGATTGCTATAATCTGTATCAACTTTTCTTTCATCTTTTACAACTCCATTACAAGGTATACGAATTGCAACAGGATGTTCATTTTGCTCAATAGACCAATTTAACATAGCAAAATATTCTTCTTTTGAAGTTGGTGCTAAATATACCATATTAGGAATATTAGAAATCATTGGAATATCATATAAACCTAAATGTGTTACATCATTCATTCCATAAACAGATGCTGTATTTACCAAAATTGTAGCTGCATTGTTGTTTATGCATAAATCCTGTGATAATTGGTCAAAAGTTCTTTGCATAAAACTTGAATGAGTTGCAAATATTGGTTTTCCACCATTTTTAGCAATTCCAGATGCTAATGCAATAGCATGTTCTTCTGCAATTCCTACGTCTATAAATTGTTCTCCAGCTTCAATTCTTCTAGCTTTATTGAATCCTATATTTTTAGGTACACCTGCAACTATTGTTGTTACTTTTTTATCAGCTTTCATTTTCTTTAGCAAGTATTCAGCTGTTAAATCTGCATAGTTCTCGCCAGAAGTAACTTTACTTTTTCCAGTTTCAATATCAAATGGTACAGTCCAATGCCAATCTTCTTTATTTTCTTCTGCAAATTTATAGCCTTTACCTTTTTCTGTATTGATATGAACTACTATTGGCCTATCGATATCTTTTATATTTTCAAATAATAAAATTAACTTTTCTAAATCATTTCCCTCATCAAGATATACATAATCTAATCCCATTGCTTTAAATAGATTACATTCACTAGTACCTTTTGTATCTCTTAGTAATTTTAAATTTTTATACAAACCACCATGATTTTCTGCTATTGACATATCATTATCATTTACAATAATAATAAAATTAGTATTTTGCTCACCAGCAAAGTCTAGTCCTTCTAAAGCTTCACCACCACTTAATGAACCATCTCCAATTACAGCAACAACATTATAGTCTTCACCTTTTAAATCTCTTGCCTTTGCAAGTCCTGCAGCAAGACTTATTGAAGTTGAGGTATGTCCAACATTAAACATATCATGTTCACTTTCATTTGGATTTGTATATCCTGTTACATCATCATAGTTTTCTTCGTTTATGAAAGCATTTTTTCTTCCAGTAAGAATCTTATGTGTATAACTTTGGTGTGAAACATCAAAAACAAATTTATCTACTGGAGAATTAAACACATAATGCATTGCAATTATTGCTTCTACCATTCCAAAGTTTGGTCCACAGTGTCCACCATGAATACTTAATTTTTTTATTAAAAGTTCTCTTATTTCCTCTGATAATTTCTCTAATTCACTATATGTTAGTTTTTTTAAATCTTCTGGATTGTTGATTTTATTTAAAATTTCTATCATTTTATAAATTCCTTTCTGAAAATACCAGCATTATGAACTGGTATTTAATTTTTTAATTTAACTGGAATAACTTTATCACAATTATACAGAAAATTCAATTCTTTTGTTTTAACATCTCTTTTTGTTCTTCATTTTTCCAGCCCCATATTTTGTCAATTCTTTAACCAATTTTGAATAATTGCTAAATACTCGTTTGAATTTGGATCTCTTCCTTGAGAAAACATATATATTGTATTCGTGTTTTTTCCATCACTTGTATTTATTTTTTCTAATTTTTTATATGTAGAATGATATGTTCTTATCAAGTTCCCATCTTGAAACTCAATTGTATCTATATAATAAATTCCATTTTCAAAATTTATATCTGTTATTTGGATTTCATTGTTGCATTTATTATATACCCTTATAAAAGCTTTTTCTCCATTTTCAGTACTTGTTATGAATTTATCAATTGCATCTTTATCTTCAGATATAATCTTATTTTCTTCTACAACAATACATCCATCACTTATTGCTTCATTTGTAGAATAATTTTCAGATATTCCTGATAATTCTTTTATATTTTGATGATAGAACTTTTTATGTTCTACTTCAATCTTAACATTATCATTCAATTCTGATTTATCTGCAATAGCATACCAAACATTAGAATTGTCTTCCATATTTGGATTTTCTTTTTGTTTCATTACAATTTTAGTAGTTCCATCTTCAGAATAAATATTCATAATTTCCATGTCAATTTCATCAAAGTCTCTATAATTCTCATTTGCTACAACTACTATGAAATTATTGGTAAAATCAATTTCATCAGTTTCTGGAAATTCCGATATTCTATCTTTATACTTTTTATAGTCTTCTGCATTTGTTAAAACTCTATAATACAATCTTACATCATCTTGCCAAGTCATATCATTTGCCATTAAATCTATTTCGTAATAAGAAATACCACTTCCGTCATCAAATAAACCTCTTGTTTCCAATTTTTCTTCTTTTTTAATTGAATTATTATAAGCTATATATCCAAAAGTTATTCCTGTGAACAAAACACTTATACTAATCAATAAGACAATTATTTTCGAAACTTTTTTCATCTCATATAATCCTTTCTTTAGCAGGATTTTTTTCAATTCTTTCTTTCCTCGATGAACCATAACTTTTGCATTTGAAACTGATATACCAAGTAACGAAGATATTTCTATATAAGATAATTCCTCAATACTTGATAAATACACTACATTTTTATATTTATCTTCTAACTCGTTTATACATGCTAAAACATTTTCTTTAAATTCTACACTCTCTATTATTTCAGATACATCTTTTTCTATATTTTCTTTACATTCAGATGTATAAATTTGATTTATTTCCTCTCGTCTTTTAGATTTGTTAAAATAATCTAAAGCTTTACTCTTAGCAATTAAATATATATGATACTTAAAACTATATTTATTATCCATTGGCTTTTTTAAAAGATAAATAAATACTTCTTGCGTTATATCTTCAGCCTTCTGATAATCTTTTACGATATTGTAAACAAAAAACTGAATTTTTTCTTTATATTTAATATATAAAGTTTCAAACGCTTGGTTATTTCCTTTTAAATAATCATTGTACAATTTTTTATCTAAATCTTTTTCCATTTTATACCTGCTTTCAGATATATAAACTAACAAGAAAGAAAAAAGTTACAAAATTTTTACTACATCAAAGGTGCTACAATTCTTAATAAAGCTTGAAACATTCCTTTAATTATATTTGGATGTATATCTTTTTTTAAAATCAATTCACTTTTGCCAATTGTATCAACAACATCAGATTTTACTTTTTCGATTATTGTTCCATTTTCAAAATAGCAACCACATTCAAAATGTAAGTACAAACTTCTATAATCTAAATTTATTGTTCCTACTGTTGCCATCTTATCATCTGCAACAAATACTTTTGAATGAACAAATCCAGGTTTATATTTATAAATCTTCACACCTGCTCTTGCTAAAATGCCTATATATGATTCCGACAAAGTATATACAATTTTTTTATCTGGTATTCCTGGAATTACAATTCTAACATCTACACCTCTTTTAGCAGCTAAACACAATGTGTTAATAACATCTGTATCTATAATTAAGTATGGGGTCATAATATAAACATATTCATTAGATTGATTTATAATATTTAAGTAAATATCTTCTCCAGTTAGTTCATTATCTAGTGGAGTTTCGCCATAAGGCACTACATATTCTTTATTACTGCTTTTCTTTTCAAAATTATATTTATATTTTTCGTAGTCTTCATCTTCATTTTTAAAAGAATTCCACATCGATAAAAACATTACAGTATAATTCCAAACAGCTTCTCCTTTAATTTTTATTGCATTGTCTTTCCAATGTCCATATTTACTTCCGATATTTATATATTCATCCGAAATATTTATTCCTCCGGAAAAAGCAACTTTTCCATCTATTATCAATATTTTTCTATGATCTCTATTATTCATAATAACACCAGCAAGAGGGTTTAAATGATTAAATACAACGCATTTAATTCCAAGTCCTTCAAGTTTTTTAGGATATGAACTCTTTAATGTTCCAATACAGCCCATATCATCATACATAACTCTAACTTCTACACCATCTTTAACTTTTTGAGTTAATATTTCTAATATTGTATCCCACATTTTTCCAGGTTTAACAATAAAATATTCAAAAAATATAAATTTTTCAGCTTTTTTTAGTTCTTTAACCATTGCTTCAAATCCAGATTCTCCAATTGGATAATATTCTGTTTCATTATTGCAAGTAACAGGATATTTAGCATAATTACATATATATTTTAATCTAGTATTATTATTTATCTCGTTTACGATTTCATTGTTTGGGATATAGTATTTTTTACTTTCTTTATCATTTTTTAATATATTTTTTAAAGTTTTACTTTTTAATTTGTTTTTTCCTAAAACAATATATAATACTGCACCAGATATAGGAAACAATATTAAAATAATTATCCATGGTAAAGTAAATGCATAATTTTTACTATCTTTTATTAAAAGTAAAGTTAAAATAAGTGCAATAAAAGTATAGAATATCTTTACCCAATATATATTATTTATAAGAAACATATAACCTAAGTATGATACTGCAATTTGTAGTAAAACTCCTAAAGCAATTACTAAACCTCTTTTTATAGCAAAACGCATATTTCTACCTCCTAAATACATTATATCTATATCATAAAATAATATAAATATCAACAAATTTTATACTTCCTATATTTAAAATTTTTTAAATTTAAATTCTATTTTAGTGAACAAATTTTCCTATTTTCATTGACTTTTTTCTTTTATTATCTATATAATTTAATTATATTATTAGTATATTTTTTATATTGAAAGGAACTTTTATGATTACCAGTGACCAAAATCCAGAATTTTTAAATGATTTTTTAGCTTATATATCAACTATTTTAAATAAATCTAATAGTACAGTAAAAGAATATAATTATGATATAGCTCATTTTTTAAAATTTATTAAATATAAATATGGTTTAACTACTATAAAATCCGAAGAAGAAATAAAGCAAATAAATATTAGCGACTTTTCTATTGAAACCGTAAAACAAATTTCATTAGAAGATATTCATGCTTTTTTAGCTTATTTAAAAGAAACTTATAATAGTAAACCGGCAACATTGGCAAGAAAAGCTGCTAGTATTAGAACTTTCTTTACATATTTGTGTAATAAAACCAAACGTATTCCAAATAACCCTGCACAAGATTTGGAAAGTCCAAAGTTGGATAAACGTCTTCCAAAATATTTAACACTAGATGAAAGTAGAAAACTATTAGAAACTGCCTCTATTGCAAAAACTGGTTCTAATGGAAACCATGATAATCGAACAAGAGATTATGCAATGATAACACTATTTTTAAATTGTGGTATGCGTTTGTCTGAACTAATTGGAATTAACATTAGTGATATAGATTTTGAAAATAGAAAACTTAATGTTATTGGTAAGGGTAATAAAGAAAGAACTATATATTTAAATGATGCTTGTATATCTGCAATAAAAGACTATTTAGCAATTCGTCCACATGATGCTGTTAAATTTGATTCAAGAGATGCTTTATTTTTAAGTGAACAAAAAAAACGAATTAGTAAACGAACAGTTCAATATATTGTAAAACAAGAAATTAAATTAGCCGGAATTGAAAAAGCTAATAAATATTCTGTTCATAAATTGAGACATACAGCTGCTACTCTTATGTATAAATATGGTGAAGTTGATATTCGTGCTCTACAAGAGTTACTTGGGCATGAAAGCATTTCTACAACTGAGATTTATACTCATGTTGATAATGAACAAATTAGAAGTGCTGTTGAACGCAATCCTCTTGCAGAAGAAAAATTTTAAAGTTTATAGAAAAAAAGCCTTTATAAATAAAATTGAGTACATTATAAGCAAACATAAGTTCTTTGTCAAGTAATTTTCGAAAAAATGTTTGCTTTTATTTTTTATATTTCTTTTCTTGATACTTTACCTCATTAACATCAAGCTTTCCAGCTCTTGTAATCTTAGTAAAACCATATTTTTGTTTTAATTCATCTATTGTTTTATCTAAATTTGATTGCTTTTCATCGGGTTTGAAAAATGATAATTGCAAATCTTCTTTTCCTTCTAAATTATCAACTCGTAAACCAATTAGTCTAATTGGTTCTGTTACGTTCATTTGTTCAAGTATTTCATTTGCAATTTCTATAATATCCTTTGTATTTGAACTTGGATAATTCAACTTTTTCTGATGTGAATAATCATGAAATTGATTTGTTCTTAATTGTATATTTACAACATTTGCCAATAAATTATATTTTCTAAGTCTGTATGTTACTTGCTCTGCAAGTGCAACAATTATTTTATGAATTTCTTCTTTACTTTGAGCATCTTTTGGCAAAGTTACTGAATTTCCAACACTTTTTGGTAATTCTACTTTATTATTAACTTCAGAATCATCTATACCATTAGCATACTCCCACATAAGTATACCATGCTTTCCAAATTTTTTGATCAACAAATTTTTATCTGTTTTTGCTAAATCTCCAATAGTCTTTATTTGCATATTTAAAAGCTTTGGAACTGTCTTCTTTCCAATCATAAATAGTTCAGAAACTGGTAAACACCACATTTTTTCTGATATTTCATTTTGATATAGTGTATGTACCTTATTTGGTTTTTCAAAATCTGAAGCCATTTTTGCTAGCAATTTGTTTGTAGATACTCCAACATTTACTGTAAATCCATAAAGTTTTTGTACTCTATCTTTTATTTCATAAGCAATATCTAATGGATTTTTCCCTATTAAAAATCCAGTTAAATCCATAAAACATTCATCTATACTAAATCTTTCTATTTTATCTGTATATTCTAATAAAAGTTTATATAGCTTATCTGAAAAATCTCTGTATATATCAAAATTTCCTTTAAACACTTGAAGACTATTACATTTTTGTTTTGCAAAATATATTGGTTCGCCAGTAACTACTCCAAATTTTTTAGCAATAGGACTCTTGGCTAAAACTATACCAGAACGTTTTTCCTCATCTCCACCAATAATAGATGGTATAGTTCTAATATCTACATTATATCCATTAGTTAGCATATATACAGCTGTCCATGATAAAAAGGCATTATTAACATCTACGTGCAATATTGTTCTTTCCATATATTATCCTTTCAAACTTATGTTCGTATACATATTAACATGAGAATATATGTTTGTCAATATAAAAATTAAGATGGTATATCTTTCAATACCATCTTCTTTTGATTCCATTTTTACTTGAATAGTAAAAAACCACTTAATACAATTTTATTATTGAATGTAACACACTTCCATCTTCACTTTTTATTGAAATTACATTTTTATCTTCTACTTTTGAATAATTGCATTGAACTGTTTCACCAAGTTTAATTTCTTTTTTATACATAATTTCAACATTATTAAACTCTTTATCAGCCATTTCTTCTGGTAAAGCAATTTCGGCTAAATCATAATAACAAATATTGTGAACATGTTTATTTATATCTATCATTTGTCTATTTATAGTATATGATGTTGATAAAAATATTTTTTCTGGTTCTTCTAATTTTGGAAATTCATACTTAGGAAAAACTTTTCTATTTTCAGTTTTATAAGGTTTTACAATCTCATCTGTTAGTTTAGTTATTCTTCCATTTCTTATATCTACTATAAGCCATTTAGTTGTTGCTATTGCAATTATCTCCCCTGCTTCATTTAAAACCTCAAAATCACGATATGCAAATAGTTTGTCTGTACTAGATGACCATGTTCTAACAGTAATTGTTTCCGAATATTCAGCTCTTTTCAACACTTGCAATTTCCAATTTAAAATTATCCAGCTTAAATTAGTTCTTTTTATATCTTTTAAACCATATCCTGCAATGTTTGAATGAATTCCACCAGCATCCTCTAAAAAGCTCAAAATTGCTTTATTTGTTATTTTATTTGAAATATCTATATCTTGTAAGCCTACAAAAAATTTTTGTTCTACATACATTTATTTAGTCTCCTTTTTGATTTATTCATCTTAAATTCTTATAAATTATATCATATTTTTTCTTAATTTCAAGCTCGCCATCTTGAAAAAACGTATTCATAATGCTAAACTATTATTGTAAATTTTACGATAGATAATAGAAAGGATATACTATAAAAAACAAAAATGTTAAGTTTTGAAGATAGAAAATATTTTTTAAATAAAATTCAAGAAATTGAAAAGGTTGATAAAGTTTTTGATATGAAAAAATACATTCAACACGGAACAACTACAACCTTTGAGCATTGCTACAATGTATCTTATATTTGCTATAAAATAGCTAAAGAAAAGAATTATAAAGTTCATATAGATTCACTAATACGAGGTGCTTTTCTACATGATTTTTATTTATATGACTGGCATGAAAAATCAATGACACATAGACTTCATGGATTTTTCCACCCTATAGTTTCTCTTAAAAATGCTAAATTATATTTTAATGATATAAACCTAATTGAAGAAAATATGATTTCCTCTCACATGTGGCCTCTTACATTTAGAAAAATACCAAAATGCAGAGAAGCTTTTTTACTATGTATGGTTGATAAATATTGTAGCTTACTTGAAACATTTAAGCTAAACAGAAACAAAATTCCTCAAATAGTTGATTTAAATAATGAAAGCGAGAATAAATAATTTAAATAGTAATATTTATACCAAATCTAGCCCAAATTATCAAATTTATATAATTTGGGCTTTTCTTTCTAAATTATCCCATTATATTGTATCCACTATCAGCATAAATAACTTGACCTGTTATCGCATCTGACATATTACTCAATAAAAAAGTTGCTACATTTCCAACTTGTTCTATTGTAACATTTCTATGAAGTGGTGCTTTCTCTTCTACAACAGTTAATACTGATGAAAAATCTTTTATTCCTTTTGCTGACAAAGTTTTAATTGGTCCAGCTGAAATAGCATTTACCCTGATAGTGTCTTTTCCTAAATTATTTGCTAAATATCTAACACTTGTTTCTAGTGCAGCTTTTGCAACTCCCATTACATTATATCCTTCGATAACTTTAGTTGAACCGTAATATGTTAAAGTAATCAAACTTGCATTCTCGTTTAGCATTTCTAAATCTTTTGCTATTCTTGAAATTAAAACAAACGAATATGCGCTAACATCATTTGCATGGCTAAAACCTTCTTTGCTAGTACATATAAAATCATTGTGTAAATCCTCTGTGTTTGCATGTGCTATTGCATGAACTATCCCGTCTATTTTTCCATTTTCTTCTTTTATTTGAGTAAAAGCATTTTTTACATCTTCATCTTCTGAAGCATCTGCTACTAAATAATATTTACTATCTTTAAATTGTTCTGTTAAAGATTCTAATTTTGATTTTTCTGTTTCATCTCTATATGTAAAAATTAGTTTTGCACCATTTTCATAAGCAGATTTTGCTATTCCATAAGCAATACTCCATTTATTTCTAACTCCCATTATCAAGATTTTTTTATTCTCCAATAACATATTTAACTTCTCCCATCTTTCTAAATTTTTGATATCTTTGTTCTGCAATTTCCTCTTCTGACATCTTATTAAATTCTACTAAGCTATTGCATATTTCTTCTTTTAAATTTTGTGCAATAGTTTCAAAATTGCTTTCCTCTTCCGACATATTTGAATTATTATTCTCTGTATAATTTTCTTTAATAATTTTATCTATAACTTTTAATTCTAATAAATCTTCTGCTGTTAGTTTCATTTTTTCTGCTGCTTCTTTATATCTTGATGCATCTTTCCATAAAATACTGCTATATCCTTCTGGTGATAAAATAGAATATATAGCATTTTCTAGCATGATTACTTTGTTTCCAACACCTAAAGCTAAAGCTCCACCACTTGAACCTTCACCTATTACTATAGCAATTACTGGTACTTTTAATTTTGCCATTTCAAACATTGATTTTGCTATAGCTTCGCCTTGTCCTCTTTCTTCAGCTTCTATTCCAGGATAAGCCCCTTTTGTGTCTATAAATGTAATTATAGGTCTTTTGAATTTTTCAGCCTGTTTCATAAATCTGATTCCTTTACGATAGCTTTCTGGATTAGGCATACCAAAATTTCTTTCAATATTTTCTTTTGTATTTCTTCCTTTTTGTTCTGCAATAATTGTAAAATTTTGATTTCCTATCTTTCCTAGTCCACATACAATTGCTTTATCATCCTTAAAATTTCTGTCTCCATGTAATTCAACAAACTCATCAAATATTCTATTTATATAATCTAATGCTGTTTTTCTTTTTGGATTTCTTGCTATTTCTACTTTTTCCCATGCAGTTAATTTTGATTTGCTTAATACTAATTGGTTATCATTTTTTGAAGTAGTTTGCTTTTCTATATGTAGTTTATTTGCCTCTTCTTTACTATTCTTATTAAGCTTAATTAACTTACAAATAGTTTCTTTTAGGTCTTTTCTTTCAACTATTTTGTCTATAAAACCATGTTCAAGTAAAAATTCTGCTGTTTGAAATCCTTCTGGTAGACTTTGACCTATTGTTTGTTCAATTACTCTTTGACCTGCAAATCCAATCATTGCTTTTGGCTCTGCTAAAATAATATCTCCAAGACTTGCAAAAGATGCTGTTACACCACCATAAGTTGGGTCTGTAAGAACTGTTATATATAATAAACCAGCTTTGTCTAATTTGGTTAATGCTGAAGTTACTTTTGCCATTTGCATTAAAGAAATTATTCCTTCTTGCATTCTTGCCCCACCTGATACAGTAAATATTACTAATGGTAATTTCTGTTCTATAGCCTGTTCTATGGCATAAGTAATTTTTTCTCCAACAACTACCCCCATACTTCCCATTAAAAAGCCACTATCCATTATACATAATACTACTTTTTCTCCATTTATTTCTGCTGTTCCGCATGTTACTGCTTCATTTAATCCTGTTTTTTCTCTAAGTGTTTTTAATTTTTTAGGATAGTCTTCTAATTCGAGCGGATTAGTTGTATCTATATTTAGTTCAAATCTCTTATATGAATCTTTATCTGTAATTAACTCAATTCTTCTATTTATATGCATTCTGAAGTAATGACCACAGTTAGGACATATATTCAAATTTTCTTTAAGTGTATCTTTATATATGATTTCTTTGCACTCATCACATTTTACCCATTTTCCTACTGGAATATCAATATTTGATTTTTTATTTTTAGCTGAATTTTCCCTCTTCTTAATTTTATCTACAATCATTCAAATTACCTCTATCTATTAGACTCTTATCGTTTAAAAATTTCTTTTTCTATAAATGAAGTATCAAAGTTTCCTCTTATAAAATTTGGATTTCTAATTATTTCAAATAGAAAATCTCTGTTTGTTTCTACTCCATCTATTACTAATTCCTCTAATGCTCTTTTCATTTTACTAATAGCTTCATTTCTATTTGTTCCATAAGCTATTATTTTAGCTATCATTGAATCATAATATGGTGGTATTGTATATCCTTCATAAATAGCTGTATCTATTCTTATACCATTTCCACCTGGCAAATTTATTCCTGTTATTTTTCCAGGACATGGCATAAAGTTTTTATTA
This sequence comes from uncultured Clostridia bacterium, assembly GCA_934140005.1. GTDB lineage: Bacteria > Bacillota > Clostridia > TANB77 > CAG-508 > Scatovivens. Next base: position 41,797 of record CAKPBB010000012.1, read on the forward strand.
GGATTTTCTGCATTTATTCTACATTCTATTGAATGGCCTTTGAACTCAATTTCCTTTTGTTTGAACTTTAATTTTTCTCCACCTGCTATTTTTATTTGTTCTTTTACGATATCTATGCCAGTCCTCATTTCTGTAATAGGGTGTTCTACTTGTATTCTTGTATTCATTTCCATAAAATAAAAGTTTTTATCTTTGTCTAGCAAAAATTCTACTGTTCCACAACTTGTATACCCAGCTATCTTTGCTGCTTTTATTGCTGCTTCACCCATTTTATTTCTAAGCTTTTCATCTACTGCTGTTGAAGGTGTTTCTTCTAATACTTTTTGATGTCTTCTTTGTATAGAGCAATCTCTTTCTCCTAAATGAACTATATTCCCGAATTCATCTGCTAATATTTGTATTTCAACATGTCTTGGGTTTTGCACAAATTTTTCTACATATATTTCATCATCATTAAAAGAAAGCTTTGCTTCTTGTTTTACTATATTGTAAGCCTCTTCTAGTTCTTCTTTTTTATTAACAATTCTAATGCCTTTTCCGCCTCCACCAGCTGCAGCTTTAAGCATTACTGGATAGCCTATTTTTTCACATATCAAAATTAGTTCTTTTATTCCAGTTACACTACCATCCGAACCAGGTATAACAGGAACTCCTGCTTTTTTCATCATTTCTTTTGCATTAGATTTATTTCCTAATAAATCTATTACTTCTGATTTAGGTCCTATGAACTTTATATGTGACTCTTCACATATTTTAGCAAAATTTGCATTTTCTGATAAAAAACCAAATCCTGGATGAATACTATCTGCTCCTGTAATGTTTGCTGCTTCTATAATGTTTTTTATATTTAAATAGCTTTTATTTGATTGTGCTGGTCCAATGCAAATTGCTTCATCAGCTAATCTTGTATGTAATGCATCTTTGTCAGCTTCTGAATATACTGCTACAGTTTTTATATTCATTTCTTTACAAGCTCTTATAATTCTTACAGCAATTTCGCCTCTATTAGCAATCAATATTTTGTTCATTTTATTTATTCCTTTCTATGGTTCTAATATTCAAGCTCATATAAGATAGGAGTTAATTATATAGCTTAATCTACCAAGGCGAATGTAAGTTCTCCTTTAGCAGCTATTTTTCCATCTACAGTTGCTACTGCTTCTCCAATACCAATTGGACCTTTTCTTTTTATTATTTTTACTTCTAGCTTTAATTTGTCTCCTGGAACTACCATCTTTTTAAATCTCAATTTGTCTATTCCGCCAAAAAGTGCGTTCTTTCCTCTATTTTCTGCCATTGACAATATAGCGACAGCACCTGTTTGTGCTAATGCTTCCGTAATTAGTACACCTGGCATAATAGGATTTCCTGGAAAATGACCTTTAAAATACCATTCGTTTTCATTTACATATTTATAAGCTATAGCACTTTCTCCTGGTATATATTCTTCTACTTCATCTATCATTAGAAACGGATCTCTTTGAGGTATTATTTCTTCAATTTCTTTTCTTTTTAACATATAAAACTCCTTCATAACTAGATTATTAACATATTTTAAAAAGAGGAGTACCATATTCTACTGGACTACCATCTTTTACAAAAATCTCAACTACTTTTCCAGTATACTCTGATTCTATTTCATTCATTAACTTCATTGCTTCAATTATACAAAGTGTATCTCCTTTTTTTACATTCTTATCAATTTCTACATAAGGCTCTGCATTTGGTGCTGGCTTTATATAAAAAGTTCCAACCATTGGAGATTTTACAATATTTCCATCTTCTTTATTTAATTCTACACTTTCATTTGTTTGCAAATTTGATATATTGTTATCTTGTTTATGTGATTCATTTATATTATGAACGCTTGAATCATCTTTAACTAGGACTTGTTCTTTCTCTTTTTTCATGCTAATCTTAGTACCATCTGGAAAATCAATATCAATTGAAGTCAATTTTGAATTTCCCATGTCTTCCATCAATTGTTTAATTTTGTCATATTCCATTTTTATTTTTCCTTTCTAATATGCTTAATCTTCTAATCATTTGAATACTTTTTCAAAATTATGCTTGCATTATGTCCACCAAAGCCTAAAGAATTTGACATTACTATATTTAGGTCTTTTTTTCTACCTTCATTAGGAACAATATCTAAATCACATTCTTCATCTTTTTCTTTATAATTTATAGTAGGTGGAACAAATGATTGCTCTATTGCTTTTATACTTATAATTGCTTCTACAGCACCAGCTGCACCTAATAAATGCCCGATATTTCCTTTACTTGAACTTATCATTACATTCTTGCTATTTTCTTTAAATACTTGTTTTATAGCTAAAGTTTCTGTTAAATCATTTAAATGTGTAGATGTGCCATGTGCATTTATATAATCAATATCTTTAGCATTAATATTTGCATCTATAATAGCTCTCTCAATTGCTCTTGCTCCGCCTTCTCCATCTGGGCAAGGTGATGTAATATGATATGCATCTGAACTTGCTCCATAGCCTATAACTTCTGCATAAATTTTAGCATTTCTCTTTTTAGCATGTTCTAATTCTTCAAGAACAATTACACCTGCACCTTCTCCCATTACAAAGCCATTTCTTTCTTTGTCAAAAGGAATGCTAGCTCTATTTTTGTCTTCGGAATTAGATAATGCTTTCATATTTTCAAAGCCTGCAATTCCAACTTCACAAATTGAAGCTTCAGTTCCACCTGCTAAAATGCAATCTTCATATCCATGTTTAATTGTTCTATATGCTTCTCCTATTGCATGTGTTGAAGAAGCACATGCAGTTACTATTGATATTGATTCACCCTTTAAGCCTAATTCTATAGATATATTACCAGCTGGCATATTAGCAATTGACATTGGAATAAACATAGGTGATACTCTTGAATGACTTTTTAAGCAATTTGTTTCACATTGCTCTTGAATTGTTCTAAGTCCTCCAATTCCTGAACTTACAAAAATTCCAACTCTTTCTAAATTAGTATTTTCTTTTGATATATTACTATCTTTAAAAGCCTCTCTTGCAGCAATAATTGCAAATTGAGATGATCTATCTAATCTTCTTGACTGCTTTACATCAAAATATTTTAGTGCATCATAGTCTTTTACTTCAGCATCTAATTTTGTTTTAAAAGTTGATGCATCAAACAAAGTAATATTATCTATTCCACACTTTTTTTCTTCAATTCCTTTCCAAGTTTCTTCTACATTATTTCCAATAGGAGTAATTGCTCCAATACCTGTTACTACAACTCTTCTTTCCATTTCAAAATCCTTTCTTACATTAACATTCCACCATCAACATTTATTACTTGACCAGTTATATAATTACTATTTTCTGATACTAAAAAACTAACAAGATTTGCAACATCTCTTGCAGTTCCCATTCTTTTTAAAGGAATATTTTTAGAAATTTCTTCTTTTATTTCATCTTTTAAAACATTTGTCATATCTGTTTGAATAAAACCTGGAGCTACTGCATTTACATTTATATTTCTAGAAGCCACTTCTTTTGCTAAACTCTTTGTAAATCCAATTATTCCAGCTTTTGAAGCAGAATAATTAGTTTGACCAGCATTTCCAGAAATTCCAACAACTGATGAAATATTTACTATTTTTCCATTTCTTGCTTTCATCATATATGGAATTACATTTTTAGTAACATTAAAAGTTCCAACTAAATTAACATCTATAACACTTTCAAAATCTTCTTTTTTCATTCTCATAAGTAACATATCTTTTGTTATTCCAGCATTATTTACAAGCACATCAATTCTTCCAAACTCAGAAATTATTTCTTTTACAAAATTCTCAACTTGCTCATAATTCGAAACATCACCACAAACTGCAAGACATTTAACATTTTTACTTTCTATTTCTTTTTTTAAACTTTCTAATTCTTCACTTTCTTTTCTATAATTTAAAGCTACATTAAATCCGTTTTCAGCAAGTGTTAATGCTATTTCTTTTCCAATTCCTCTGGTAGCACCAGTTACAAGTGCTACTTTTATATTTTCTTCCATTTTTATCTTTCCTTCCATTATATATGTGATTAAAATAATTTATTAGCTATTTAGCAATTCTATTGCGCTTTCTAAAGATGCGACATCTGAAATATTTATACAATTTACGTTTCTGTCAATTTTTCTTACTAAAGATGTTAGCGTTTTCCCTGGACCGACTTCAATAAAAGTATCTACACCATTTTCTAGCATATATTTTATCGAATCTGAAAATTTTACAGGACTTATTATGTGCTTTTCTAAAATTTCTTTTATATTTTCATTTGCATTATAAGGCTTTCCATCTAAATTTTTTATAACTACACAATCAGGTACTTTTATTTCGATTTTTTCTAACTCAGCTTTTAATTTTTTTGAAGCCTCTTCTAGTTTTTTTGTATGAAATGGTCCACTAGTTTTAAGCTCAACTACTCTTTTAGCTCCTTTTTCTTTTGCAATTTGAGTCAATTCTGTTATTCCTATTTTATCCCCACTTACTACAACTTGCCCTGGACAATTATAATTTGCAGGTACTGCAAAACCATTTTTCACTTCACTACAAGCCTCTTCTACAAGATTATCTGGCAATCCCAAAACAGCTACCATTGACCATTCACCTTTTGGTGCTAAATCTTGCATATATTCTCCACGTTTTTGAATTATTTTCAATGTATTTTCTGTATCTATTGAATTTGCATAATTTAATGAAACATATTCTCCTAAGCTCAAACCAGCTGTCATGTCAGCTTGAATATTATTCTTCTTTAAAACCTCTAATATTCCTAAACTCATTGTTACAATACATAACTGTGTATATTTAGTTTGGTTTAGTTTTTCTTCTTTGTCTTCAAAGCTTACTTCTTTTACATCTATTCCTGTAATTTTTTTAGCTTTTTCATATATTTCATTTACTTCATCATATTTTTCACATAAATCTCTTCCCATTCCAACATATTGAGAACCTTGGCCTGGAAATAAAAATGCTATCTTCATATTAGTTCCTCTCTTTATATAATATTTCATTATCCACTAGATATTTTTCAAATCGATTACAAAATTCTGCTATAAACTTAAGCCTATCAATTGAAGTATTAAATTCTTTTTTTATTGATGTTGCTATATCTTGTATTTCATTTGGAAATGATATCTGATTATTATTTATTCCAATTCCAATATTTAAATACTTAACTTTATTTTCAAACACTTTTGTTTCTGTTAAAATTCCACCTAGTTTTTTATGTTTTGTCATTAAATCATTTGGTGCTTTAATTTCAATTTTAATATTAAATGTTTCTTCAAATATTTGAACTATTATCTTAGCAATATCTATAGTTATTCCATCTAATTTATCAACTGTACAATTTGGCACAATCAAAAATGAAAATGCTATATTATTGTTTGAAGTATACCAAATTCTACCATGTGTTCCTTTACCATTTGTTTGCATATCAGCCATTACTAAAAGTCCATTTTGACTTTCGTTTGCAAGTCTCCAGATTTCAAGTTGAGTAGAATCTATCTCTTGATAATACTTAAATTTTTTTCCTAAAATCTTTGTATTTAACTTTTTATTAAATTCTTCTAATCTTTCTATCATATAATTCCTATCTATTTATCAAATCTAAATTTGCCTGTCTTTTTATTTTGTTAGTTGTAGTTTTTATTAGTGGTTCTTCAGTAATTGTAAATCCTCTTATTGCTTTATATTTAGGCATAATCTGATTTATTTCTTTTATCTTACTCGAAATCATATTGTATATATCTGTATCACTTTCAATTTTGTATGTTTCTTTTATCACTTCTTTATCAATAACAATTTTTGCATTTATCTTAATGTTTTCTTTATCATCTGAAAGCTGTTTTCCATATATAAAACTTTCTTGTACACCCTCTATTTTATTTATTAAAGCTTCCATTTCTTCTGGAAAAATATTCTTTCCATTCTTTAATACAATGACATTCTTTTTTCTACCACAGATAAATATATAACCTTCTTCATCAATCTTAGCTAAATCGCCTGTTAAGAACCAACCATCTTGCATTACTTCTTTTGTAGCTTCTTCATTTTCAAAATATCCAAGCATAATACTATTACCTTTTACTGCAAGTTCACCCATACCATCTTTATTAGGATTTACTATTTTTACTGATACACTTGGTACTGCTTTTCCAATAGAACCTACTTTATGATATTTTTTTGTTCCTATTCCTACTACTGGTGAAGTTTCTGTTAGTCCATAACCTTGTACAAGATTTAAGCCAAGCATTCTATACTTTTCTTCGATGCTTTTATCAAGTGATGCTGCACCACTTATAAGTAATCTTATATTACCGCCAAGCATATCATGTATATCTTTAAATACTTCTTTCTTTTTTTCCATTGTTGCATTTTTGTATTTTTCTTCATCTTCTAAAATTTGTTGAAGCTTTCCTTGCTTTTCTAAGCTTTTACTAATCATTTTGAAAATTCTTTCATATATTCCTGGAACGCAAGCCATAACAGATACTTTATATTCGTTTAAATTTTCTACAATATGTCTAATTCCATCGCAAAATACTGTTTCAGCTCCATTATAAAGTGCAAATAAAAATCCTACTGTACACTCAAAAACATGGTGTACTGGTAATATTGATAATAATACATCTTCTGAATTCACATCTAAAACACTTCCTAAATCCATTAAATTTGTACAAATATTTTTATGTGATAAAGCTACAACTTTTGATGCTGAAGTAGTTCCAGATGTAAATAACATTATACTCATTTTTTCATTATCAATTTTAGAATTTATAAAACTTGTATCTCCATTTTGTAAAAGCTTTTTACCTTCTTCGATTAATTCACTTTCTGAATATATACCATCTTCATTTGAAATATTATTCATAGAAATTAAATGCTTAAGTTTATTTTTGTTTGATAGTTTTAACTTTTTTACAATTTCTGAATATTTTTCTTGATAAAAAATTGCTTCTATTTCTGACCTTTCTATTAAAGATTTTAGTTCGTTTTCTGGTAATGACTTGTCAAGAGGAACAACTGTACCAGTACCACAAACTATTGATAAATATGCTATTTCCCATTGATAACAATTCTCGCCAATAATAGCTATTCTTTTTCCTTTAAGTCCTATATTTATTAAAGCTGTTCCTAAAGCATCTATCATTTCTCTAACTTCTTTATGTGTAAATATTTTATATTTATTTTCTTTATCTCTTATTTTATATGCTGGTCTATTACCATATAAGTCCTTTGTTTTATTTAGCATATCTTTTAAATCCGATATTTCTAAATATTCATATAATCTTTCACTCATTTATTTTCTCCTGTATTATTCTTTTTTTACAATAATAATTTACAACAAAATAATAATTTTTTCTTTAGTATGGGTGGTCAGTATAAAAGTTTGATTAGAATTTCTATTCAATAAATTTTTACATAAAAAAAGCTGGCTTGCTTTTTTACGGCAAGCCAGCAACTCAACAATTGCACTTGTTAAGATTTTCAATTTTAGATTTTCTCTATTTCTCCATCCTCATTTAAGATATACAAAATTTCTTCGCCTTTTGTATCAATTATCCTAGCAAAACCTTGTGAACCATCATCTTCAGAGTAAATGGCTCCCACTGCAACAAATTCCTTTGCATCTTCGATTGTCCATGTTTCAGTCAGCTTAAAATATTGCCATTTCTCAACTGTGTTTCCGTTTACGACAAGAGTATATTGTCTACCTGCATCATTTTCTAAATCGCCAATATAGTCTATATTGACACTCTTTACTGATGTGCCTGAAACAGTATACAGTCTTAATGGAATATATATTGACCGCTCAACATTATCAGTTGTCCTTTTTTCGCCATTCCATTTTCCTTCTGCAAAGTCATTTAGATCCTCTTGAATGGTTTGTTCATCAATGATTCCAGCAAGTTCAGTATAAATCGGTGAAAAGTCAATCTTATCAGAAATCGAATTTTCATCATCAGAGACTGTTACCTCAGATGTTAACTCTTCTGTTTTTTCATTTTGCTCAGTACTTTCTTCCGCTTCATTTAACTTTGAACTTTCATCTGATAAAGTATATTCCATCTGTTCAGTAGATTCTTGATTCTCTTTATCAACTTCTAGCTCAGTATCACTCGTTTTTTCAGAAAGTGGTTTTATTTCAACGTATGCATACGCAGGATGTTCCGAAGATCTTTTATACATGAAATACTTTCCATAGCCTCTGCATTTTTCATCTTTATAAAATCCCTTCTTCGTAACTATTTCCATCTTTATATACCGATAATAATTGTAATCAGCTTTAGTTTCAAAGTAATCAGTATATATAGTTATTGTATTTTCTTCTGCTGCTTTTTGAGTTTCATATGCAGGATAAACCATATCAAATTCTCTCAGCCCATTTTCATCCATTCTAGTTTGGATTCTAATAAAAGGCTCTCTAAAATCTTTCGTTTCTGACGAACAAGCTGTAAACAAAGTTACACATAGAATCATACAAAAAATAATAGCGAACACTCTAAACTTTTTCATTTGTAAGACCTCCAAATAATTATTTTTATATATAAAAAACTAAATGTGCAACTTTAGTTTCTTACTTTAAAACGCGAGGGGCTTCCAAAAATTACATTCTTATTATAACAGAATTATGTAAATTTAGCAATATTTATACTAATTTTTCTATTTGAAAGCTAGTATACCAGATTCTTGCATACTTTTTTCAATTCTTGTTTTCCAGTATCATTTATTTCTGTATTAGTTATATTTAATGTCTGTACACCAGCTTTGCATAAATTCTTTAATATTTCAATATTATTGTGTCCACTTACTGTCATATTAGGAATTAAATTATTTGAAATATTTAATGTTTCAATTCCTATTTTTCCATTAACAATCATACTTTCTAACGGCTTTAAATCTGTTATATTATTTGAAGCAAGTTCGAGTTCTGTGATTTTTGTTAAATTTGCTAAACTAGATATATCTGCAATATTGTTACTTCCTAAATACAATTTTTGTAATAAATTCAATTGACCTATTTCACTTATGTCTCCAACTTTAGTATTATTGATATGTATTTCAGTAAGTTTAGTACAAGAACTTAATCCTGTTATATTTGATAGATTTTTACAATTATATATTTCCAAATATTCTAAATTTAAAAAATCTTCTATTCCCTCTAAAGTTAGTAGATTAGCTGAATGTTGAATAGTAAATTTTTTAACATAGTTTGCATTTGCAAAATCTTTTAGACTTGCTATTTTTGCTTGCTGGTTGCCTGAATTTCCAGTAATAGTTATCTTACTTGCTTTAATATTTCCTAAAGTGCTTAGGTTTACCATACCATATTGACTTATTTGTAATTCATCAGTAGTTAAATTGCCCATTTTATTCACAAAATTTAAGATTACATTTTCACTATAACTATTTACATTTAAATATAAATAATTTAACTCTTTTATCAAAGAAAAATCTGAATCGCTATTTACTCTCGTATATATTGTTTTAGTAGATGATGGATATTTAACACTCAAATATCCATTATGTATTACAGTTGTATCTACTAAGCCTGATAAATCCAGCATTCCATAACTTTTGTCCCATGTATCTATTCTAAAATTTGTAATTCCAGAACAACCTATAAATGAATATTTTTCTAACTCACCATCTACTTGAAATCCATAAGCTCTCCAAGTAGAATCACTACCAAATAGTGAATTTGAAGATAATCCCCATGTAGCATTAGACAATACTTTTATAGTTGGAACTATTTTGCTCATTTCAATTGATGGATTATCTACTAATAGTAGATTCAAATTTTTAGCATAAGTATTTAAATTACTTAAATCCGTTAATTCTGTTGAAGTTCCTCTTAAATCCAATTCAACGATTTTTTCAACTTTTCCTTTACTTATAAAATCTATACTTTTCAAATTTGAACAGCCATATAATGATAATGATTTTAAACCTGTCATAGTGCTTAAAATTTCTTGTAACTTTGCATCACTTAATTGATTGTTTCCAGATAAAACTAATTTAGTTACTGATGTTTTAAATTTTAATGCATTTATTTCTTCTGAATCATCTGTTAATCCATAGTCTTTGAAATTAAAAACCTCTGAATCATCCATAAAATATATCAAATACTTTTGAGGTATCGCAAAATTTCCACCACAATTTTTAGCTATATGAGTTTCTGGATCTGCTAAAGCTTCTCTCAATTTTATTGCATCCATATTAGTATTTGAAGCAAGTGATAATTCCTTTAAGCCAATCAAAGTTCCTAAAGGAGATACATCAACAAGGTTAGTATTTTCTCCTATGTATAATGAACCTAATTTAGTTTTTTCAGTTAATGCTGATAAATCAACTAAATCACAAGCAGGCATATAAATATATTTAATATTACTAGCATCTTCCAAACCATTTAGGCTCTGTAATATCGAACAACTATGTCCAAAGATATAAGATATGCCAGTACAACCACTTAAGCCATCTAAACTATTTAGCATCCTACAATGTTGAAAATTTAAAGAGGTAATACTCGAATGATTTTCTAATCCATTTAGTGATGTTAAAAGAATATTTGCTTCTATATCAATTCTATTTATCGAATTGAAACCACTTAAAGCATTTATATTTTGTATATTAGTATGATTCAAATATAGTCTAGTAACACTATTTTTTATTGTGCTAGATATATTATCAAGACCAGATATATCTGATAGTTTACTTATTGAATTAAAATTAGCAAAAGCATTTATATCTAAATTACTTCTTTCAAAATAATCTGTTACACCACTTATTCCCAAAGTAGTTAATTTACTTAAATTATTAGCATTTTTCAAGCCATTTCCAAGATTTGTTATTTGACTATTAGCAATCTCTTGACTCATTGTTGGTGGTAAATATATATACAAAGTTTGTAAATTAGTTGCTGAACATAATTTTGAATAATCTGATATTTGACAGTTTTTTAAGTATATATAATTTAACTTTACTAATCCTTCTATACCATCTAAATTATTTAAGTTTACATCTTTCAAAGTTATTTTCTTTAAATTAGGTAATTCATTAAAAGCACTAATTGAACTTACATTATATTTACTACCATCAACTTCTATATTTTGTATTCCAGTTACATTTCCAATAGTAATTCCATCTTCAGAACTTGTAATTCCCATATCTGTTAAAGTATCATTTACCAATTTTTTTATTTCTGCATCTTGATTGGTTTTTACTAACAAAGTATTTGGATTAACTTCTAAAGTTGTTGCTGTTCCCATTAAACTATCTCTTCCGTTAGAACAATAATATACTTTCAAATCTGGAGTAACACCATATACATCTTCTAGTCTCATACATTTTTCATATTCTGTTGTATTTCCACCATTTAGTTGGCTTTTAATTTCTTCTGGTAAAGCTTGCTTGTTTATCAAATAATGATTTATTAATTTATCATTTTCTGCTATTGTAAAATATTTTTTTGTTCCATCTTTTAAGCATAAATCATTTATCTTATTAGCTAGTAATTCTACTTTATTTGTATATTCTTCTGCATCTTCATAATATTTAACATACTCTGTTTGTAAATATTCTTCTAATACAGCTATACTTTGCATATATGTTGTGTTTTTAGCTTGAGTTATTATTCCGTTTTCTCCAATTGTTGCATTCAAACTTACACCTGCAAGTATTAGCATTACAATTATTGAAATTACTAGTGCAATTAAAGTAATGCCATTTTGTTTTTTGTACATTTTCTTATTTCTTTGTAATTTATTATGACATAAATGTACAACTTTTTTTGTTTTTTCTCTCATATCGTATTCCTCCTATGTATTTTAGTAGAAAAGAGTTTTATTTAACAATTTTTATTTGAAAGATAAAACTCTTTTCATCAATCCATAAAACAAAATACAACGAGTGCTACTTTGTTTTCTTAAAAGAAAACCATTTTAAGATTTAATATTTGCAACAAATAATTATAAATAACACAAATAGCACTAATATACAATACTAGTGCTACAAATTTTTATTTGTTTATTTTTATTACAAATTCTATCATTAGACTTCCTCTTTTATGTTTTTATGGATTATATCTTTAAGTTTCATAATTAAAGATATATATAAAAAGACACCAAATAGTATATTCTCTATATATTGGTGTCTTTCTAATTTTTATAGGTTTAAATTTATTTCAAAAAAATATTTTGCAATGGTTGACTAAATTTATTAGTAATGATATTATTTTTATAATTATTAAAAATCTTTAATTATGAAACTTTATGGTTTTATAATTATTCTAAATTATCTATATTTTTTAATTCTTCTTCCGTTAATTCTGTAAATTCCATTATCTCATCTAATTGTTTTCCTTTAGCTAACATTTTTTTAGCTGTTTCTATTTTATTTTTTCTTTCACCTTCTGCTCTTCCTTCGGTTCTTCCTTTTGCTAAGCCTTCTTCTATTCCCTCTGCTCTACCCTCTGCTCTGCCTTCTGCTAAACCTGTTTCTCTCATTTCTTTTTTTATTGCTGCGTCTTCCCATCTTTTTAATGCAAAATAAAATGC